>NZ_CP172558.1:1602079-1922494 GCF_046530675.1 Chitinibacter sp. S2-10 | reverse complement strand
GCGCCACAGCGTCTTTGAGTACGTCGCCATTTGGATCGGGATAGAGCCGCAAATGATCGTTCACCGCCTCTCGCATTGCCATAATCGCCTTGGGCGACGGACCATACGGATTTTCATTGGTGTTGAGTTTGATCAGATTAGTGATCTTCGGTTGCTCACCCGGCGTGTACGGCGTAAGGGCGTGTACAACAGGGCTCCAGAAACGGCTCATGGCTTTGATCTTTTGACGTGGGCGAAAGCTGATTTTACCAAGATCCCATGAAATATGAATGCCAGTTTCAGTGAATATGGAAATGAGCGGGGCGTGAAAAATAGATCGGTATGTGCAAGAGCTCATTTTGATTATGAACTCTTGCAAGCTTTAGGCTCTGATGGGTAACGGCCTGATATTTGTGCCAAGGTCGTTAGCAAATACATCGGGGGCAATATATCGACCGTGAGAATTTGCGTCTAAGTAGTCTGCCCACCATTGCAGCATGCGTTGACGTTCGGTCAAATACAGTGCATTGCGTTTATAAATTTGTTCTACTCGATTGCCGCTGCCGCCTTCATGACCAATATGCCGTTCGATAGCATCACGGCTAAAACGATTTGATTCATTAAGCGATGAAACCATCATGGTCCGAAAACCATGCAGACAGATGTCGCTAGCAGTGTTGTACCCTATTTTTTTCAACATATTGTTGACTGTATTTTCACTGATCGGTGTACCTAATTTGCGGCCTTGAAATACAAAAATCGCGTCGCCGTTTAATTTACGCAGCAGCGTAATCAGCTCAATCGCTTGATGAGACAAATAGATGATCCGCTCACGGCGCATTTTTTCACCACGAACAGAGTTTGGGACGCCTTCAACTCCATCACGCTCAGCAGGAATCGTCCATACAGCTTTATCCAAATCAAACTCAGTCCAGCGGGCAAAACGAAACTCGGATGAGCGTGCCCCTGTTAATAAAGCAAACTTGGTGGCCGTTTTGACCGTAACCAAACCTTGGTAAGCATTAATCCGACTCATCAACTCAGCAAGTTCAGATAGCGGCAATGCTGGTCGATTAACCGGCTTGCGCGTTGGAATAGCCCCTTGCAAGTCTAGGGCAGGATTTGTTTTGATCCTTCCAATCTGCACGGCATACCGCATGATCACCGTAATGTATTGGCGATACGCTTTGGCAAGATTGTATGTCCCTCGCTGAGCTACAAGAGTCAGCGGCTGAAGTAGATCATGGGTTTCTAAACTGTCTACGGGACGATGCCCAAGAATCGGAAAAATATCTGCCACGAGGCGTTTCATAATCCGCTCGGCATGGCTAGGGATCCATGTACTGCTCTCAACCTCTTTTTTGTGCCAAGCTCGCGCTACGGCCTCAAAGGTATTTTCTTGCTGATACAGCTCGGCAGCTGCTTTTAGCTCTTTTGCTTTTTTTGCTGTGCTTGGCTCTACTCCATCAGCCAACAGTTCTTTGGCCTTGAGCGCACGAGCTCGGGCATCTGCTAGATCAGGCTTACTTAGATTACATACGCCGAGGGATATGGTTTTTTGCTTCCCCTGATATCGATACGGTAGCTTCCAATAACCAGAATCGCCCATCACCCATAAAGACAATCCAAATCCGCATGCAATTTTACATGGGGGAGACTTCAGCCCTGAGGAGATGTATTCTTGTGCTTCACCTATTTTTTTCTTAAGCGCCAGAACACTTAAATTATCCGATTTTGATATTCCAGCCATCAGTCAAACCCTCTTTTGATGCCCTTTCATTAGCCATTGTTGGTCTAATTGATGGTCTTTTTCAATAAAAAATCACATCAAACCCAATAAAATCAATGCATTGAACACCTAATCGAGTGGCGTGTTGGCACCACAAAAAAACATAAACCCCGAAAGTTCAGGCTTTGCGGGGTTTTTTGTTTTTTACCGAAAAATTTTGCCAATCAGCCCTGAATCTACAACGCTCATTTCATTGCTTCTTGGTAAAATTGTTTTTGCTTTCAGCCAAAGACCCAGCGTCAAGGATCGTCACATGAGCCGCTTCTGGAGCCCCGTTGTTCACACGCTCACCCCCTATACGCCCGGTGAGCAGCCCAAGATCACCAATCTGATCAAACTCAACACCAATGAAAACCCATACGGCCCTTCACCGAAGGCCATCGCGGCGATGCAGGCTGCGGTGAACGATCATTTGCGCCTCTACCCCGATCCGAACGGCGACGCGCTCAAAGACGCGGTGGCAGCCTATTATGATGTGGCTCGCGCCAATGTGTTTGTCGGCAATAGCTCGGATGAAGTGCTGGCGCATACTTTTCAGGCGCTGCTCAAGCACGATAAACCTTTGCTGTTTCCCGATATCAGCTACAGCTTTTATCCGGTGTATTGCGGGCTGTACGGGATTGAATACCGCGCCGTGCCGCTGAATGGTGCATTTGAAATCGACACTGCGGATTATGTCGATGGTGGCGCGATTATTTTCCCCAATCCGAATGCGCCAACCGGCATTCTGATGCCGCTTGAGCAAATCGAAGCCCTGCTCAAGGCGAATCCCGGTCAGGTGCTTGTCGTCGATGAAGCGTATGTCGATTTCGGCGGCGTCAGCGCGATCAGCCTGATCAAACGTTACGACAATCTGCTCGTGGTACAAACGCTATCAAAATCGCGTTCGCTCGCCGGCCTGCGAGTCGGTTTTGCCGTTGGGCACCCTGACTTGATTGCGGGGCTGGAGCGGGTCAAAAACAGTTTCAATTCTTATCCACTGGATCGCGTTGCACTTGCCGGTGCGGTAGCGGCATTTGAGGACAAGGGGTATTTCGATCAAACCTGTGCTGCAATTAACACCAGTCGAGATACCCTGACAGGGCATCTGAAGCAACTGGGTTTTGAGGTTTTGCCATCGAAAGCCAATTTCATTTTCGCCCGTCATCCGGAGCATGACGCAGCCAAATTGGCTCAGGCTTTGCGCGAACGGGCGATTCTGGTTCGCCACTTCAAACAGCCACGGATCGAGCAATTCCTGCGGATTTCAATCGGCACCGATGCCGAATGCACTGCGCTGGTCGACGCATTGACCAGCATTTTGCACGCCTGATCGACATCAGCAACTATTCTGAACCAGACAAGGGCGCTGAATACGGCTCTTGCTAGCGCAACTCAGCGCGAACTTGCATACAGGCTGATGCCGGACTCAGGCAATTTCAGCCCTGTTTTGGTTCATTTGAAAAGGAGCTGAAAATGTTCACCTTGTCACAACGACTTGCTGCCGAGTTTATCGGCACATTCTGGCTGGTACTGGGTGGCTGCGGCAGTGCAGTGCTGGCAGCCACCTTTCCCGAACTGGGAATTGGCTTCACCGGCGTTTCGCTGGCCTTTGGCCTGACTGTCCTCACGATGGCCTTCGCCATTGGTCATATTTCAGGCTGTCATCTGAATCCGGTAGTCTCACTGGGCTTGCTGGTCGCTGGCCGATTTTCACCACAGGAAGTATTACCCTATATGGCCGCGCAGGTGCTGGGCGGCATTGCAGGTGCGGCGGTCATTTACCTGATCGCGTCAGGCAAAGCCGGTTTTGTTGCCGGTGGCTTTGCCAGCAACGGCTTTGATACCCTGTCGCCGGGCGGCTATTCAATGATGGCGGTTTTTGTCTGTGAAGTCGTCATGACTTTCATGTTTCTGCTCATCATTCTGGGCGCCACCGAGCATCGCGCCCCAGCCGGTTTTGCCCCGATTGCGATTGGCCTGGGATTGACGCTGATTCACCTGATTTCGATTCCGGTCAGTAATACGTCGGTCAATCCGGCGCGCAGTCTGGCAGTGGCATTATTTGCCGACACCGCTGCATTATCACAGGTCTGGCTCTTCTGGCTCGCGCCGCTGCTCGGTGCGGCACTGGCAGGTCTGGCGTACAAATGCCTCGCTGCGCCCGCCAAATAATCACAACTCAATGCTCTGGCACCGAAAGCCCGCGCCAGAGCATACCTCCCACACCTATTTAAAGCTAGGCCAATTAAAACCATGCTCTGCGTAATATACCCCAAATAAAATCAAGGCCGCTCCAGTCGCGCCCAGACCGGTAATCCGCTCGCCCAGCACCAGCACCGCAGTCAGCATCGTGATCATCGGAATCAAGTAAATGTAATTACTGGCCTTCACCGCACCGATGATGCCAACGGCTTTATTCCATGCGACATAACACAAAGCCGATGCGACAACACCCAGAAAAACCATATTGCCGCCCTGCACCGGATTGAGCCACAAGCCCAGATCAAGCCGGTAATCCATCAACCATGCCGCAGGCAGCAAAGTCAGAATGCCGTAAAAGAAAACTTGTCGGGTCAGAAACAGATAGCCATAGCGCTGCCCGGCGCGCTTGAGCATCAATGAATAAACCGCCCATGCCGCACCAGCAGAAAGCGCCAGAATGTCGCCCAGTGGGCTGAGCTGCAAAATCACGCTGCCGTTAAACATCACCAGCGCCACACCAGCCAGTGCAATCAGCGAACCGCCGATCAATTTGGCGCTGAGCTTTTCGTCGTGCGTGGTGAAATGGGCAAAAAAAGCCGTCAGCAAGGGGGCCGACGAGACCAGCAAGCCGACGCTGGAGGCCTGCGTGTATTGCAGCGCAATATTTTCGGTCAGAAAATACAGCGTGACGCCAAACAGCCCCAGACCGAAAAAATAAGCCTCTTCGCGCCAGGAAAGACGCCTGAAAACCGGATGGAAAATGGCCAGCAAAGCGTAGGCAAGTACAAAGCGATCCAGCGCGATTTCAACCGGGCTGCGCCATGCCAGCAAAATCTTGGTCGAAACAAAAGTCACGCCCCAGACCAGCACACAAAACAGCACCAGCATGTGCCCGGTCAGGCTGGTATTTTTCCGATCAGAATTCATGCCTTGTCAAAAACCTGTGAAAAGAGGCTTCAGGATACGTCAATTGGCTGCATTTGCCGCTCATGGTTTTCCCCATTGCGATCCCGGTCAACGTCAGTTAAGTCAGACATTTTGTACGGCACAGGACTCGTCATCACACTCGACCAGATAATAAGCCAGCATATCCTGCAAGCGGGACAACTCCAGCGGCTTGGCCAAAAAGCCATCCATACCTGCCGCCAGGCAATGTTGCTCGCTGCTCTCGTAGGCATTGGCAGTCAGCGCAATAATGGGCAAATTGGCAAACTGCGGCTGGCTGCGCAACAGCCGCGTCGCTTCGATGCCATCCATTTCCGGCATTTGCCAATCCATCAGCACCAGATCAAAACATTCACGCTGCACCAGCTCAACCGCCTCTTTGCCACTATTGGCGATCGCGACGCTGCAACCTAGCTTACGCAAAAAAGCACTGACCACCCGCTGATTCATCGGATTGTCTTCGGCCACCAGTACATGCCCGCGAAAACGCAAATGCGTTGGCGAGGCCGGAGCGGTCGAGGGCTGAATTTCGAATAATTTGCGCAAAGCACGAATCAGCCCGATCTCACTCAAAGCGGGCTTGACCAGAAAGGCACGCTTGGCCGCCTGCGCATTCTGGGGCGTTTGCCAACCCAGCACCAGCGTCGGACAATGCACTTTCAGGCTTGAAGGGCCACTGGCGTCTTCATCAACAATCAGCAGATCGGCATGATTCAAACTATCGTGCTGCCAATCGAGCCATTGCACCCCCGATGCACAGAGCAGACGCTTGATCCATGACAGACTCCAGCTTGGCAAACCCAGCAGAGCCACTGTTTTACCCTGCAATGCCGCCAGCGTTGGCAGAACCCGTGGACGGATGACCTCCTCGGTGTTCAACGGCAAACGGGCAATAAAACATGCCCCCTGCCCCAGCTCGGATTCGACCTCAATCGAGCCGCCCATCAATTCGAGTAATAATTTGCAAATTGCCAGCCCCAGACCCGTTCCGCCATAGCGACGCGTTGACCCGGCATCGGCCTGATAAAAGCGCCGGAACAGCAAAGCCTGCTGCGCCTTGCTAATACCAATCCCGGTGTCTTTCACTCGCAGTTCGATAACATCGTTCACTACATCAGCACTGACATAAACACCGCCCTGCTCGGTAAATTTCAAAGCATTGGCAATCAGGTTGACCATCACCTGTTTAAGCCGCAAACCATCGCCGAAATAGCGCCCAGGAAACACCGGCGCAATATCGAGCACCAGCTCGATCCGCCGCTCGACCGCGCGCGACACCAGCATGCTGCAAGAGTCTTCCAGTACTTCTTGCAAATTGAAGAAATCTGACGCCAGTTCGAATTTACCAGCTTCAATTTTCGAAAAATCGAGCAGATCATTAATCAGCATCACCAGCGAGTCGCCGGACTTGCGAATATTACTGACGTATTCACTCTGGTTTTTATTAAGCTCAGTATCCTTGAGCAACTGGGCAAAACCGAGCACGCCATTGAGCGGAGTGCGGATTTCATGGCTGATCATCGCCAGAAAATCAGACTTGGCACGGCTGGCCGCTTCGGCCTCGTCCTTGGCGCGCTCAAGCTCGCACGCCTGTTGCGACAGCCTTTCATTGAGCTGATGCATTTGCTGCTGCACCTGTTTGGCACGAATCAATTGCGCGACAATCGCAGCAAACAATTTCATCACTTCACGCTGATACGGCATCAGCGGACGGCGGCGCAAAAAGTTATCGGCCGCCATCCAGCCCAGATGGATGCCATCGGCGTACAGTCCCACCAATGAATTCCAGCCGCGCCCCACGACCACTTTATTGTAATAAATCGGCGCGTCTTCCTTGACGATCACTTCGCCGGGCTTTTCTGCTGCGGCAAAAAAAATGGGGTGCTGCGGAATCGGACAGCTATACCAGTGCTCGTCGGTCAGATTACCGTCGTTATCGGTACCATAAGTCCCCAGCATCAAATCCTGTTCCTGATCGATCGCAAACAAGCCCAGACGATCTATTCCCAGCTCGGTAATGGCCGCACGCACCGTCTCACGCTGCAGCGTGTCCAGATCGGTCGTTTGCGTCAGCCTGAGCGTAACTTCATGCAGATTTTGCAATAATTTGCGATATTCTTCGGTACGTTTCAGACTGGTTTGCAAACGGCGGGTCATTTCATCAAGCGACACCTCGCCGCCGGTGAGCAATGATTCAATCCGGTCAGCCAGCAGCGTCGCCAGCGCTTCGCACTCGACCCAGAATTCCGAAGTGGACAAATATGACTTTAGGCTCAGCACATCGGACAACTCGACATACAGACAAGCGATCAGCTTGCCATGCGATTCAAGCGGTAAAATCCAGCGCACCAGCTCGGGAACGCTATCACCATCGACTTCCCAGATATCCTGCACCTGAAAATCAACCGGCTGCACCGACAGCGCCGGAGAGTGCAATTGGCGCTGCAAGTCTGTCACAGCCAAACCATAAAAACTTTCCGGTTTCTGCGGCTCACCAAAACACAGCGAACGCAAACCGATCACTGATTGGGCATGGATTTTCAATCCACCGGCGTCGTCGGGCAAAACCAGAAACGTGCGCTTGGCATCAAACGACGTGCGGATCGAGTGAACCAGCTGCTCGGCAAAAACATCCCAGTCCTTGGCCTCGAGCATAGCTGAGCATTGCAATGTGGATTTGAGCTTCATGATGGATAACAGCCTGATGTCCTGTCTCGGTTATAATTGCAACCTATTACAATTGCGCCCACTGCATAGCATGAACTCAGCCCACAGCATGAACACAGTCAAAATTGAATCCCTCAGCCATGAAGGCTTTGGCATCGCCCATAACGCCGATGGAAAAACCCTGTTCATCGATGGCGCCCTGCCTTTTGAAACAGTGACTTACACCAGTTTCCGCAAAAAGCCCACCTTTGAAAGCGCGCAAGCGACCAGTATACAGAATGACAGCTTTATGCGGGTAAACCCTAAGTGTCCGCACTATGGCGTGTGCGGTGGCTGCTCATTACAACACATGGAATTTGGCGCCCAGGTCGCAGCCAAACAGCGCATTCTGGAAGACAATCTGCAGCGCATCGGCCATGTCACGCCGCAATCGATATTGCCAGCGATTTACGGCCCGGCCTGGGGCTATCGTCATCGTGGCCGCCTGTCGGTCAAAAATGTCGTTAAAAAAGGCACCGTCCTCGTCGGCTTTCATGAAAAACGCTCGAGCTTTATTGCCGACATGCACGAATGCCATATTCTGCCCAAACACGTTTCAGACCAGCTACCGGCATTACGCGAGCTGGTGAAAGGCTTGTCGATTTTCGACCGCATGCCGCAAATCGAACTCGCTGTCGGCGCGAATGTCACTGTGCTGGTGTTCCGCAATATGGAAGACATCAATGACGCCGATTTTGCGCTGTTCAAGGCCTACGCCGATCAGTGGCAAGTCCAGATCTGGTTACAACCGAAAGGTCCGGACACCGCCTACCCGCTGTATCCGCTTGATGCTCCGGCGCTGACTTATCTGATGCCCGAATTCAATATTGAAATGCCGTTCAAGCCGACCGAATTCACTCAGGTCAATCACGGTATCAACCGCGTGATGGTCGAGCGCGCGGTCAAAATGCTCGATCCGCAACCGGGCGAACGCATTGCCGACATGTTCTGTGGCTTGGGTAATTTCACGCTACCGATTGCGCGCAGTGGCGCACAGGTACTCGGTATGGAAGGCAGCCAGCAGTTGGTCGAGCGCGCTTTTGAAGGCGCCAAGCACAATGGTCTGGATCATCTGACCGACTTCACAATGGCCAATCTGTTCGATATGAACCCCGAATGGCTGGAAAAGCTTGGGGCTTTCGACAAAATGCTGATCGATCCGCCACGCGACGGCGCGCTGTCACTGTGTCAGGCGATTTCCGCCGACAACGGACCGAAACGGATTGTTTATGTCTCGTGCAGCCCGTCCACGCTGGCGCGCGACGCCGATATTCTGGTTAACGAAAAAGGCTATACGCTCAAAACCGCCGGCATCATCAATATGTTCCCGCACACCGCGCACGTCGAAAGCATCGCGTGGTTTGAGAAAGAATAAACCGGCAGCACCGCCCAAATGAAAATTGCCCGCGATTGCGGGCAATTTTTTTCAATGGGTATATTCATCAAGGGCAATACCACAATAGCCTTCATCGACATACCCAACACAGTATATATCTACCCAGCCTTCCACTGACACATTATCCCGCAAATAGGTAGGTACGATTAGCGCAGCGTAATCGTACGCATGCCATTCCTCCGATTACGCTGCGCTAATCGGAGGAATGGCGCTAGCCTTCATCGACATACTCGGCACCATGTAGACTGGTAATAGATGTGAGGCTAGGCGTCAGTACGTGGACGGCGCAGCGCCACCTGTAACACAATAGCCAATACAAGCAATCCCGCGAATAGCTGGAACGACGGCAGGCTGTAGGCCGCAAAGGCTATATAGGGAAAGGCCTCCCCGTCGTCGTAGCTGCAACGCCAGTTGACATAATCGAAGGCGCCGCTGAAGTCTAGGCAGTAATCTGGAGCCAGCCAATCACCTAGAAAATTCCAGCCAGCAAAAGCCGTGGCGATCCAAGCGATTCCCTTTAGTGACATGCGATAGATCTGTCTCATGACGCCTATTATCCACTCTTGGCCGAACCCGGCCAGCCACCGAGTTTAAACCAAGCAACTTCAGCCAAGCATTAAGCATCGTTAGTTCGTGGTGAAATTGATCCGATTGATGGCGGCATTCGCTGCGTTTTGGCGCCGCAATCAAGCCAGATTTTGCCGGCAAATTCCCCCATTCAGTCACGATACCGACAAGGTGAGCGCAATGATTGGCGCTCTTTTCGCCCGTCCGTATACTGGCCAACAACGGATCAATTCGATCAATACAAAGGATACAAAAATGAAACTCTGGCCTTATGCCCTGCTGGCTTTGTCGGCGACCAGCTTTGCGAACGATAAATTGATTTCCTACCTGCCAACGTGGAAAGACGCTGCGACAGTCAGTAAAACCGGTGCGCAATTGCCCAAGCTCGATGTCGGCATTTTGTCGTTTATCGAAGTCAACGCCAGCGGCGAAGCGTATTTGCCGGCAGCGACGAAAGCCGGTGCTGATTTATGGCTGGCACAGTTTAAAGCTGCGAAAAAGAGCAATCCCAACTTGAACTGCATGTGGGCGATTGGCGGCTGGACGGGTTCGCGCAATATCGCGAAAACCGCGCAAACCGAAGCGGGCCGCGCCAAGCTGGTGAAGTCGTCGATTGCAATTATGCGTGACTCAGGCTGCGTCGGCCTTGATCTGGATTGGGAGCATCCGGTCACTGGTGGCGATTACGCCGCCGACGCGTCACCTGCCGATTTGAAAAACTGGGTCAGCTTGCTCGGCGATTTTCGCAAAGCACTCGATACCGCAGGCAAAGCCGATAAAAAAAGCTATCAGCTCAGTGTCGCGATCCCCGCCAATAACGGCGGCTGGGTGATGCAAGGCTACGATATGAAAGCCGCGCTGCCGCTACTCGATTGGGTCAATCTGATGGCCTACGATAGAGCCGGCGGCTGGAGCAAAACCGCGACGCTGCACGCCAGTCTGCACAGCGTACCGAACGATCCGGATGGCAATGTGTTATCGAGCAGCAAGGCCGTTGATTACTTGCTGTCGCTCGGCGCAAAACCGGCACAACTGGTGCTCGGCGTGCCATTTTATGTGCGCGGTCTCGGTAATGTTGCGGCCGGAGAAAAAGGCGACGGCTTGGCGCAAGCGATGTCAGGCCCCGGCCTGAAGGATGAGCCCGAAGCCGGCGTCGCCAGTTGGGCCGATTTCCAGACTAAATATGCCAAAGCCGAGGGCTGGAAAGCGTATCGCAATGCCGAATCAGGCAACTCGCCGTATCTGTATCACGCGGGTAAAAAAGAGCTGATTACCTATGACGACCCGACGTCTCTGGCCGAGAAAGTGAAATACGTCAAAGAGAAAAAACTCGGCGGCGTGATGATCTGGGAAGTGACGCAGGACGATGCCAACTTCACGCTACTCAATAGCGTCAGCAAGGCGCTGAGAAATAAATAGCGTGCAAACAAAGGCAATGTTCTTATTTCGTGTTGATGGTTTACTTGTTGTTTTTGTTCCCCCTCCCCGTTTGTACCTCTGTGGTACTGATGGGGGAAGGAGTGGCGACAGCGATTGATTAACCATATCAACACCTATGATTAGGTAGCCATCTCAGCAAGCGCTTGCTCATTCACCTCGTCTGTCCCCTTGTGGGATTGTAAAAGAGAGATAGAGGGGCATTTGGCTTTGTTTCAGTCACAAAAATAGCTTGGAATAGTGCCGAAATCCCCCCTAACCCCCCTTCATTGAAGGGGGAATGCCATGCTGAGACAGCTACCTAATCAGGAAACGTCTTGAGACCCCCCCAAACAAGTGGGTATTTCCTTGCAGGCCATACCCATTGTTCACTTCACGCCAATACTGGCCACAGGTATAAACTAAGCTGTTCGTAAAGCCGCCATGCTGTTTTCCAGCTGATTGGCGACGTCCTGCAATTGGCGCATGTCCTGTGTAATGCTGTTGCTGCTCTGCGTGGTCTGGTTCAGCCCCTGGGCAATGTCAGCCAGCTGCTGATTGATCGCACTCGCTGCGCGGCTTTGCTCATCAACCGTACTGGCAATGCCGGTCATTTTGTCGGAAACCGTTTCGCTGATTTCGTGAATCTGGTTGAGCGCCTGCGCGACAATTTCGCCGTCCCGGTTACACGCTGACAAATACTGGCCTGCAGCAGTGACCGCTTTGCCGGTTTGTTCGGTTGACTGCCGAGTGGCATCAAGAATCCGGGCGATGGTATGCGTTGAATCGGTCGTATTTTGCGCTAGCTTGCGCACTTCATCGGCGACAACAGCAAAGCCGCGGCCATGCTCGCCGGCGCGCGCCGCTTCAATCGCGGCGTTGAGCGCCAACAGATTGGTTTGTTCGGCAATATCCTTGATCGTCGCGCTGACAGTCACGATTTTGCCAAACGACAATCCCAGCTCGTGCATCGCCTGCTCGACCGAAGTGAAATGCGTTGAGAGCGCCTGCAAATTTTGCAAGGTCATCGCGCCGGACTGCTTGGCTTCGCGCGTCGTTTCCTTGGCCTGCCCTGCCGCAATTGCCGCTTCCTGCGCCAGCGCGCCGACATGATGCACCGTCTCGGTCATGCTGTCGGTCGCCAGGCTGATTTCATTGACCCGCGTTGATTGATCAATCATGTTTTGCGCGGCCTGATTGGCCAGCTCGGTGATATGCACCGCGTCACGGCGCGTATGCTGCGAAGCCGATTTGGCTTGCGAGAGCACTTGCATCAGCTGCAACAAGAAGTGATTGATCGCCCTGCCCAAGGCGCCCAGTTCGTCCTGCCCTTCGGGCATCCGCAAGGTCAAATCGCCCGCCTGCAAACGCTGGGCGACCTGCTCCATTTCACCCAGACTGCGTTGCAATCGACGAACAAAAAACAGCAGCAGGCCAATAATCATCGCGCCAGAAACCAGCAAGGGAATCAGCACCCACCAGAATGCCTGTCCGACCTGGCGGGCAAAACCGGCTTCGGCCTCGGCGGCGCGTTGCGCTTCCTGCGCCATTAACTGATCAAGCGCCGTCAGCATCGGCGACAAATCGTTGCGGTAAATCTGCTCGGGAATCGACAGTGCATCTTCGGGCGACGTTTCGGCGATCAGTGCCGCATTGCGAAACTGACTCAGATAACGCGCCCAGTTATCGCTGAGTAATTGATTAAATTGGGTCTGCTGCGCTGCCGGCATTTGCAAGGTTTTGCTGGTCTTGCTGATGCGCTGCTCATAAGCATCGAGCTGCTGTTTGATATCGGGCTGCATCACATCGAGCCGGGACAAGGTCAGCATATTGACCTTGATTTGCACCAGCTCGGCAGCCGAACGGCGCGCATCGCGATAAAGATCGAAACTTTGCTTGAGTTGCTGCAGATTGCCCGCAGCCAGCAAAACGGCCACGCCCAGCGCCAGCCCGGTTAAAACACTGCCCAGTTTGAGCTGCACTGCAATTTTCATTTGATGACCATCTTCAAACCCAAGATGGCACCACTGTAAAGCGACTCAATGACAGCCGTATTACAAGTTCTGGCGAGTAAGGGGCTGATGCCCACAAAAAAACAAAGGGTATTGCCTTGCGAGCAATACCCTCTGATGACTACAAAGCAATACCCAATGGATGTATATCAGCGCATCGCTTGCAAAGCCGCAATACGCTCTTCCATCGAAGGATGCGAGCTGAATAGTGACGACCAGCCGGCTTTATCCGAAATCCCCGACGCGGCCATATTGCTTGGCAAGGCGTTCGGCGCCATGCCGCCCAGACGGCGTAGTGCGTCGACCATAGGTGCGGTTTCACCCATCAATTGCGCAGCACCGGCGTCAGCCCGGAATTCACGCTGGCGCGAGAAATACATGACGATGACGCTGGCGAGGATACCGAAAACAATGTCACAGATAATCACGGTGATCATGTACGCAATACCGGGTCCCGACGATTCTTCGTCCTTGCGCAGGAAAGAATCAACCAAATAGCCGACAACGCGCGCGAGGAAAAATACGAAGGTATTCACGACACCCTGAATCAGCGTCAGCGTGACCATATCGCCGTTTTTGACGTGCGCCACTTCGTGTGCCAGCACCGCCTCGATTTCACGGTGCGTCATGCTGTAGAGCAAGCCGGTTGAAACGGCGACCAGCGAGTTATTTTTCGATGGGCCCGTTGCAAACGCGTTCGGTTCGCCTTCGTAAATTGCCACTTCCGGCATCGCGATTTGTGCGCGTTGCGCCAGACGCGCGACGGTATCAAACAGCCATTGCTCGTCCTGATTGCGCGGACGCTCAATCACCTGTGCGCCAGTACTCCATTTGGCCATAGTTTTGGACATCGCCAGCGAAATAAACGCGCCACCAAAACCCATCACGCCGGCAAACATCAGCAACATGGGTAAATTGAGGCCATTCGCGCTCATAAAGCGGTTCAAGCCCAGTACACTGACAACAATCCCGAGCACGACCATCACAGCAATATTGGTCGCGATTAATAAAATAGTCCGTTTCACAATCTGCTCCTTGATCAAGAGTTGGAAGATTATTGCTTAAGATTTGCGCCACCGTGCCATTTAACAATGGGTAGCTCACGCGCTGACATCGATATTAAGACTCTTCGCCCGCCCGCAGGTTCCGTCAGCACAATTAACTGCGAATCATAACGCGGCTTTACCCGGACAGCCATCGCTCCTACACTGAAACATCGTCAGTTTTTCTCGAAAGGTTATGCATGCATACGCTGAACTATAAACATCTGCATTATTTCTGGGTCGTTGCCAAGGAAGGTGGGATCAGCGCGGCGTCGCGCAAGTTGGGAATTACCGCGCAAACGATCAGCGGGCAGGTCAGCCTGCTTGAGCAGGACACCGGACAGACCTTATTTACGCAAGTCGGGCGCGGCTTGCAGCTGACCGAAGCGGGCCGAACGATGCTGCATTACGCCGATCAGATTTTCATGCTCGGCAATGAATTGCAACTGGCAATGGAACGCGGCGACAGTTTGCGGGCGCGACTCAATATTGGCATCGTCGACATGATCCCGAAAAGCAATGCCACGCAACTGCTCGCACCGCTACTCCAGACATCGCAAACCTCACAGACGGCGGTCAAACTGGTTTGTCAGGTCGACGGCGAACTCAACGAGCTGATTGCCAAGCTGACGCTGCACCAGTTTGATCTGGTGCTGGCTGACCGACCGCTACCGAACGCTGAAGCGCTCCAGTTACGCTGTCAGCCTCTGGTGCAAGCGCCGATCATGTTGCAGGGAACGCGTGAACTGGTCGAGCGATATCAGGCCGACTTCCCCGCCAGCCTGAATGGCGCTCCGATTCTGCTGCCGATGCGCAATACGGCTTTGCGCCTGCAACTGGACGCCTGGTTTGCCGCCAGACAGATTTATCCGGATATCATCGGCGAATTTTCCGACAGCGAATTGATGCACGCCTTTGCCCGGGCAGGTATAGGCCTACAACCAACACCAGTTATCGCCTCCAAGGCAATACCCGCAGACGATCTGCTCACACTGGGTGCTTTAAGTGGCGTGGCCGCGCACTATCACGCCATTTTCAGCCCCAAAAAAATCATGCATCCGGCACTGGAAAATCTGTTGCGTGCTCCGGCATAACTCCGCCCCGGCCGCAGCTGCAGCGCTAAAGAAAAGCAGCGAAAAATCAACGCCTGCCTCACTCAGCAAGAACAACAGAAAATGCATATTTTCGGTTACAATCGTTGTTTTCCCGAATACAGCAAAACAGGCAGGAGAGCAGCATGTCACTGGCAGATCGCGACGGCGTTATTTGGTACGACGGCAAACTGGTTGAATGGCGCGACGCGACGACCCACGTCCTCACGCATTCCTTGCATTACGGCATGGGCGTGTTTGAAGGCGTTCGCGCTTACGAAACACCAAAAGGCACCGCGATTTTCCGCCTGCAGGATCACACCGAACGTTTGCTCAATTCAGCCAAGATTTTCCAGATGAAAATCGGCTACACCGCTGAAGAGCTGAACGAAGCCCAAAAAACCGTAGTACGCGAAAACAAGCTCAAATCGTGCTATCTGCGTCCACTGTCATTCATCGGCAGTGAAAAGCTTGGCATCGCTGCAACCGGCAACACGATCCACACCATCGTGGCGGCATGGCCTTGGGGCGCTTATCTGGGTGACGATGGCCTGACTAAAGGCATTCGCGTAAAAACTTCAAGCTTCACGCGTCACCACGTGAACGTATCGATGGTGCGTGCCAAAGCCAGCGGTTACTACATCAACTCGATCATGGCGCATCAGGAAGCTGCTGCTGACGGTTACGACGAAGCACTGCTGCTCGACACCGACGGCTACGCATCCGAAGGTGCTGGCGAGAACCTGTTTATCGTCAAAAAAGGCATCATCTACACGCCGGACGTGGCTTCATGTCTGGACGGCATCACGCGCAATACCGTGCTGACACTGGCTGCCGAAGAAGGTTTTACCGTCGTACAGAAACGCATCACGCGCGACGAAATCTACACGGCTGATGAAGCATTCTTCACCGGCACGGCTGCTGAAGTGACGCCAATCCGCGAGCTGGACAACCGCCCAATCGGCGCTGGCACGCGTGGCCCGATCACTGAGCGTTTGCAAAAACGTTATTTTGATTGCGTAAAAGGTCTCGATCCTAAGCACGAAGACTGGCTGACGCTGGTCTAAGTCGAAGCGGCTGCGAGACTCGAATCCTGCGTTAGAAAAAAGCTCAAAATCCTCATTTACACTTGTAAACTCCGGTTTTTCGCTTTTTTCTGCCTTGCCTTCGAGCCTCTCGCTCGCTTCTTGGCAGTGCTAAAGGCATAAATAGGCAAAGAGCTTTAGTTAATACGAAGTACGCTGATCGGTCTGGGGCTTAAAATCCCGTGTAGCGAAAACCGAGGCGAGAAGAGAGACAAACAGTTTCATCGTTTGGCTCGCGACGAGCAGAGGGTAGCGCGGAGCGCTTTGAGCCCGGGTCGCCTTCTCTTGCTTACTTCTCTTGGCGAAGCAAGAGAAGTAAGTCCTCGTCGCGGACTGCGACTGTAAAACACAGTGCCGAAGGCACTTAAAAATTCTCAATAAAACTTGAGATACATGACCAATCAATAGAAGGTATACACCTGAAATCATTATCAATAAATGACCAGATGGATATACCCACTAGAGTACCCAATTAAGTTGGAGAGAATAATGAGTTTGATCGACAACACCCAAAAAGAAATCGAAGTCACCGCACACGATGTGCCATTGCACTGCCCGATGCCGAATATGTTGAAATGGAATTCGCACCCGCGCGTTTTCCTTGATATTGCCAAAACCGGCAAGGCGCAATGCCCTTACTGCGGTACGCTGTACAAATTGAAAGAAGGCGAAGTGATCAAGGGACATTAATCCCCCAAACCACTTTTCAAAGCGGCGCACCCATTGGTCGCCGCTTTTGCATTTTCAAAAACGGATAAAAGCTTGAAACGTATTCTGATTGTCGCCCCAGCCTGGGTTGGCGATGCCATCATGGCGCAGCCGATGTATGCGCGGCTGAAACAGCGCCATCCAGACTCGCAAATTGACGTGCTCGCACCAGCGTGGACACGCCCGCTGCACGCCAGAATGGCTGAAATTGCCGAAGCGATTGACGCGCCTTTCGGCCATGGCGAGCTTAAATTGCGCGAGCGCTGGAAACTGGCGAGGCAACTGAAAGCGCGCGGCTACGATCAGGTCATCGTATTGCCGAACTCGATCAAATCCGCACTGGTTCCGGCGTTTGCCGGCATTCCAAAACGCACCGGCTGGGTCGGCGAAATGCGTTACGGTCTGCTCAATGACGCGCGCAAGCTCGATCCGATTGCGTTGCCGAAAATGGTTCAGCGGTTTTATGCCCTCGCTGAGGATAATACACCGCTCAGCGCGACCATCCCCAATCCCGAATTAACGATCAACAATGCAGATCGCGACGCGGCGCTCGCCAAACTCGGCTTGAGCACTACCCAACCGATGATTGCAATCTGCCCCGGCGCCGAATATGGCCCGGCCAAACGCTGGCCAGCGGCGCATGCCGCCGCACTTGCGACCCAACTAATTGCCGACGGTGCGCAGGTCTGGTTGTTTGGCTCAGGCAAAGACAGTGAAATTTGCGCTGAAATCGTCAAGCTCGAACCGAATGTCGTCAATCTCGCCGGCAAAACCAGTCTCGCCGAAGCAATCGATTTGCTCTCGCTGGCGCACGTCGCTGTTTGCAACGATTCGGGCCTAATGCACGTCGCTGCTGCGCTCGGCCGCCCGCTCGTTGCCGTGTTTGGTTCGAGCTCGCCGGGCTTTACGCCGCCGCTGACGAGCAAAGCCAAAATTGTCACGCTGGCTCTGGAATGCAGCCCGTGCTTTGCGCGCGTTTGCCCGCTCGGCCATATGGATTGCCTCAATAAACTCACGCCCGATTATGTGATGAAGGCACTGAAAGAACTCACCAAGGAATCGTAATCATGGAACACCTCGATCTCGCGCTGATCGCTAAAGTCGCCGGCACCGTCGCGCTACCCGGCTCGAAAAGCATTTCCAACCGTACCCTCTTGCTCGCCGCTTTGTGCGATGGTCAAACCACCGTGCGTGGTCTGCTGGCATCGGACGATACGCAGCGCATGCTCGAAGCGCTCGCGACGCTCGGCGTCAAAGTCGAACAGATTAATGATACGCGTGATTACATCGTTCACGGCTGCGCGGGCAACTTTCCGAATAAAAACGCCGACCTGTTCCTCGGCAACGCCGGTACGGCTTTCCGCCCGTTAACAGCGGCACTTGCGCTCTCAAATGGTAGCTATCATCTGCACGGCGTCGCACGCATGCACGAGCGCCCGATTGGCGATCTGGTCGACGCACTGCGTCAGGCCGGCAGCCAGATTGATTATCTGGGCAATGAAAGCTTTCCACCGCTGCAGATCAAACCGGGCGTTGTGGCAGCCGATAAAGTCCAGGTCAAAGGCAATGTCTCCAGTCAGTTTCTGACCGGGCTGCTGATGTCCTTGCCGTTGACCAACCGCGATATGACCGTAGAAGTCGTCGGCGAGCTGATCTCCAAACCGTATATCGAAATCACACTCAATCTGATGGCCAAATTTGGCCTGAAGGTCGAGAAAAAAAGCTGGAACGAATTTTTCATCCCGGCAGGTCAGTCTTACCAAAGCCCGGGCGAGATTTTTGTTGAAGGCGACGCGTCGAGTGCGTCTTACTTCCTCGCCGCCGGCGCCATCGGCGGATCGCCTGCCGTGCGCGTCACCGGCGTTGGCAGCGAATCGATTCAGGGCGACAAACGCTTTGCCGAAACGCTGGAACAAATGGGCGCGCAGATCAGCTGGGGGCCGAACTGGATTGAAGCCGCGCCGCCGAGCAATGGTCAGCTCAAAGCCATCGACGTCGATTTGAACCACATCCCCGACGCAGCAATGACCATCGCCGTCGCAGCACTATTTGCCAACGGAAAAACGACGATCCGCAATATCGAAAGCTGGCGCGTCAAGGAAACTGACCGCCTCTCGGCGATGGCGACCGAATTGCGCAAAGTCGGCGCAACCGTTGAAGAAGGTCAGGACTGGATTTCGGTCATTCCGCCGGAAAGCCTGGTCCCGAACGCCGAAATCGACACCTACGACGATCACCGGATGGCGATGTGTTTCTCGCTGGTCGCGCTGGGCGGCGCTCCGGTGCGGATTAACGATCCGAAATGCACCGCCAAAACCTTCCCGACTTATTTTGAAGAGCTGGCACGCATTACCCTCTAGGCGTATCTTGCTCAAAGCAAAAGCCTGCAAGCGCTAGGCTCTGTTGACGTTTGGTTTACGGTCGCGCTGGCGCGATTTTTGTGACGAATCAAGGCATTGGCTGTGATGCATAGTCATTCTATCTGAGCAGGCAATAACGCAGAGTCGTCACAAAAAGCGCCCAGCCCAGAGGGTTTGGCTGTTTTTGGCCTGACACTGCGTTGCAAAACCTTTACATAGAATGACTATGCATCAGGAACTGTTTTTATAGATAAAGACATGCCGCCTTGTTTCAGGCCAAAACCAGCACAAACGCGACTCGCAAACCAAACGTCAACAGAGCCTAGCGTGCAATACCCAACAAAAAGCCCTCTTTCGAGGGCTTTTTGTTTATTTGGTTTATTCACGTTGTGATTTTTTGGCCGTCTTGGATTTTTTTGCCGTTTTGGATTTACCGGATTTTTTCACATTCGATTTTTTGGCGCTCGATTTTCGGGTTTGGCTCTTTTTAGCGCCAGATTTTTTCGATCCGGTTTTTTTAACACTGGATTTTTTCGCGCTCGATTTGGCACCCTGCTTACTGTAGCGCGATTTTTTCGTCGAAGACGATTTGTTGGCAGACTTGCTGCGTTTGGCTTTACTGGTCTTTTTTACTGAGCTGGGTGCCACATATTGAGCATTGGGCGGCGGCGCACGACGAGCAATCGGCGGTGCAGCATCGGGGCTATCAAACGGCAGCGGGGCGTCTTCTGCCCAAACCGTGCTCGTCGCCAATACCACCGCGCTCACCAAAACCACCAACTGCTTCCAAACATTGTGCATGCCAATCCAACCTTGTCATCATCAAAACTGCCCGCCCATTATACCTAGCTCTGGCTCGCGTCGAAGAGAAATTGAATATCAGCAAATACTTAAAATATTCATTTAATTACAAAAAACCGGAATTAATGTTTTTTAATTCCGCCAATTAATTCACCCCGCATTTCCAGCGTTATGCTGCTGTGCTTGTAGTCATAGACACCAGAACTACAAATGGTAGGATTACGCCCCTGAAGAGTCAGAATTGCCGCAAATTGATTGACTCAATGTATTTGAATGACCAACAGCGCGAATGAGGAAAGCACTGTCTGGAGTCAAAAAATCCTCAAGGAGTGAGACAATGAACACCAAGTTTAAAATATCGGCCTTGATGGCCGCCTTGTGCCTGAGTGCCAGCGTCTGGGCCGCAGACTGGAATGCCTCGACGATCTATCTGGTCAACGATACCGTGACCTATCAAGGCAAAAATTACAAAGCCAAATGGTGGACACAGGGCGAAATTCCGGGCGCCAACCAGTGGGGGCCATGGCAATTACTCAGCACAGCTCCGACTGCCACACCGGTTTCAACAGCGACACCCGCACCAACAGTAACTCCGACAGCAGTTCCAACTGCAACACCAGCACCAACAGCAACACCACAGGTGACCGTAAAACCGACTTCGACCCCGGTCGTAACCGCGACCCCGGCGCCAACTGCGGCTCCGACAGCTGCTCCAACTGCTGTCCCAACTGCTGTCCCTACTGCTGTCCCTACTGCTACACCAACCGCTGCACCGACCAGTACGCCAGCACCAACTGCGACACCTGCTGCTGGTCTGCCAAAATGTGATGCTGCGTGGAATGCAGGCAGCTCGTATGCCGGTGGTGCCAAAGTGAGTTACAACGCAGTCAATTACAGCGCCAAATGGTGGTCGAATCCCGGCTCCGAGCCAGGCAAAGCCGCTGAATGGCTTGCAGCAGGTGCTTGTGACAGCGCCGGAATGGCCACGCCAGCCCCCGGCGGTGGTGGCACGAGCGGCGTACCGACCAAAGCCGAGGCAGAAGCTTATGCTGCCACGCTGACTGATAGCGATATTTTCCGCAAAGTCAAAGCGTCGGTTCGCACATTGGCCAATTCGGTCGTCGAGGCCGTTGCACCCGGCCTGATGAGCAATCCGGGCAACGTCAAACGCGTTGAAGTCATCTTGCCAAAAGCCAAATGGGATTATTACTTCTCCAAAGCGCACCCAAGCTACACTTACACGCGTTTCCTGCAAGCCGTTGCGAAATTCCCTGCCTTCTGTGGTGATTACAGCGATGGCCGCAATGCCGATGAAATCTGCCGTCGCTCACTGGCCACTTCATTCGCGCACTTTGCGCAGGAAACCGGCGGCCATAGCGTTGAGCAGTACGGCAATGCCGAATGGTTGCAAGCCTTGGTGCATGTCCGCGAAATGGGTTGTACCGAAGATGGCACGAGCTGCGGCTATAACACCGAATGTACCGATCCGGTCTTTAACAAAGTCTGGACTTGTGGCACGGATGCCAAAGGCGGCTTCAAGAAATACTTCGGTCGCGGCGCCAAGCAGTTGTCTTACAACTATAACTATGGCCCATTCAGCCAGGCGATGTTTGACGGCGACCAGTCTGTTCTGCTCAAAGATCCGGATCGTGTCGCCGAAAGCTGGCTGAATCTGGCGTCAGCCGTGTTCTTCTTTGTGTATCCGCAACCGCCAAAACCATCGATGCTGCACGTGATCGACGGCACCTGGGTTCCGAACGACTTTGATAAATCGCGTCAACTGGGTAACGACTTCCCGACGACGATCCAGATTATCAATGCCGAATGTCAGGATGCCCAGGTCAAACCAGCGGCGCAAAACCGGATCAATTACTACACCGAGTTTTCGCGCGATCTGGGTTGGGATATCACAAAAGAGTCGATGAAATGCTCAAACATGGGTCGTTTCGATGGTGGTTCATCAGCCGCATTTAATATCTACTGGGAAAAAGACTGGAAAGTCGGCGGCGATAATAAGTGCCAACTGGTCAGCTACCAGACGCCATACAATGCACTGATCGATGGCCAATACAGCAAATGCGTTGAAGCCAACTGGGGTATCACGCTGAAGTAATTATCTAGCTTGACTTAGAAAGATATACGCCACATGGGTAACCATGTGGCGTTTTTATTGTCGCGTCACTGCTGAATGCAGATCAAACGCCCATCATTCTTTTGAAAATCAGCGCCAGCGCAGCCGGACGATTACTGCAGGCGGCGTAACGCGCTCTGGCTTTGGGAGCCAATTGCAGATCATACGGATTACGCCCGGCGATCAGCGTGAGTTTGCTCGCGTCCAGCGCCTGAATCAGCGCAGCCTGACTGGCAAAGCGCGTCGCGTTATAGCTCTGGAAAATAATCTGCTGTGCCGTGCTGGCCGTCTCGACAACACGAGCCGCATCGGCTGCTCCGACATTGGGCGGGATGATCATTTCATTTACCGTAAAACCAGCGGCTTCCAGCACCGGCAGCAAACTGCCCCGTGCACTGAGCGAAGCGCCGAGTGCAACCTCGTCAATTTCAGTCCGTTGCAGTAACTCGGTCGTCACCAGCAGCACCGGCTGCTGCGGATCAAGGGGTGCCGCAACACCTTCAATACCGAGCGATTGCACGCGCTCGGCCAGTGCCAGACTTTCGGCAGTGCACAAAGCCGTCGGGATTACAGGCAAATCGCGCCAGTTGCGCGCCATATACTTGGCATGGGTAATTCGCTGTATTGACTTTTCAAGCTGCTCTACAGCGATATACCCCTGATTAACTGCATTAAGCAAGGCCGCCACTGCGCCGCGTTGACGACTCGCCGTATGCGAAACCAGTGCAATATCGGCACCGGCGGCAATCGCCTGCACCGCGCCCTGTTCGCTGCCAACGCCCCCGGCAATCGCGTCCATTTCCAGGCAATCGGTGATAATCAGGCCGTCAAAACCCAGTTCTTCGCGCAGCAAGCCGGTCAGCACTTTGCGCGACAGCGTTGCAGGAATCGTCCTATCAGGTTCAATGGCGGGAAAAACCACGTGCGCCGTCATGATGGCATCAACCCCAGCAGCAATCGCCGCCTTGAACGGCGTCAGCTCGACCGCATCAAGGCGCGGCCTATCATGCGCAATCAGCGGTAATGCATAGTGCGAATCACTCGCCGTATCGCCATGACCGGGAAAATGCTTCACCGTCGCGGCAATTCCCACTGACTGTATCCCTCGCATCGCCGCCAGCCCGTAAACCGTCACTGTCGCGGCATTTTCACCAAACGAGCGCACGCCGATCACCGGATTGGCACGATTGTTGTTGATATCGAGGCAAGGCGCAAAATTGATATTGATCCCCATCTGGCGCAACTCATCAGCGCCGACGCGATGAAGTTGTTCACAGTCTGCCGGGCTGCAACCGGGCACCGCGTGCGAGGCATAGCCTGAGGCGTAAGCCATCGCCGACGGCAGCGGCGTCACACCGTCTTCGATCCGCATCACCATACCGCCTTCCTGATCGATGCCGATCAACAGCGGTAAATCCGAAACTTCGGCGTTGATTTCCTGCAAACGGCGACATAGCGCGGCCACTTGCGCAGGTGACTCGATATTGCGCCGGAATAGAATTACACCGCCGATACGCTGCTCGCGGATCAGGCTTTCGATGTGCGCATTGGGAACAAAACCATCAAAGCCGGCCATGACCAGCTGGCCGATTTGCCCACGTAGATTGTCATCCATAACCATAATTTAGATACCCACCCGCCCCACTAATTCATTGTCTCAAGCTGCAACTTAGTAAACTCCGCCAACGCATTTCGCAAATCGGAACATAGTTGCGGATTGCGCAAAATTGCCTCAGTCGTCGTGGTGTCGCCAATCACTGGCACTGTGATCGACGCAGCTTCAAGCCACTGCGCCGACATCAGCGTTAGCGTTTCCTTGAGCGCGTCAAAAGCATGATGCGCACGCGGCGCAGCGTTCAATGTTGCAACAGGTTTATTGACAAATGCTGGCGTATTGACCATCCAGTCGAGCAGGTTTTTCATTATGCCACTGACCCCATGCGCGTATTCGGGGCTGGCAATCAAAACACCATCAGCCGCAATAATCTGCTCACACAATTGCGCTAGCAGCGGCACAGTATCAATCTCAATATCCGGGTTAAACGGCGGCACTTGCGCAAGCTGATCAAACAGCGTGACGTGCATATGGCTGGGCGCGACAGCCTGCACCGCCCTCAGCAGCGCCGTATTGCACGACGCTGCACGCAAGCTGCCAGAGATAGCAATAAGGAAAATGGATCGAGGCATCAACGGACTTCGCAGCCGTTTATCCCACCAATCGGCGCAAAACTTCTTCTCGGCCGATCAAGGCCAGCACCGCATCGACCGATGGCGTGTTGGTGATGCCGCAGACTTTGGCGCGCAGTGGCATGCCGACTTGCGGCATTTTGACGCCCTGTTCTTTGACGAAGTCTTTAATGAAAGCGCCAATGGTCGCCGCGTCCCAGTTTTCCAATTTCGCCGCTTCGGCAGCAAACACTTTCAGGCGCTCTTCCGATTCCGGATCGAGGTGTTTTTCGACGATTTCAGCCGTTGGCGTCAGCGGCTGGTAGAAATATTCGGCCTGATCGGCCATTTCGACCAAAGTCTGGCAACGATCTTTCAGCAAGGCACACACCTCTGCCAAGGCCGGACCGCCCTCAGTCTTGATGCCTTTGTCGGTCATAAAACCGGCAACACGGTCAGCAAGGCGCGCCGGATCTGCGGCCTTGATGTATTGCGCGTTGGTCCACAGCAGTTTGTCGCGATCCATCCGGCTTGGGCTGCCGCTGACATCTTTCAGGTCGAACCATTCGATAAATTGCGCCATCGAAAAGATTTCATCGTCGCCATGACCCCAGCCCAGACGCGCCAGGTAATTGAGCAGCGCTTCGGGCAGGAAGCCTTGCTTGTCGTAATCGACGACCGACACCGCGTCGCGACGCTTGGAGAGTTTGACGCCCTGATCGTTGTTGATCATCGGCAAGTGGGCAAACACCGGCACCGGCGCGCCCATCGCTTCGTAAATCACGATCTGGCGTGGCGTGTTGTTCACATGGTCGTCACCGCGAATGACATGGCTGATGCGCATATCGACATCATCAACGACGACGCAGAAATTGTATGTTGGTGTGCCATCGGGGCGCGCGAGAATCAGATCGTCGAGTTCATTGTGGCTGATTTCGATACGGCCTTTGACCTGATCTTCCCAGACCACCGAGCCGCCGATTGGCGTTTTGAAACGCACGACGGGTTTGATATCGGCTGGAATTGCGGGCAAAGTTTTGCCGCTTTCAGGACGCCAGGTGCGATCATAACGGGGCTTTTCGCCTTTGGCTTCGGCAGCGGCGCGTTGCGCTTCGAGCTCTTCCTTGCTGCAATAGCAGTAGTAGGCGTGGCCGCTCTCGAGCAATTGCGCGATCACTTCCTTGTAGCGTTCCATCCTTTGCATCTGGTAGAACGGGCCTTCGTCGTAACCGATGTCGATCCAATGCATGCCGTCCAGAATCGCCGCAACCGATTCGGGCGTCGAGCGTTCCAGATCGGTGTCTTCAATCCGCAGCACGAACTGACCACCATGTTTACGCGCATAAGCCCAGGAAAACAGCGCAGTGCGAACGCCGCCAATATGGAGCAGACCAGTCGGAGAAGGAGCAAATCGGGTGCGTACAGTCATGAGGCAAATCCGGCAAAAAGCGAAAGTACTATTGTACCGGAAATAGCGCAAAACTCGGACAGCGCAATCCCCATTAACATACAAACATGGGTATACGCATGAAAGTCAATATTGAAAATGGCTACAGGACAATACCCTACCAGTTGGCTGCCAGTTTCTCGATTGCCAGCGGGTTGAGTACGCTATTGATTTCCAACTGCAGATTTTCCGGATTATGCACGATGACCGAATCGGATGGCATCGGCAATACTGTTTTGCTTGGCGGCTGAAAACGCGCCAGTACATCGTAATACGACTGCAGACTTTCAACAAAAACCACCGGCTCGCCACCCCGTGCATAACCATATTTCAAGGTGCTAAAGACTTCGGGTTTACGCAATAAAGGCAATACCGATTTCACATCAGCCCAGCTATTGGGGTCTTTTTTCATTCGCACCGCCAGCGTACGCGCATCGATCAGATGCCCCATGCCGATGTTATACGCCGCCAGCGCCAGCCAGGTTCGATCAGGCTCGGCGACCCGGTCAGCCAGCGTTTCTTTGAGCAGCTGGATATATTTCGCGCCGCCGATAATGCTTTCATACGGATTGGTTCTATCCACATTCATCCGCTGCGCCGTTTCATTGGTCAGCATCATAATGCCGCGTACGCCGGTGGGCGAAACTGCGTCGGGATTCCAGTGCGATTCCTGATACGACAGCGCCGCGATCAGCCGCCAGTCCAGCCCGGTACGACCCTCGGCCTCCTGAAACCACTCTTTATAGCGCGGCAATGTCGATTGAATTCGTCCCAGATACGCCAACGCATCGAGCTGATCGACACGGTCAAGATGGCCGTAGTAACGATCATGCAAACGGCGCAATGAGCCATCGGCGACCTGCTGACGGAAAAAACCGTTAATCCGATTTTGTAATTGCAAATCCGAATCAGGCATCGCCCACGCCAACTGCTGGACGCTGGAAATCTTGCGGGAAGTCGTAATATTCGGATGATAATTTTGTGCCACTTCAACCGCGTGCGAATCAACCAGCGCAAACTCGATTTTGCCTTGCGCAACCTGCTCGATCAGCGATTCGCTATCGCCGCTATTGATGACCTGCCAACTTAAAGCCGGGTAATTTTGTTGCAGTTGATTGAGCGCAGCGACATATTGCGGCAAGGTGTTGATGCTGGCCAGCCCCTGTTTGAGCGCTTTCAGTGCCGTGGTTTCGCTGGTTTTTGACGAAAAAACCAGTGTCGCTTCAACATCCTGATAGGGTGAACCATAAATCAGCCCTTCGACTGTGTCTCGCGGACCACCAACGGCCAGATGAGCCTCGCGTCGTTGCAGACGTTCAAGCATCTCGGTGTGATTGCTGCTGACCAGAAAACGCACCTTCAGATTGTTCTGCTGGGCAAACTGCGTGATCAGATCGTATTCCAGACCGGCATAATTACCCTCGGCATTGACATACAATGCCGTCGGGCCATTTTGCACCAGCACGACCAATTCCCGGGTTTCTGCCCACGGCAACACCTGCTTGGCACGCCCCTGATCAGAGTCGCCACAAGCAAATAATAACAACGTAGAAAGTGCTACCAGGAATCTCTTCATGCCTATCCGTTTATCCTTTCGATCGGCGCATTGTGCCTACATCCCTTTGAAACGACAAACATTTTTTTAAAATTTGCTTATTAGGATCAGCTAATTCTTGATCTTAAGCCGCCAAAAGCTTAAGTAAAAACCCATAAATTTCTTTCGCTTAATTTTCAAAAAACATACTAAAAAACAAGAATAAAATTCAGCGAACAGCAATAATCCTCAAAACATCACGTGCATAAAAAAGCCCTGAAGATCAGGGCTATCAGGGCAATAACGGCATGGGTCACATTAAATAAGCCAGCAAACGCTGCCCCCCCGGTTTGGCACGCAAGATATCTTCGGCACTCCTTCCCTGACAATCAAGTAAGTTTTTATCGGCACCATAAGCCATCAATAATTCAAGCAGATGACCACTGCCGACTTCAGCAGCATAATGCAAAGCGCTCATTCCTTTCTTGTCCTGAAGATTCACGTCAGCGCCAAGCTGCAACAAACAGCCCGCTGCGGCCACTCTGGAACGCCGGGTCGCATACATCAACGGCGAAGCGCCTTCGACATCCCGCGCATTGATGTCAGCACCATGATGCTGCAACTCTTCGATGGCGCTAAGCAGATCCTGCGCCGCCAGCCAATGCATAGGCGAGCACCCCAACTCGTCCGCCACGTCAACGACCGCACGGGCTTTGAGCAAAGTCACGATCAGCTCGCGATGACCATAGCGGCACGCCCACCACAACATACTCAAGCCCGCCTCGTCGCGATAATCAATCGAAACGCCGGAAGCGAGCGCATTGCTGATGAATTCCAGATTGCCGGTTTTAGCCGCTTCCATTAAATGCGGCGCATCAAACAGCAGATAATCTGCCCTCAGCTCTTCGGTCGCCAGATCGGTTTCAGTCCAGATTTCACTGCTTTCCTGTTGCGGAAAGCGCTGGTTGTACAGACTCTGGATGCTGAATAACTCCTGCATTACTTCAGCCTCAAATCCCTGACGACCACCGCGACGATCAAAAAACAGATCGTTCATGAAAATATCCAGTGCTGGCGTTCCCCAGGTTTGTAACAGCCGGGTTGCCAGGTGCGGATAGCGTTCAACCAGATATTGCGGAAAATGATCCGGACCGAGCAGCTCGTGCAAGCGTTGTGCGATATCCATTTTCTGATCCTCCGTCGAGGTAATGCCGTGGCAGCGTCAATTGAACCCAGTGTAGATCAGAGGATCGCGGCTGCAAGCCGCCAAGGCCCAAACGGCAGTAGATCGCGAGGGATTATTTCTTGAGGCAGTACTTGCCGTAATCGGCTTGCACCACTTGCTGGCGCGATTGCATTTTTGCAATGTCGTACGATTTATTATTGCCACCACCCAGACGGCGGGTAATCAGTTGATCTTCTTTTTGCAATTTGGCGCAGCGTTCGGCCTCTAACTTGGCCAATTTGGCCGGATCAGCTTGATAATATTGCTCGGCTTGCGCCGTGCCCAGCGTCAACAGCGCCAGCGATAAGGCAATCACTTTCATTGGTCTTCCTTTAATAATTCGATTGCCGCCTGCAAAGCCTTATTCAAATCGGCAACAGGCCAGTGCAGCTCATCGAGCGAGATCACCGGCAATAGTCCAGCCAAGCTATTGCAGACCCACAACGCCTGCGCTTGCGACAATTGCCTGCGATTGATTTTACATACTGCCGTTGGTATACCTAGCTGAGTCGCTGCCAGCAAGGTCATATCACGGCATACCCCAGAGACGCCGGATTCGGATAAATCGGGAGTACACAGCACACCGTCAAGCAGCACCAGCACATTGCTCATCACGCCTTCAATCAAGAAGTCATCACGATCAAACATCAAGCCATCAAAAATACTCGGGTCAGACCACTCGCGCCGTGCCAGGATATTTTCCAATCGGTTCAGATGCTTGATGCCCGCCAGCGCGGGTTGCCAGCTCGCTCGTGTGCTGCAGCTACGCAGCTTAACGCCGTGCGTCGCCAAATCGGGCGAATACGCCGGTAATGGCGCAATCTGCACGATGCGATTGGGCGACAAATCGGCGGGCGCCACATAACCACGCGCCGTTTCGCCACGGGTGACGATGATTTTCAGTGTGTGATTATCAGCTTTGAGTTGCTCAATATCGGCGAGTAAACTCGCCTCGCTCGGCGCGACGATGCCGATTTGTGCGCAATCGTGCACCAATTTGGCGTAATGCCGTGCCCACCAGACCGGCTGGCCATTGAGGACTTTAATCGTGCGAAACACGCCGTCGCCAAATTGCAGACCACGGTCGGTCAGATTGATCGTCTCGGCGGCTTGACCATTGACGAGTTTGCTCACACTCATGCCAATTGGTCTCCCAAGGCGCGCAGCAGGCCACGCGCTTTGTGCCGCGTTTCCTGCAATTCGCGCTCGGGATCAGAGTCGGCCACAATCCCCGCGCCAGCGCGGAAATACAGCTGCGATCCTTGCTGGACAAAAGTGCGAATTAGAATATTGGTATCCATACTGCCATCACGGTTGATGTAACCCAGCGAGCCGGTATAGGCCAGCCGCGCTCGATCTTCCAACTCGCGGATAATCTGCATGCAGCGCACTTTTGGGCAGCCGGTAATCGTGCCACCGGGGAACAGTGCCCGCAAGACATCGGCGGCGTTGATACCCTCACGGGTATTTGCCCGGATGTTAGATTCAATATGGTGTACAAAGGCATACGTCTCGACAGCCATCAGTTCGTCAACTTTCACCGTGCCGGGCACCGCAATCCGCCCCAGATCATTGCGCTCCAGATCAACGAGCATAATGTGCTCGGCGCGCTCTTTGGGCGTATTGAGCAGGCGCTCTTTCAGCGCGGCGTCTTCAACCGGATCGAGCGAGCGGGCAAACGTCCCGGCAATCGGGCGGGTTTGTACGGCGCCATCCCGCACACTCACCAAGCGCTCGGGCGAACTGCTAACAATCTGGCCAACGTCGTCGCCTAAATTGAGGTAGGCCGAAAACGGCGCTGGGTTGGCGGCGCGCAGATGCGCAAATACATCCAGCGGCGCACCTTGCGACAGCGTCACATCCCAGCCGCGCGATAGATTGACCTGAAACACATCGCCGTCATAAATATACTGTTTCGCACGCTCAGCACCCGCGAGAAAAGCCTGCGGCTCGTCTTCGGAAATTGCGGCGATTTTCAAGGCTGCGGGCGACCAAGCCGCATCGGCGCTCACCAAAGCCTGCAGCTGCGCCAATTGTTCGGCGGTTTCGGCAATCAGCGTGACTTGCTGGCTTTCACGCTGCAACAACACCGCTGCCGGGCAACGGATCAAGGCTGCCAGCGGAAAATCACGGATCGCACCAGTGGCTTGCGTCGCCTCGCTGCTGCTAAAACGCTGCGGCACCGTGGGCTCGAAAGCCTCCAGCAACTCATAACCGGCGTACATCAGCCAGCCGCCATGAAATGGGAACTCGCTGTTAATTTGGGCATCAATAGGCAAAGCGGCCAAATCAGCAACAAAAGCGGCGCCCTCATCGGCACGATAGGTACGCTGGGTTTGCGGCAAGGCAAATAAAATATCCCAGCCTTGCGTGCGGGCAGATTGCAGCAAGCCAGGAAAAGCCAGCGGCTGCGTCGCAGCGAGCGCAATCAAGTCGGGAGCAAAATCGAGAGTCGAGGTAAGATACTTAGGCATTTGCGCATTGTAATGGCAATCGGGTGCAAACACGATATGGCTTGATCCCGCAGCTTGCGGGCCTGGATTGATTCATGCTTGGAAAGAAAAGGACGATCAATTAATGCTCAAAACAATCACTTTATGCAGTGCGCTGCTGATCAGTTGCGCCAGCTGGGCGGCTGACGACGCACCAGTACGCACCGTGGCGGAAGTCGACCTGAACCGCTATCTGGGGCAATGGTACGAAATCGCCAAATTTGCTATGTATTTCCAGCGCAATTGCGTGGCCGACACCACGGCCAATTACAGCAAAAACCCCGATGGCAGCATCAAGGTCGTCAATCGTTGCCGCAAGGAATCGGGCGAATTTGATCAAGCCGAAGGCAAAGCCACCGTGGTTGAAAACACGCAAAATTCGCAATTGAAAGTAAGCTTTTTTTGGCCTTTCAAATCAGATTACTGGGTGATCGGCCTGGATGCGGATTATCAATGGGCCGTGGTCGGCAATCCAAACCGGAAATACCTGTGGATTTTGTCGCGCACACCAAGCTTGCCCGAGCCCGCCTTGCAAGCGGCACAAAAGGCCGCCATTGATCAGGGCTATGATTTGCGAGAGCTCGATTACACCAAGCAGCAAAAGTAAAACCAAGGGTATTGCCATGCAGCCATTATCAATAAATAGCCACAGAGCAATACCCTCTATACAACCTGCGCATCCAGTACATCAGCCGTATTGAGCAGCGAGCCCATCGCACGCTCGAAGATTTGTGTCTGCTCCAACCAGCGGGCGCGCCCCGACTGCAGCAAGCGCTTGAAAACATTCACACTAATGACCGAAGGCGGTGCGTCAGCGGCCAGATTCAAAATCAATTTGGTCTCGGTCGGACTCATCCAGCACAAGCGAGCCTGGCGCAATTTGCCGGTCAGATTCACTTCAATCAAAACACCGCTGCGCAGTCGCTCGAATAATTCGGCATTGCTGATCTCATCCGCGTCCGACTTAGGCTCACCATCCTGCTCCAGTTCAGCCTCGACCTGCCGGTCAATAAATCCGATTTCAACTTTTAATTCGCTGATGGCGCGATCAAGTAGCACTGGATTAAGCTCGGTTGACTCGGCCAGTTGCGCCGGATCGGGATCACTGGCTTTTTCACCGATAAATTCAGCCAGTTGACCACGCAACATCGCCATCGTCGGCACAGGCGCCGTCAGATTCATCGTTCCGGTAATGGCGGCACGATGTGCGTCGATCATATAGCTTTTAAATTGTTGCTGTTGTGTACTGTTCCACGGCGTGGATTTTAATCCTTCATTGAGTACACCGATCAGTCGCGGAATCATGCCCAGTAATTGCTGACGGTCTGTTGCCTCGGGTTTCGGTGCAATACTCCAAATTAACTCCGGCACAAACATCCGGAAACGCAGCGCCTGCACTTCATCGTTACGCTCGGCAAATTCGATGGCATACGGCCAGATATTGATCAGAAAATGCTGCAAACCGCCATCCAGCGTGAAACCGGATAGTGCATGCGCGGTTTGCGCCGTGATGCGGGCAAAACGCAGCGTGCGATTTTCGGCATTTTCCATCGCTTGCGAAGCCAGCTCAGATTGCTCGTCCGCCGCGCGCAATTCGCGGGCAATAAAATGGTCAAGCTCGTCGAGCATGCGGCTAAACAGCTCGGCACTTTCATCTTCATCGAGCAACAAAGCTTCGATAATTCGCCGAATTTCAGCGGTGATGCGCTCGGCTTTCGGATCGAGTTGCTGCAAGCCTTGCGCAATCGAGCCGATGCGGTTGACCAACAACCGCGCCGGATGGTGCTTTTGCGAAAACAGCGCCGGATCCTGCAGCGCCGTTTTCAGTACCAGCCATTGCATGCGCCCTAGCTGGGCACGAATTTCGGCGGGCACTTGCGAATCACGCAGGATAAATTCAAACAGCATGCCGACAATATCGACAATCATCTGCTCGTTCATATCCGGGCTGGCTGAACTCAACTCGCTGCGCTGCTCCAGAATCAGATTGCGCACCTCGCCCTGCGCGTCGAGCAACCCCGCTGGCTGCGAGTTCATTTGCTCTATCGTCAGCGCCAATGCCGGGCTAATTCTTTGAGGGGAAGTCTGAATGGGAGCAGTTCCGCTGAATAATTGCCGGACTGCGCCGCCGACCTGCTTGACGGACCCCAGCCAGCCCATCCCCGCCGGAGCTGCCTGGCTTGGAATTTCGCCCAGTGATGCATGACCATATTCGGCTTGCTGGCGCATTAACGCCGACCATTGACCAAATCGGGCACCGGTAGCCCCCTCAAGCAGCGCCTGTGGTATTGAAGCATTGGCTGCAGATTCGGTATCTTCGTTGAACAGTGTCGATTCGGTCGAGGGCGTTTGAACAGCCTGATCTGGTCGTAAACTGGCAGCATCGGGCAAAGTACGAATGCGCAATTGCAATTGCGCTGCAATCCCGTGCCGGGCGAGATGCTGATTGAGCATCTGGTAAATGTCGACGACATTTTTTTGCAATTGCTCGGTCAGCGTTTCGCATAACAGCGTATGCAGCTCGGGTTCAATCTGCAACTGTTCGGCAGCCATACCCAGACACCGCGTCAGCAAATAGGGACGGAACGGATTTTCCCGCTCGTTGATATTGTCCTGATCAAACAGGATCGCCATCCGGATATTCAGGTCGCGCAATTGCACTTCGGCCACATTACGCAAGCGAGTCGTCAATTCGTCAATTTTCAACTCGCCATCAAATTCGTCTGCATCGACCAGCGACAGCGTGTCGAGCGAAAAAGACTCGCTGAACGAGGGGCGAAACGTACTGTAGGCGGTTTGGAAACTGCGGTTAAGCAATTTATCCATATTTGTTGACAAGGCCTGCAACCACCCCTGCTCGCGCGTCATCAATGCTGCGCGCGCATCGAGCATTTGTCTTTGTTCGATCAGACTGGCCGCGCGATCCGCCTTAAGAAACAGCGCGTCGGCACTATTACCCAGCAAAGTCGGCAACAGCGAATTAAAGGCTTGCAAAAAAGCACCGCGAATCGCGGTCAGTAACTCATTCTTGTCCATAAACATCCTGCGCCAAAAGCGCGTACTCCCTCAAGCGGATAGGCGCAAATGCTCGCCATGGCCCGGATTGTATGGCCTTGGAGCATGCCTTGCGACACCAGGCCGCCCGCCCCTGACCAACGGATATTTTAACCGACCAGAGGTCGCCAAATGACTTTGACCGGGTGAGCCAAATCACACCCGACCAATAAAAAACCACGCCCTTCTCAGGTGCGTGGTTTTTGCGTGGTTTGGATGAGTATCAAACGCGACGGAATACCAAAGTACCGTTGGTGCCACCAAAGCCGAAGCTATTGGAGATCGCAACGTCGATCTTCATGTCGCGGGCGGTATTGGCACAGTAGTCCAGATCGCAACCGGCTTCGAAATCCTGCTCGAAGATATTGATCGTCGGTGGCGAAACCTGATTGTGCAGCGCCAGAATCGAGTAGATCGCTTCAACACCGCCGGCACCACCGAGCAAGTGGCCGGTCATCGACTTGGTCGAGTTGACGACTACTTTCTTGGCGTGTTCGCCCAGCGCCAGTTTCAGTGCATTGGTTTCATTCGCGTCGCCCAGCGGCGTTGACGTGCCGTGTGCATTGACATAATCAACCTGATCGGCGTTCACGCCAGCATCGCGCAGCGCGTTCTGTACGCCACGAGCCGGGCCTTCGGCGCTCGGTGCGGTGATGTGGTGCGCGTCTGAGCTCATGCCAAAACCAGCCAGCTCGGCATAAATGGTCGCGCCGCGTTTTTTGGCGTGCTCGTATTCTTCGAGTACCAGCACACCGGCACCTTCGCCCATCACGAAACCGTCACGACCTTTGTCCCACGGACGCGATGCCGTTGCAGGATCGTCATTGCGAGTCGACAAGGCTTTCATCGCAGCAAAGCCACCGATCGCCATTTTACAGATCGTACCTTCAGCGCCACCGGCAATCATCACGTCGGCGTCACCGTACTGAATGATGCGGGCTGCATCGCCGATGCTGTGTGCACCGGTGGTACATGCAGAAACGATGCCATAGCTCGGGCCTTGATAGCCTTTCATGATCGAAACATGACCGGCAATCATATTAATTAATGAACCCGGAATAAAGAATGGGCCGATTTTGCGCGTGCCACCTTCGATATACGCGGCATTGGTTTGCTCGATCAATTGCAGACCGCCAATACCCGAACCGATATTGACGCCAACACGGGTTTTATCCAGATCGGCAACGTCATCAAGACCAGAATCCTTGATCGCCTGCATCGCGGCAGCGATACCGTAATGGATAAAATCATCCATCCGGCGCGCATCTTTCGCGTTGACGTACTGGGTCACATCAAAATCTTTGACCTGACCTGCCACATGGCAAGCCATATCACTCGGGTCAAAACGGGTAATCAGGCCAATTCCGGACTTGCCAGCCAGCAGGTTTGCCCAGCCTGAGGCAACATCATTGCCGACGGGGGAAACCTGACCCAAACCGGTAACAACTACTCTGCGTTTAGACATGTGGGGGTACTCCGCTTCCAATGCCGGACAAAACCGGCCGCGCAATCGATTGCAGTTTGAGCATCAAACTGAATTTTGCGCCAGATAAAATAAAACCCCCGCTACAGCAAGCCATAGCGGAGGTCTGGAATCACCGAGATTACTTGTTCAGGTGAGCGTTAACGTAGTCAACTGCTTGTTGAACGGTAGTGATTTTTTCAGCGTCCTCGTCAGGGATTTCGCACTCGAATTCTTCTTCGAGGGCCATAACGAGTTCAACGGTGTCGAGTGAGTCGGCGCCGAGGTCGTTAACAAACGAAGAGTCAATCTTAACGTCAGTTTCTGGCACGCCCAGTTGCTCAGCAACAATCTTCTTCACGCGCTGTTCGATGTTTTCCATGGATTTAGTTCCCAAGCCTTGTTAGCTTAATTTCTGAAAAATGCGTCCGCATTCTACCAAAATTTTGGCGATGCAAACAGTTACATGATGCAATAAGGCGCAAATTTACTTGTTTTTGAGTAATTTTGCTACCGCAAGCGCGGTATTTATTTGCATCGTATCGGTTAAAACCGCAATCGTTGGCGATTTTACCCGATTAATTCATAAACATCCCACCATTTACATGAATGGTGTTGCCTGTGATGTACGCCGCTTTGTCCGACGCCAAAAAGCCCACTGCATCAGCGATGTCTTGCGGGTCCCCCAGGCGACCCAAAGCGATATTAGCAACCAGATGCGCTTTTTGCTCGTCCGGCAGACCTTTGGTCATATCGGTGTCGATGAAACCTGGCGCTACCGCGTTGACGGTGACACCGCGGCTGCCAATTTCTTTGGCCAGCGATTTGGTAAAGCCAAACAGCGCCGCCTTGGCTGCCGAGTAATTGGTTTGACCCGCATTACCCGTTGCGCCGACGACCGAAGCGATATTGATGATGCGGCCCCAGCGCGCTTTCATCATATTGCGCATCACGGCTTTGGACAGCTTGTAAACCGGTTTCAGATTGGTATCCATGATGGCGTCCCACTCTTCGTCCTTCATCCGCATCAAGAGGTTATCACGCGTGATGCCAGCGTTATTGACCAGGATCGCAATCGCGCCAAATTCTTTCTCGATCTGCGCCACAATCGCATCGCACGCGCCGTCTTCGGTGACGTTCAGACGCAAGCCTGCGCCGGTCGCGCCAGCGTCTTTCAGATAGTCGCCAATCGCTGCAGCGCCGCTATCACTGGTTGCCGTACCAATGACGGTTGCGCCCATTTTCGCCAGTTCCAGCGCGATCGCCTGACCGATACCGCGTGAAGCGCCGGTTACCAGCGCTACTTTGCCTTGCAAACTCATAAAACACCTCAACCTAATTGATAATGGGTATATCACTCAAGAGCAATACAGGATTAGCCCGCAAAGATATACCCAGAATTTTATTCAGCCACTTTCAAAGCATCGAGCGCCGCAGCGTCAAGCAGCGCGACCGAGTTCAGATCGGCGGCAATGCGTTTATTTAAGCCAACCAGTACTTTACCCGGTCCGCATTCGGCAACCAGCGTCACGCCATCGGCAACCATTTTCTGCACGGTTTCAACCCAGCGTACCGGCTGGTACAGCTGACGCACCAGCGCATCGCGTACCGCAGCAACATCGCTGTACGCAGCAACGTCGGCATTGTGCAATACCGGCACTTTTGGCGCGTTGATTGCGATACTCGCCAGTTTGGCAGCCAGTTTCTCAGCTGCCGGCTTCATCAGATCGCAATGCGAAGGCACCGAAACTGGCAGCAATAATGCACGTTTCGCGCCGCGTGCCTTGCACGCTTCGCAGGCGCGCTCAACCGCAGCCTTGTTACCGGCAATCACGACCTGACCGGGTGAATTGAAATTGACTGCCTGAACAACTTCGCCCTGCGCCGCCTCGGCACACGCAGCGATGATTTCGTCATCAGCCAGATTCAGAATCGCCGCCATCGCGCCAGTACCGGCTGGCACGGCTTCCTGCATCGCTTCGGCGCGCAAACGAACCAGCTGCAGCGCATCGCCAAAACTGATCGCTTCCGCCGCCACCAGCGCCGTGTATTCGCCCAGACTGTGACCGGCCATCACGGCAGGCATTGCGCCACCACTGACCAGATAAGCACGCCAGGCGGCAACACCGGCAGTCAGCATGATTGGCTGCGTATTGATTGTCGCGTTCAGATCGTCTGCCGGACCATCGTTGACCATCGCCCACAAATCCTGACCGAGCACACCGGAAGCTTCATCGAAAGTCGCTTTGACGAGTGCGGCCTGAGCCGAATCAGCCCAGCCGTTCATCATACCGACCGATTGCGAACCTTGACCGGGAAACACAAATGCTAATGACATATCGCTTATTTCCTTAAAGAAAGGGAAGCAAGAAGGGGAAGTCGCTCACCCAGCCCTCTTCCCTGGCAATTTAAAACCGCGCTAAAACCGAACCCCAGGCAAAACCGCCGCCAATGCCTTCCATCAGAATGGTCTGACCGCGCTGGATTTTGCCCGATTTCACACCGTGATCGAGCGCCAGCGGGATCGACGCCGCCGACGTATTGCCTTGTTCACCCAAGGTCACGATCACATTATCCATCGCCATACCCAGATGCTTGGCGGTCGATTCGATAATACGGACATTGGCTTGATGCGGCACCAGCCAGTCGATGTCGGATTTTTGCAAGCCCGCTTCGGCCAGCGTTTCTTCGGCAATATCGGCCAATGCACGAACAGCAAATTTGAAAACGGCGTTACCTTCCATGTAAATCCACGGCTCGCCTTCGAGCGCGCCCTGCTTCGGCCGCGCCTCGGTTTTCAGAATCGTGCTGTAACGGCCGTCGGCTTTGAGTTTGGTCGCCAGAATACCCGGCTCTTCGGACGCAGTCAGCACCACAGCGCCAGCGCCATCGCCAAACAGAATGCAGGTACCACGATCTTGCCAGTTAACCAGGTTCGATAGTTTTTCAGCGCCAACGACCACAGCACATTTAGCTGCACCGCTTTTAATCATCGCGTTGGCCGTGCTCAATGCATACACAAAACCGGCACATACCGCCTGCACGTCAAACGCAGGAAAACCATGCACGCCCAGCTTGTTCTGCAACAGACAGGCCGTTGACGGGAAAATATTGTCTGGCGTCGTCGTCGCAACGATCAGCAGATCGATGTCTTCCTTGGCAACGCCAGCGCTTTCAATTGCGCGCTCGACGGCAATCAGCGCCAGATCTGAAGTCATTTGTTCGTCGGCGGCAATGCGGCGCGATGAAATGCCGGTACGCGCCACAATCCACTCGTGGCTGGTATCGACGGTTTTGGCCAATTCGTCATTGCTCAGAATACGCTCTGGCAAATAGGAGCCAGTACCTGCAATACGGGAATAAATCACAAACCCCTCCTTGCGCCCAGCGGCTTGATTTAAGCTGCCGAGGCGGATTGTTCTGCTGCCGATGATTTAATCGCGTCAGCAGACTCAAAGTGCCGCAACTCATGCTGCACCTGATCAGTAATGCGTTGAATCAGACCGGAGCGAGCCTCCTCGACGGCCTGAGCCAGCGCCCAGTAAAACGCAACTTCGTCTGCGCCGCCATGGCTTTTTACCACAATGCCGCGCAAACCAAGGAAAGATGCGCCGTTATAGCGACGCGGATCGAGTTTATTCTTGAAGCTTTTGAGTACCGGCATCACCAGCACCGCCATCAACTTGGTCAACCAGTTGCGGGTGAATTCGGCCTTCAGTGCCGAGCTCATCATTTGCGCAACGCCTTCCGAAGCCTTGAGCGTGATATTGCCGGTAAACCCGTCACAAGCGACGACATCGACCGTCCCTTTGTAGATATCGTTGCCTTCCACATTGCCAACAAAATTCAACCGCGTCTGGCGCAACAATTGTGCGCAAGCCTTGACCACTTCGGTGCCTTTGATGCCTTCCGAACCCACATTGAGCAAGCCCACTGTTGGCGCATCCTTGTGTTGCAGCGCGCCAAACATCGCCGAACCCATAATGGCAAATTGCATCATCTGCTCGGGCGTCGAATCGACATTGGCACCCAGATCGAGCATCAGCGTTTCACCGCCCTTCATCGTCGGCATCAGGCTGGCAATAGCAGGACGGTCAATCCCGGCAATGGTTTTGAGCACAAACCGCGCCGTCGCCATCAGTGCGCCGGTATTGCCAGCAGAAACGCAAGCATTGGCTTCGCCCGACTTGACCAGATTGATCGCCACGCGCATTGAAGAATCTTTTTTGTTCTTCATCGCCAGCTGTGGCGATTCATCCATCGCAACCACTTCGGAAGCGGCATGAATTCGCAAGCGCGGGCCGGTTTGCGCATGGTGCGCCTTGAGCTCGGCTTCGAGTGCATCAGGCAGGCCAACCAGCACGATGTTGACATCGGGGTTCTCGCGCAAAAAACGCAGTGCGGCAGGCACGGTCACATGCGTTCCGTGATCACCACCCATGGCATCAACTGCAACGGTAATATCCATTTACGATTCCTAAAACGACGAAAGGCGCAAGCGAGGGGTCTCACTTGCGCCGCAAGGCTAAGCAAAGCTTAGAAAGGCCACTAACGCGCGAATGATTCGCGTGCTAATTACTCGCCTTTAGCCTTGATCACACGACGACCCTTGTAGAAGCCGTTTGGAGAGATGTGGTGCGGGCGATGAACTTCACCAGTCGCTGCATCTACAGCCAGAGCTGGTGCAGACAGGAAGTCGTGAGCGCGGTGCATGCCACGTTTCGAAGGTGATTTTTTATTCTGTTGAACTGCCATGTTAAAACTCCTTAATACTCAGTTGTCATTCCGCTTTCCTGGTTTTCAACTGAGCCAGGACTGCAAACGGATTAGGTTTATCGCTCGCCAATTTGGCTAGCGCTTCGTCGCCACCACATACTTCATGCGTCAGCGCTACGGGTAAAGCGAGCAAAATCTCATCTTCAACCAGTGCTTCAATATCCAGCTCCGGGTCGATCAAAATCCCTTCAAGGTCTTCGTCGAGCGCTTCGGCTTCGTCGATTTGTTCCTCGTTGGCAAACTGCGTCAACACGGTTTCACTGTGCAAAGTCCACGGCATCCCTTTCAGGCACCGTTGACACACTAGCTGCAACACACCCGCCACTTCCAGATAAAGCCAAGGACGTTGCAGGCGATCTACACCGCTCTCGACATGCCAGTGAACTTCCCCTGACGTATCGGCCAACTGATCGGCAAGCCGGGAAAGCTGGGCAAGTGGTATAGAGCCCTTGAGCTCTCTAGCTTCCTGCGCAAATTCCGCGCTATGTATCACAGTCACGCCTTGGCTCATTGGTAATGTCAGCTGCCGTGTAGAACCGGAAACCGCGCATGATATAATCACCACCTATTTGTGTCAATTGCGACCGAACGCATCATTTCCCATGAAAAAACAAGAGCCTCACAATCTGCGCCTAGTTCTGGCTTCAAGTTCGCCCTATCGCAAAGAATTACTCTCGCGACTGGGTATCCCGTTTGAAACTGCCCCCCCCGATCTGGACGAATCGCCGCTCGGCGGAGAGACGGCTGCACAAACGAGTGAACGCCTCGCTATCGCCAAAGCCCGCGTGCTGGCCGAGCAGTTTCCCGACAGCCTGATCATCGGTTCTGATCAGGTGGCGCTACTCAATGGCGAACAATTGGGCAAACCGGGCAATCACGAACGTGCCGTGGAACAACTGAAAGCCATGCGCGGCCAGACCATTGATTTTCATACTGCACTGGCGCTGTACAACACCGCCACCGACACACACCAGAGCATCGTCGATGTCACCCGAGTCACAATGCGCGATTATAGCGACGAGCAGATTACAACTTATTTACAGCGTGAGCAGCCGTATAACTGTGCCGGCAGCGCCAAAACCGAAGGGCTGGGCATTGTGATGATCGCCGCCATTGAAGGGCGTGATCCGGCGGCGATTATCGGCCTGCCGCTGATCGAACTGGTGACGATGCTGAACAATGAAGGGTTTGTGATCCTGTGATCCTGTGAGGCGTGAGGCGTGAGGCGTGAGGCGTGAGGCGTGAGGCGTGAGGCGTGAGGCGTGAGGCGTGAGGCGTTCAGATTTTTACCATCAATGTATTTACTTGCAAGCCTTATCCAATAAAGGCTGTAGCAACATACCCATCCAGAGAAAGCAATGACCGGTACTTTATATTTGATTCCCGTCCCGATGGGCGGAGACACACTGGACAATATCCTGCCCGTTGATGTGATCGCTATAGCAAAAAAATTGACGCATTTTGTCGTCGAAAACGCCAAAACCACGCGCGCGCATTTGAAATTGTTCGACACGCCGCACGAGCTGCGCAGCCTGTGGATGCAGGAATTATCCGAGCACACCAAGGATCATGAAGTTTCGGCGCTGCTCAAGCCGCTACTCGACGGCATCGACGTCGGCCTGATGTCCGAAGCCGGTTGCCCCGGCGTTGCCGACCCCGGCGCGCGGCTGGTGCAGCTCGCGCACCAACGTGGCATCAAGGTTGCGCCGCTGGTTGGTCCGTCGTCCTTACTGCTCGCACTGATGGCGTCGGGCGCGAACGGACAAAAGTTTCGTTTTAATGGCTACCTGCCGTCCGATGCTACTGGCCGCCTGCAAGCGATTCGATCACTCGAAACGATTTCAGCCAAAGAAGGTCAGGCCGAACTATTCATCGAAACACCTTATCGCAATCCGGCGTTATTCCAAGCTCTACGCGATGGACTCAAAGGCTCGACGCGGCTGACCGTCGCTTGCGACATTACGCTGCCAAGTCAGGAAATCCTGACGCTCGATATTGCACAATGGAAAAAACGTGCCGAACCCAATATCAACAAGCGTCCAACGGTGTTTATTATCCAGGCATGAATATACGTAGCCAAGGTATAGCTTTGTAGCTTATTTATAACAACATCTACAAATTTATACCCCACTAAAACAAGGGCAGCGTCATCGCAATTTCCTGACGTTGCTCGACAAAACGAACGCCCAAGCCCAGCAATCGAACCGGCTTGGCACCGCGCGGCCAAGCCTGACTCAGCAAGTTTTCAAACACTACGGGTTCAGGATGGGGGCAAACGCACTCCATCGTCGTTTGTGTGAAGTCGTGAAACTTGATTTTGACAAAGGCCTTATGCGGGGTATCTTGCTGTGCACGTTGCTGTCGCCGGCTGAAATCGGCATACAGCGAAGGCAATTTGGCAATGCACGATGCCAGGTCGGGTAAATCCTGATGGTAAGTGTGCTCAACCGACAGTGATTTGCGCTGCTCACTGCTGGCGACGGCTCGCTCGTCAATCCCGCGACTTTGCCAGTACAAGGACTCGCCGGTTCTACCCAGCGCACGAACCAGCTCGGCGCGCGGCCAGCTTTGCACATCACCGCAGGTATTCAAACCCAGCTTGGCCAGCTTACCGGCAGTGACCTTGCCGATTCCCCACAGCTTGCCCAGCGGCAAAGCCGGCATAAACGCGGCCACTTCATCCGGTGTAATCACAAACTGCCCATTGGGTTTATTCCAGTCGCTGGCAATTTTGGCGAGCAGTTTATTGGGCGCAATGCCGGCGCTGGCGGTAATGCCGACCTCGGCCTCGATGCGCTGGCGGATTTCCAAAGCCATTAGCGTCGCGCTGCCGTGGCAATGCGGCAGGCCGGTGACATCCAGATACGCTTCGTCGAGCGAGAGCGGCTCGATGCGGTCGGTGTAATCGCGAAAAATCGCCTGCACGCGGCGCGATGCATCTTTGTATCGATCAAACGAATGCGGCAACAACACCAGCGACGGGCAAGCGCGCAATGCAGTGCGCGTCGGCATCGCCGAATGAATGCCGAAACGTCGTGCCGGGTAATTGCACGTCGAAATCACGCCGCGCTGCTCAGGCGAGCCGCCAATCGCAATCGGCACATCGCGCAGCTCGGGGCGATCTCGCATTTCCACCGCCGCATAAAAGCAATCGCAATCGATATGAATAATTTTGCGCACGCTCCATCTCTCCGTTCAAACTCAAACAAAGTGTACGTTCGTTCTATTTTAGCTGCAAATTGAGTCGATCAGCGCACAATTGATCGGCATCAATTTTCTTTAAGCCGCAAAGCGTGCACGCTATATACTGATTGATAGCCTGCCATTTCCCGCCAATACTTCGCCACGTATATCGACCTAGCCCATGAAAAACAAGATCTTGCTCAATATACCCCTAGCATTATTGCTTGCCAGCCCGCTCTCTTATGCCCTCCCCCGTTGCCCGGAGAAAATTGATCTGGCCTATTACGAGTTTGGCTTACTGTTTCATGATGGCAAAGGGATCGATAAGTCCATCGTTGACGAGCTGGCAAGGCGCAGCCATTGCACTTTCCAGACAAGCGTGCGTCCACGCGCCAAAATCTGGCAATCGATTCAGGACGGCACGCTGATGATGAGTGTGTCCGGAATCCAGACGCCCGAAAGAGACCAGTTCGCCTACTTCAGCGTGCCTTATGTCAACACCAAAAACATGGTGGTACTCAGCCCGGCTATCGCCGAAAAACATTCAACCTTTGCCGATTTTCTGGCCAACCCGGCACTGCGTTTTGGCGCGGTAAAATCATTCAAGCACGGTGAAAAACAGGATCAGATTCTGGATCAGCTACGCACACTGAACCGGGTCGATGAAGCACAAGACAGCCGCCAGTTACTCGAATGGCTGCGCGATGGCAAAATCCAAGGGGCATTCTCCGAAGCGACCAGTTATACCGTCTATTTTCGCGAGCTCAAATTCAAAATCCGCCCGGCCATTCGTGACTGGGCGCCCGAAGATCGCGGCGTCCCGGCCGGATTGATTTTTTCCAAACGACACTTTAACGAACAAGACGTCGCCGAATGGGATCTGCTGCTGCAGGCTATTCGCCAGGATGGCACGCTGGCCCGCATCTTGGGGGCGTACCTGCCCGAGTTTGAAATCCCGCGCGCCATGGCAGTCCCGCGCACCGCTGATCAGGGCAATAGCAAAAAAACCGCCAAATAGCTGTTTATTTGGTAGTTTTCACCTCAGTGGACGCTCATTCAGGCCGATAATAAGGCATTGGGATTCATCACCGAGGTGTCATCATGACTAATACAATCAATCCGCTCGTCAACCCGCAACGACATGCAATCGCGGGCAATGACAAAGTCAATGCACGTAGTCAGGACAAAGCCGCAGACACCACGGCACAGGAAAAAGTCACCCTCAAGGGCGAACAGGCCGAATCGCTCACCTACGATAAACCGACGCGCGTCATTCCACCCGATTTGCAGGCCATGCTGGCCGAATCGCAAAAAAATGCAGAATCAATGATCAATCTGGTTCGCAATCTGGTCGAAGAACAGGGGCTGGATTTCACAATGGTCGTCCGCGGCGAGCAGAAACTCACCACCGATCAGGCCAGCATTGATGCGGCCAAAGCAGCGATCAGTGAAGACGGCGAATGGGGCGTGCGCAAAGTGGCAGAACGGATATTAAGCTTTGCCAAATTTGCGATTGGCGACGACCCTAATAATCTGGCCAAAATTCGCGAGGCCGTTCAAGTCGGCTTTGACGAAGCCAGAGAAATTCTCGGCGGCGAGCTGCCCGAAATCAGCCAGCAAACCTATGACACTATCATGGCCGAGTTTGATCGTTGGGAAAAAGAAGGCATTCCAGCTGGCGATACAGTCAGCCTGAAAAAATCCGAAGCGGCAGCGAGTGCGGCCACATCAGACGTCAAATAATTTTTACGGGTTTGCTGTTTTCTCATCACAACGGTGCAGAATAAACTCTGCGCCGTTTTTTATGCCATTTCATCACCGACGAGCAAAACAACTTTACCCAGATTGCGATTCTGCGCCAGATAATCATGCGCCGCAGCCACCTCATTGAGCGCAAAAGTGCGATCGAGCGTCAGCTGAAATTGTTGACCGAGATGCGGAACGATCTGCTCGCGCAAAGCCTGCGCCAGTCGCGCTTTGACCACCAGCGGCTGGCTGCGCAGCGTTGATCCGGCAATCCGCTGGCGCTTGACCAACAACAAGCCCAGATTGAGCTGCGCCTCAACGCCGCCCAACAGGCCAATCACGATCATCAAGCCATCGCTATTCAGGCAACGCTGATTGCCCGCCAGATATGCACCACCCACGCTATCGAGAATCAGATCAACGCCACCGGCGGCTTTGATCTCGGCGGCAAAATCCTGCTCGCGATAATTGATCGCCAGATCAGCACCCAGCGAACGACAGAAAGCCTGCTTTTGAGGCGAACCGCACGTCACAGAGACCCAAGCACCCAGCGATTTGGCCAACTGAATCGCCGCCGCGCCAACACCGCTCGCACCGGCATGAATCAGCACCCTCTGCCCGGCTTGCAGCTTGCCGATTTCAATCAGATTGAACCACGCCGTCATCCACGCTTCGGGCAAGCTGGCCGCCGCAATAGCACCAAGGGTATTGGGCTGTAGAACAGAGAGTGATTGCTCCAGCAGGCAATACCCCGCATAAGCCCCGCCCGCCACCAAGCCAAAGACTTTATCGCCGACTTTAAAATCCGTCACGCCCTGACCAAAGGCGACCACCTCGCCCGCGATCTCCAGCCCCAGAATGGCCGACTCTCCCGGCGGCGGCGGATACTTGCCCTGCGCCTGCATCAGATCAGCACGATTCACCCCGGCGGCAGCGACCTTAACGAGCAGTTGCCCGGCGGCAGGTTGCGGGATGGGGAGATTGATGAGTTGGAGTTGATTATTGAGTGCGGTGATGGCGAGCATGGGGTGGGCTTTTTGGAGTTAAGCGGAATTAGGCGGCTTGCGACCCAAAGCGGGAGGCGTCCATGTATGGGCTAAGCCTGCGAAGCCCAACAATCGCGGTGAACGTTGAGCGGCATTTCATTTAGCCCAATCACACACTGTATTTTCATTCTTGATCCTACTTTACTCGCCTCTTAACATTTCGCAAATTACCCCCACTGAACTGTAGAACCTATGCTTGGCCTTTCTTCTGCATTTTTCATTGCCTCCTGAAGCGAAGGTAATCCTCCGCCACATGCATTAAATCGATTTCGCTCTGTAGTCGAACCGAACCATAAATAGTAAGTATCAACTTCGCTATCATTCTGTATCTCGGGAAGGTCTTCGTGGTCACCGCTACCGAAACGAACGGGACTATACACAATACAGATATCGCACTCGACAGTTTCGTCGTAAAGGAACGTACCTTTTGCCACAACATTTTCCGAAGTAGGGAGGATGCTCATAAGTTGAATATTTTTCTCAATTTCGATGTGCGCAATCGGTTCAGTCACAAACAATGGGGTTGCGACAGTTCTTGGCCGAATGTTGCCATTTACTTCCAATGATTGTAATGATTTTCAGTGCCTTCGGCACGGTGTTTTCATGCGCGTTCCGCCGCGCTAACGGGAAGGGGTATTTGCTTCTGCAAATACCCCTTCACCCCAAAGCAGCCCCCGGCATCCGCGTCCCGCTACGCGGGATGCCCTTGCTGTGGACGGATCGAGGCGGCGGTTGCGCTTAACAAAACAGGCGCAACCGAAACCCCGCCCCGCCCGTTCCTCGCTCGGCGCAGTTGCAGGGGAATCACCGCAGACCAACGATTGCGGTATATACATGCCTAGGTGTTGCCGTGCGGGTCAATTTTGATCTGGCTTTTAGCGATATACCCATGCCTATTTTGTTCGCGCTGTGTGGGCTGGGGCTTTAACCCCCTGTCGCCCATCGCCGAGGGAGTGGAGCGAGACAAATGGCTTTATCGTTTGGCTCACGACCGACTGAGGGTAGCCCGGAGGGCCGCAGGCGGGGGCTCCTTTGGGGTGTAGGGGGCTTTGGAGAAGCAAAGCCCCCTACCTGCCTGCGCGGCGGAACGCGCAACAAAATAGTCGCGGCGTAGCCGCATAAAACCGGACGTTAGCCCTGCTCAGCAGGTTTGGCGACAGCCGAACGATTAATCCTGCCCCGCCAACACCACCTCCCCCGCTGGCCGCAATTTGCGCATCAGCAGGCCAACAGCCAGCGTGGCAGCGGCGACGATCAGCATGACCGGTACAGTATTTCCCAGCACAAAATCCCAGCTCATCGAGTAGCGATACAGCGCAAAGCCGCCTAGCCACAGCACCAGATTGCGCCAATTAAAACTTTGTTGCGAGGCGTCCTGTTTGAGCAGGAAAAAATCGACGCACAGAATGGCGATCATTGGCGCGAAGACCGAGCCGATCAGGAATAGAAAATCCATAAAGTTATTCACCGGCGCAAAAATCGCCAGCGCGGTGCCCAATGCAACGGCGGTAATGCCGGCGTGGCGCTCGTTCAGTTTGGGGCTGATGCTGGCGGCGGAAATGCCGGCCGATGCGGCATCGAGAAAAGTCGTGGTCACGGTCGAGAACACCACGATCAGAATCGCCGCCACACCTAAACCCGCCGAGGCCATGATGACCGCTACATCGCCCGATCCGGCAAACAGTGCCGCGCCCAGGCCGATGATGAACATCCAGCAGCTACCGACAAAATACGCCAGCGTCGCGCTGGTCGTTCCCCAGCCTGCACGGCGCGCCGAGCGGGTGTAATCGCTGACCAGCGGCAACCACGACAGCGGCATCGCAACCGATAATTCAACCGCCGCACCGAACGACAACGTCTGCGCCGCGCTACTCGGTAGCGTCGCCGCCTCACCGTTGAAAATCACAAAGCTCAATAAAACTGTCAGCAATAACAGCAAAATCGACGCAAACGATTGCAAGCGCGACATCTTTTTTAAATCCAGCGCAATCCACAACGCAATCAAGGCACCAATGGTCAGCGACCATCCTGCCGCACCCAATTGCGGCACCAGATACTGAGCCGCCGCCGCGCCGGAGGCGACCATGATCGCCGTCCAGCCAACGAGCTGCACCACATTGGCCAGAGAAAAAATCATACTGCCGCGCTGACCAAACGAGCGCTTTACGGTCTCCATCGCCGGTTTGCCGGTTTTCGCGCCGATGTAACCGGCCAGCCAGAACAGCACGCCGCCGATGACGTGCCCCAGCAAAATGGCCTTGACGCCCTGCTCAAAACCCAACGGCGCCAGAAAAGTGCCGGTCAAAATCTCGGCCAAAGAAACCGCTGCGCCAAACCACAGCAGCGCGAGCGCCGAGCTGGATAGAGTCGATTCAGAATTCGGAAGATTTGCGGAGGAAGTCATGGAAATACCTATGTCGGTCATTAATCGTATCAAGATGGCATGGCTGCAATGATACACCGCCAGATTTACAGTCCGGCAATTTCATCACACCTGACCGCAGCCAGATCAAATTTCGTTTCCACTTCAGCGGATGCGTGTGGCTCGTTGCCTGCTTTTACTCTTGATCCGGTGCTCTGATGTTTAAATGTTCAAGGGGCGAATCAATAAGCTGAAAATAAAAATACAGGGGTATTGCCGCCAAGCCTAAATTGCAAATGCGTCACAGCCATATACACCCCTATCATAAAACGTCCTGATTGGGCAGTTATCTCGGCTTAATGCTTAGGGTCGGCTTTAGCCGAGCAAATAGAATTATAAAAAGCCACAAAGGTCGGATAAAGCCAACCCTACAGCTCAATGGTTTAAACAAGCGGGGGTGGATACCTAATCAGATTGCCAGTTGGGATGTGATAGCGGCTTATTGCTGCGGCTGATCGGCCAGTGGCTGCTTGTGCCGGACATAGGCTTCAAGCTGTTCGGCCGGCAGCGGTTTGCTGAACAGATAACCCTGCACTTCCTGACAACCTTTGCTGCGCAGCAATTCGAGCTGTGCCGGCGTTTCGACGCCTTCGGCGATGGTTTTGAATCCGAGGCTGTCGGCCATCTGGATAATGGTGCTGACAATCGAACTCTCGGTTTCAATATCACGGACAAAAGACTGGTCGATTTTGAGTTTGTCGAGCTGAAAACGTTTCAGATAGCTCAGCGATGAATAGCCGGTGCCAAAATCATCGATGGCAATTGCCACACCGTGGCTGTGCAATTGTGCAATCTGCCTGATCGCTTTTTCAGGGTTGCTCATCGTCGTGCCTTCGGTAATTTCAAGCTCGAGCCGCTCTGCCGGCAAGTCGAATTCGGCGAGCAAAGCCATGACGCGATCCGGCAGATCGTCCAGCCGGAATTGCACCGCCGATACATTGACCGCCACGGTCATCGGCGGCAGGCCAGCGTCTTGCCAACTGCGCAATTGTCTGAGCGCGGTGCGCAATACCCAGTCGCCGATTTCGATAATCTGGCCGCTGGCTTCGGCAATCGGGATAAATTCGGCCGGTGAAATGGCGCCCATTTCAGGATGCTGCCAGCGCAGCAAGGCTTCGACCCCCACAATGGCCCCGCTGCGGATGTCCAGCTGAGGCTGGTAATACAAGGCCAACTGATTTTTTCCCAGCGCCAGCAACAAGGCATTTTCGATCCGGTGCATGCGCAAGGCATGTTCATGCATTTCCTGCGTAAAGAAGAACGCACTATTGCGCCCCTCCTGCTTGGCACGATACATCGCCGTATCGGAGTATTGATACAGCGTTTCAAAATCCACCCCATCCTCGGGATACATGGCAATCCCGATTGAGGCCGTAATTTTCAGGTCGTGATGTTCGATTTTGAGCGGTGCCGACAGAATTTGAGCCAGTTTTTGCGCTACATGCATGGCACCTTGCGAATGCTCACCGGGCAGTAGCACGACAAACTCGTCTCCGCCCATCCGCGAAACCGTATCCTGCTCGCGCAGCGCGCCGCGAATCCGCTGGCTCACGGCCAGCAGCAATAAATCGCCAACGCGATGCCCCAGCGTGTCGTTGATGTTTTTGAAATGATCCAGATCGATAAACAGCACCGCAACGCCTGAGTGTTCCCGATCAGCCATACTGATCGCCTGCTGCATGCGATCTTGCAACAAAATACGATTGGGCAGACCTGTCAGCGCATCAAAATTGACCAGCTGCTGGATTTTCTGCTGTGCCAGCTTGCGCTCCTCGATGTCGACTACCGAGGCGATCACGAAACGCCCCTCGCTGGTCGTCAGCGGATTAAGCCCGACTTCAACCGGAATCGTCCGCCCAGTTTTAGATAAACCGAACAATTCCTTGTCCGCCGCCATACGCCGTCCGCGTGCATGAGCCAGAAAGGATTGAACCTCGGATTGATGCTGTTTGCGCTGCGGCGCCGGTATCAGTATTTCAATTTCCTGCCCCAGCAGCTCGGCTTGCGTGTAACCGAACATGGCGCTGGTTTGCAGATTGGTCAGCACGATGCGCCCCTGCTCATTGACCATCAGCATCGCATTCGGCGCGGCCTCGAATGCACAGCGAAAGCGCTCCTCGGCCTGTTTGCGCTCGCTGATATCGATCACGCCCCCCAGCATCTGCGCCGGTTGACCCTGTGCGTTGCCCCTGATTTCACCATTGAGTAAATACCAGCGATAAACGCCGTCCTGATGCCGTAAACGCAGCTCATCCATCACCATGGTCTGCTGCGGAAATTGCGCCATGATGGCATTGAGCTGATGCTGAAAACGCACCCGGTCGTCAGGGTGAATCAGCCCGATCAGCGCGGCCAGCGGCTGAACAGTTTGGGCTACGCCCAGCTTTTGCTGCATTTCGGCCGAGAGCGTGACTTCGCTGGTGACCAGATCCCAATCCCACAGTCCCATGTTTGACGCCCGCACCGCACGCGCCAGATTGGCTTGTGATTCGATAAATTTCTGGTACGGTGCTTCGATGGCGGTAACGACAATTGCCCGGTAAATAATCAGATAACTGATGGCTTTGTAGATATGGCCATAAACGTTATACGCCCCGGCCATCGTGGTGTAGAGCGTAAAAAAGAATTCGCCTATCCCCATCACGCATGCAGCCGCCAGCAGCAAACCCGCGTTAAACGGCTGCGGTCGCGCCAGCTTGCGCCAGAAAATCACAGCGCTGCACAGATTAATCGCGATAGTCAGATATTCAGCTTCTTTTTTCAGTGGCGTCAGACCGCCACCGGGAATAAACAACGCCGGCAAGCGTTCCTGATGCAGCAAAACAGCCCAGTTCACCAGCAGCACGAGCAAGATCATTGCGCTCATCAAGTAGTAACGGGCATTCGTATTTACAAAAGGCCGCCATGGTCGGATGGCAACCACCAGCAACACCAGCGCGGCGAGCAAGCGAGCTGGTAACCAGTAGCTCAGATGTTTTTGCCAGTCATTGTGCGTAATAAAATCAGGCATGCCGGTGTAGGACACCGTATGAAAAAAATCGAGCCAGCCAACCGCAAAAAACACCCCCGCGAGCAACACGATATTGCCGGGCAAAATCTGGCGATGTGCGTGCCAGCCCACCGAAAAAACCAGCATCGACACAATGATCGACATCGTTTCAAACAAGGCATGGGCGGGCAGATAGGTCGCGATGGCCTTGGCGTCAGCAAATACCAAAGGAAAACCGGCCGGAGCCAGCGCCAGTAAAACCAGCGACCCCAGGAGTATGCCGACCACTTTCATCGTCGGTCGATGAACCGGATGTATCCACCACCAGGTTTGCATGAAGCGCATTGAATTCTCGATCAAGTTAGCCCCGGATCAGGAGCGTCTACATCATCAGACCATCATAGAAAACACCGCCCAGCCTTGCAGATCAGGTTTCGATCAATCCCGCCTGTTCCTGCTCGACGCTCTGGTGCGCCAGCGCTAGGTATTCTTTCGATTGCATCTCGGTCAGGCGGCTGGCGGTGCGGAAAAATTCGCTGGCTTGCAGGCCGGAGACATACACCTCTTCCACCGGCACGTCGGCGGCGATAATCAGTTTGACGCGGTGATCGTAAAACACGTCAACCAGCCAGGTGAAGCGGCGCGCCAGATTGCTTTGCTCGGGTTTGAGCTTGGGCAGGCCGGAGAGGAAAACGCTGTGATATTCCTGCGCCAGCGCCAGATAATCGGCCTGACCACGGCCATCGCCGCACAGCACGGCAAAGTCGAACCAGATTGCGCCACCGGCGCGGCGACGCGCTTTGACCTTGCGCCCTTCGATCATGACGTGCGTATCCTGATCGTTGCCGGTCGCCATTTTGCTAAACAGCTCGGCCATTTCGGCCATCGTGGCTTCATTATTCGGCTGCAGATAAGTGCGCGCTGCGGTGAGCGTGCGCAGGCGGAAATCCTGTCCGCCGTCGACATTGAGCACGTCAAGCTTGGCTTTGAGCAATTCAATCGTCGGCAGGAAGTTGGCGCGCTGCAGGCCATTGGGGTACAGCCCGTCCGGCGCGTAATTGGATGTCGTTACCAGCACCACACCGCGATTGAACAATTGCTCCATCAGGCGGCCCAGAATCATCGCGTCGGCGATGTCGGAGACATGAAATTCGTCAAAACACAGCACACGCACGGCCTTGGCCCATTTGTCGGCGACTTTGGCCAGCGGATCGTCACTGCCCTGCTGGGCGCGCAATTCGCGGTGCACTTCCTGCATAAAGTGGTGAAAATGCAGCCGTTTTTTGCGTTTATACGGCAAGCCGGCGTAAAACGCATCCATCAGAAAGCTTTTACCGCGCCCGACCCCGCCCCAGAAATACAGGCCACGCGGCAGATCCGGCATCGGCAGCAGCGTTTTGCCGAACAGCCGGTTGCGTTTGTGCTTGAAAACGACCAGCGCCTGCCACAGTTTTTCCAGCTCGGCGATGGCGGCCGCCTGCGATTCATCGGCGATAAATCCATCTTGCGATTGCAGCGAGCGATACCAGGCGAGCGGGCTGACGCCTGATTGTGGCGGGGCGATGACGTGTTGCGACATGGATCAATCCAGCGATTTGATGGGCGCAATTATATCGCCTTCCTGCGCTGCAAACCGCGACTATTTAGGCACAGCGCGTGCTGCATGGCTTATCTGCAATTGCCATTTTTCGCGCAGCTTGCCATGATTAGCTTTTGTTGATGTTGTCAGCAACCAGTGCAATTTGAGGAGTTCCTATGTTTCCCATGCGCCCCGTTCTACGATTAGCCCTGTTGGCCACTCTGGGTCTGCTATCCGCCCCCGGCCTTGCTGCCGAAAAAGTCATCACCATTCTGACTCAGCAGGATGTGTTTAACGATTACCAGAAATTCATCGGTCAGCGCGACCCGCTGACGCTGACGCAATACGGTGGAGCCGGTTCGCGCCGTGACGTCGCCGAGCTGGTGCTGGTACAGCAGGCGCTCAAAGCCGGTGGCAATGAGCTGCCGATCAAGATTGTCAAAGTGGATAACAGCAGTGATTCATATAACCGCTATATCAAGGAAATTACGACTGGTAGCGCTACGATGGGTGGTAATAGCGCCTGGCTGATTGATCTGAAACCGCTGGGTGACAAAGTTTTTGTCGCCCAGCCGGTGATTCGCCAGGGCGAATTTGAAGCCGGTCTTTACACCACGCCGGACAATCAGAAAGCCATGGCGACCAAAACCTTGCCCGAGCTGCAACAACTGACGGCCGTCGTGGCCGATAGCTGGAAACCCGATGTTGCCACGCTGGAAAGCCTCAAATTTACCAAGCTGCTCAAAACGCAGAGCTGGGATTCGATGGTCGGTATGTTATTCAAAAAACGCGCCGACGTACTGCTGGCGCCATTTCAGTCTACGCCGGATTTATCGCTCGACGTGAGTGGAAAAAAGCTGGTACCGATTCCGAATGTCAAAGTCGGCTTGCAGGGTAGCCGTCATTTCTTTGTTTCCAGAGCCGATCCGAACGGTGCGCTGCTCGCCAAGCAATTGAATATTGGACTGGAAAAATTGCGCGAAAAAGGCGTCATTGAAAAAGTCTACCGGGACTCGGGGTTTTTCAATCATGAAACCCGAAACTGGAAACGGCTCAATTAACAAAAAAGCCCACCGAATTTCGGTGGACTTCAGGCTGCAGACAAAGTGGGTTACGACATTTTTCAAGTCTCGGCAAAGCCGAGCCCAGGAAACAAAGCTTTGAATTCGCAGCCTTTATGTTTTATTCCCACCCCTCCCGCCCCCTCCTAGAGGGGCGCCTCGCTTCGCGAGTGAGTTTGCCATCAATTTGAAGTTCACCGAGTTTGAACTGACCCCAATTAGTTGGACAGTTTAAAAGCTAGGCATTCAAGGGCTGAGTTCTGTATTGCACAGGACTCAGCCCTTTTAATTTCAGCTTGATTCGCTCGTGGTTGTAGTAATGGATGTAATCCACGATACCTTGCTCTAGTTGTTCAAGGCTGGCAAATTTCTTCAGATGGAAGAACTCGGACTTCAATGCCCCAAAGAAGCTTTCCATCGTGGCATTGTCGTGGCAATTGCCTTTTCTCGACATACTTTGCACCATCCCTTTTTCGATCAATTGCTGCCGATACGCGGCCATTTGATATTGCCAGCCTTGATCTGAATGCAAGAGCGGTTTTTCATCCGCCCCCAGTTTGGCGATGGCTTGCTTGAGCATGTGACTCACCAGCGCAAACACTGGGCGACGCGCCATTTCAAAGGCGATGATTTCGCCATTGTATAAATCCAGTACCGGCGACAGATAAAGCTTTTCTCCCCGCACATTAAATTCAGTCACGTCCGTCACCCACTTCTGATTCGGTTTCTCGGCACTAAATTGTCGCTGCAAGAGATTCGGCGCGACTTTGCCACATTCACCTTGGTAAGAACGGTATTTCTTTGGCCGTACCAGTGACTTTAGACCCAGCTCCTGCATTAAGCGCTGTACCGTTTTGTGATTCAGCCAGTGACCTTTTTTTCTCAGCGCCAGCATGATTCGCCGATAGCCATAGCGCCCTTGATGCTCAGCAAACAGGGTTTTAATCTGCGTTTTTACCGCTTGATATTGATCGTTGATCGCAAGTGCCTCCCTTTGGTAATAGAAGGTGCTGCGCGGCAACCCGGCGTATTGCAACAAATCAGCCAATGGAAACTGCGACCTTAATTCAAGCACTATTTGCGCCTTTTCTGCTGCGCCGACTGGGTTTTGGCTTGAACTAAGGCATTGCACTTTTTTATGTAGGCATTCTCCAGTCGCAGTCGCTTGATTTCTGCAATGAGTTCTTCACGGCTGCGAGCTTCATCATCAATCGGAGTGGGCGTGGTGTTATTTTCAGCAACGGGCATGGCAGATTTCTTTCGACCTTTGGGGGCAGGTTCAAGGGCAGCAATCCCGCCTGCGCGATACTGCGCAGCCCATTGGCCTAAACAAGCAGGGCTACGGATATCAAAATAAGCGGCAGTTTCTTCTTGGGAAAGATGATTTTCCAACATGTGCTGGAGCGCGGAGAGCTTAAATACAGCATCGTAATGACTGCGTTTGGGGGCTAAGCCTGATTCGCCATGCTGGCGAAATGCCATCACCCACCGACGAAATATGCCTGATTCAATGGCATGTTGCTTGGCGATGGTTTTGAGACCTGTTTGCCCTGCCAAATATTGCTGAACCACGGAAAGCTTGAATTGCGTCGTGTACTTGGACATAAAAACACCCCAAAAATATGGACGGGTGTCCAACTTTTGGGGGGCAGTTCACTTCGGGTGGCTTTTTTTATTTTGGTGATTTCTAGGCTCTGTTGATGTTTGGTTTACGGTCGCGCTGGAGCGATTTTTGTGGCGAATCAAGGCATTGGCTGCGATACATAGTCATTCTATGTGAGCAGGCAATAACGCAGAGTCGTCACAAAAAGCGCCCAGCCCGGAGGGTTTGGCTGTTTTTGGCCTGACACTGCGTTGCAAAACCTTCACGTAGAATGACTATGCATCAGGCTTTGCGCCTTGTTTCAGGCCAAAACCAGCACAAACGCGACTCGCAAACCAAACCTCAACAGAGCCTAGTGCGCCGAGCCTCCCATAGGCAATACTTCACGGCCATACACTTCATTGATGACTTGCGCCATCGCCGAATAAATCGCCACGGCACCGCAAGCCACACCTTCAAAGCCAGCAATCCGGGTAATTAGGTGATTTTCGGTGTAGTCACCGTAAGCGAGCAGAAAAAACAGCACCGTCAGCGAGCCAAAAATGATTTGCGTGACGCGATTCATTCGCAAGGTAGCGACAAACATCAGGGCAGTAAAAATACCCCACATCAGTAAATACGCAGACATCGCGCCTGCTGTGGCTTTCACGGCAATACCCATGGTTGGCATCACGATCAAAGCGGCCAGCGACAGCCAGAACAGCCCATACGAAGTAAATGCCGTCATGCCGAAAGTATTATTTTTCTTCGACTCCAGCACGCCAGCGATCACTTGCGCAATCCCGCCATAAAAAATGCCCATCGCCAGAATCATTGCGTTGAGTTCAAACAGGCCGATATTGTGCAAATTAAGCAGCACGGTCGTCATGCCAAAGCCCATCAAGCCAAGTGGCGCGGGGTTAGCAGAGGTGTCGTTGATCGTGAAAGTGTTGGCAGCAGACATGTCGCGTCCTGGATGAAACTGAAAAGGAGCGGCATTTTAGGCTAAATCAGCCGAAAAAAAACTTGGTGCGGATCAATAATTGACCAAGCAGCCGCATATTTACATGCGCAGTCTGCTTCACATCAAATTTCAGCTAAGCCGCTTGAATCTGCATGTCAATAAAGCTCAAATGCGCTCAATCAAGGCAATAGAGTCAACGAGGCCGGGTTCTGAGAAATTCGGAATACGGCAGTGTCCGGGAGAGTTTTTCCAATGCCTGCTCGTACCGTGGCAAATACTGTACCGCTGCAGGACGAAATGCCGCACAAAGCGCCACAGCCGGTTCGGGCAAATTAAGGACGCGCAATTGCTCGTTCAGCCCCAGACGCCGCATTTCCTGCTGCACCGAGCTCGCCTCTGGGCTGTAAAAACCGTCCATTCGACCCAGTACCACTTTTTGCAAGCTGCGCCGAACCACCTCATCACCAGCCATCAGATCAAGATGCGCTTGCGATTGCATGATCAATGGCGAGCGATAGCCATCTTGCCAGACGCCAATGCTCAATCCGGCCAGATCGTCTTTGGATTGAATGCGCTGGATGGCACCAGCCGACTTCACCGTGAGCGTTCCCTGCATCTTGAGCCAAGCCTGACGACTAAAGCGCAGTTGTTTTTCCCGCTCCGGCGTTTTACCCAGATAAAGAATGAGGTCGATTTTTTGATCTTTCAATAAGCGCGACAAAGGTAACTGGGTATAAATCACTTTATTGACGCCCATCTGCTTGGCGATCAAATCAAAATACGCCAGTGCCGCACCGCTATGCTGGCCTTGTACGAATTGGGCATGCGGCGGCAAATCAAAATAACCAACCCTTAGCGTTTCCTCGGCGAAAGCAGCCGTGGATAATAATAGCGCGCCTATCCATCCACAGATACGCAGCATAAACACCTCCAGATTTGCATTCATTCTCGCCCGCTCTGTTGAGTTATAGGCGGAGTGCCTTTGCAAGACCAGAGGCCAGCTGCAAGCCATGATCTAAACCATCGCGACATTCCGTTTGCATCGATGTTTACACGGCCACTGGCCGACCCGGATCGCTGCACCACTCGCTCCATGAGCCGGGATACAAACGCCCGCCACTCAGTCCGGCGACTTCAAGTGCGAGCAGATTATGGCAGGCCGTCACACCGCTGCCGCATTGATGCACGACATCATTTGGCACCATATCCCCAAGCAAGACCTGCCATTCTTCGCGTAATACTTCAGCCGGTTTGAAGTGACCATCTTGCAGGTTGTGCATGAAAAAACGGTTGGCGGCGTCGGGAATATGGCCGCCGACCGGATCAAGCGTCTCGCCAATGCCAACAAAACGCTCGGGCGAACGCGCATCGACCAGCTGAAATTGCGGCGTCGTCAGATTGGCGAGCACATCGTCCACGCTCACATGGCGGGCATCGTCCGGCGTGGCATCGAAAATCACCGGCGTAATCGCCGGTATGCCATTGACCAGCTCGCCCTCACTCGCCAGCCAGGCCTGCCAGCCGCCATCAAGCACCTGAACCTGATCGGCGCCCAGCCAGCGCAGCAGCCACCACAGCCGGGCAGCAAAAGCGCCGCCGCTGGCATCATAAGCGACCACATGGCTGTTTTTGCTGATTCCCAGTGCGCCCAGCTTGAGCGCCAAAGTTGCGGCATTGGGTAAGGGATGACGCCCATTACGGCCATTTTTGGGTGCCGACAAATCTTCGTCCAGATGCATAAAACGGGCACCAGGCAAATGGCTTTGCAGATAAGCCGCACGACCTGCATCGACATCGGTCAGATCATGGCGGCAATCGACCAACAACAGCTCGGGTGTATGCAAAAGGCTTTTCAGCTCGGCAACCGTAATCAATGGCTTCATGGGTATACTCTCAGAGATTATGTAATGCTTGATATGCAGCCTGATACAGGGTGGGGGTAGCTGCAGCAATGACCCGGCCGCAGCTCTCGCGAGTCAAGGCTTTGCCCTGCCAGTCGGTCATCACACCGCCCGCAGCAATCACCACTGGCGCAACGGCAGCAAAGTCGTGCAGCTTCAACCCTTCTTCGATCACCAGATCAAGCCCGCCGGTCGCCACCAGCGCATATTGATAGCCGTCGCCGCCGTAAACGGTAAAACGGCCATTTGTTTGCAAATTCATGAATGCATCGCGCCCGGCGTCGCTGAAATACTGCGGGCCGGTCGTGCCGATGCGGGCACGGCTCAGATCGCCAATGTCGCTGACATGAACCGGCTGATCGTTCAGCGTACAGCCCTGCCCGACCACGCCGACCCAGCGCTCGTTCGCAATCGGCTGATTGATCACGCCCAGCACCGGGGTGCCCTTGTACAGCAAACCGATCAGCGTCACAAACAGCGGGCGGCCAGTGATAAACGCTTTGGTGCCATCGACCGGATCGAGCACCCAGACCCAATCGGCATCGTCGCGCTCGGCGCCGAACTCCTCGCCGATAATGCCGTCTTGCGGGCGATGCGCGTTAATCAGCGTACGCATCGCCAGCTCAGCCTCGCGGTCGGCCTGCGTGACCGGGCTAGAATCTGATTTATCGTCAATCGCCAGACCGCTGCGATAATAAGGACGAATCACCGCAGCGCTGGCCTCGGCAAGCTGATTGGCAAAAGCAATCTGTTCTGGACTGGGGATCACGGCACGCTCCATCGATTTAGATTGCAGGGATTTTACGATCTTTTGCTGCAGCTTACACACTCAAGCTCAAGATGAAATCCATTTTCGCCTGTTTTAGCGACCTGATATCGACGTTGATCCGGTTTTTGCGTTGAATTATCCGCGTTAAGGCGTACACTTTCGAATAACAATTGACCCGCATGGAGCTTTCACAATGCAAGGCGATAAAAAAGTCATCAAGGCACTGAACAGCATTCTGGGCAACGAGCTGATTGCGATTAACCAGACCTTTCTGCACGCCCGGATTTACAAGAACTGGGGTTTCAAAAAACTCAACGATGCGGCCTACCACGAGTCGATTCATGCGATGAAGCGTGCCGACGAGTTAATAGAGCGGATTTTATTTCTCGAAGGGCTGCCCAATTTGCAGGATCTGGGCAAATTGCTGATCGGTGAAGACGTCGCAGAAATGCTCGCTTGCGATCTGAAACTCTATAGCGGTTTTCTCGCCAGCCTACGCGATGCAGTCAAAACCAGCGAAGACGCGCAAGATTATGTCAGCCGCGACCTCTTAACCGAAATTCTGGAAGAGGAAGAAGAATACGTCGACTGGCTCGAAACGCAGCAAACGCTGATCAAGGAAATGAGTCTGGCCAACTATCTGCAATCACAGGCCTTTAACGACTAGCCGAAACAAGCAATAGGACAGAAATTTTCACGCAAGGCGCTGTGCCGAAGACAGTACAAGTGCTACGGCGAGGCGAAGCAACGAAGCGTGGGAATTTTTGGTTTAGCACTTAAGGAGAACACCATGCAAGGAAGCGCCAAAGTACTCGCCGGATTGTCCGAGCTGCTCGCCGCCGAGCTGACCTCGGTTGATCAGTATTTTATCCATAGCCAGATGTACCACAACTGGGGCTATGGCAAACTGTTCGAGCGCATCGACCATGAACGTCAAGACGAAATCGGCCATGCGACCCAGCTGATCGCGCGGATTCTGTTTCTGGAGGGTACGCCCGACGTCGCCGCGCGCACCGCACTGCGCGTCGGCAAAGATATTCCGCAAATGCTGCAATTTGATTTGCAAACCGAATACGAAGTCGCTGCTGCGCTGAAAAAAGTCATCGCAGTGTGCGAGAAAGAGCATGATTATGTGACGCGCGAAATGCTGGTTCAGCTACTCGACGACACCGAAGTCGATCATGCGCACTGGCTGGAACAGCAACTCGGTCTGATCAAGGCCGTTGGCATTCAAAATTATCTGCAATCGCAGGCGTCGTAAACCGGCACCCGCAACGAGGTAGGCACGACCTGCTGAGCTGATGCAAGTCTATACTCAGCCGATCGTTGTCCAAACAAAAAGCTCGGACTCAATATCCGGGCTTTTTGCATATTCAATAGGTATATCGCCGTAAGGCTTACTATATAAAGGCCGGGTTAACATACCCAATCAAGTATCAGGCAAAAGCCAAGTCCTGCAAATCGGCCAGCATTTTTTCTTCATAGGTCTCAACGGCTTCGTGCAAAACCTGTTTGGCACAACTTGTACATTTGCCGCAGCAAGTCCCCGTTTGCGTCGTGCGCTGCAGCTGGATGTATGTACGCACCCCACCTTGCTCGACGGCTTTGCGGATCGCTTTATCGCTGACATTGTTGCAAACGCAGACAATCATGATTGAGAACCTTGTTAATAACTATTCTCATTATCTTCAAAACATTCTGTGATGACAAGTCCAAATTGCGCATCAGCGATAAGCGGTCGAGTAAACTATGGGCATCATTTGCAAAAACAATAGGTGCACCATGCTCCACATTCAGATCGAACGCACCATCAGCGCCGAAAGGCAGCTTGAACTTGGCATTCACAATTGGCCATTCTGGGAAAAGAACATCTCCAGTTTTCCATGGACCTATGACTGTTTAGAGACTTGTTATCTGATTGAAGGTGAAGTGATTGTTACACCCAAAGGTGGTGAGTCGGTAACAATACATGCGGGAGATCTGGCGACTTTTCCGGCGGGGATGAGTTGTACGTGGCAGGTAACGAAGAATTTACGCAAATACTATTGTTTCAAATAATAAGTGATACCCATCATGTATTTATTAACGTGCATCGCAATGGCACTGTCTTTGTTTCTGTTATTAAAGTTATGCAAGTTTCATGAATCGCACCATCGCTGGCCTTGCAACAGCAAAGAACTATTTCACTGGAAACTTAAAACTTCGTCCAAAATAGTGATTGGAACATTTTGTAGCTTTTGGCTCCTGCTGGGGTTAGCAAAACCATTGGCACCATTGGTAAACATCGGCTATGCAATCCTGATTTTATCCAGTATCCCAATAATAATTTTCATCTATTTTTGGATTAAAAAATAATCAAGCCCGGCATTGCCGGGCTTGAACATTAATGCGTACAAAGCAGACTCTGGTCACACCTGAAAAGCGAAATCACTGATCTGAGTCGTCGCGGTATTGAGCGTTCCCAGCAAATGCAATTCATCGCTTCCTATCTGGCCATTGCCGTCAGCTTCCTTGAAAAGGTAGACTGCAGATTGCACGCCATTATTGACGACGTAAATACGCTCCTCTCCTGTTTCAAAAGGGTTAACAACATCAATCTTGCTAGCTGCAGAAACCTCGGTGAGGTCACCATTGATGGCATCAGAGAAAATGATCAATTCCCACGATCTGTATCCGGTTGTATATGGGAAATCGATTGTATAGCCGTTGTCAATCACGGCATCGCCATTCCCGATTCCGCCCAGAGCAGAATTATCCAGCACAATCAAATCCGATCCACTCACAAAGTCCATCACAGTATCGCTGCCGATCAGACAGTCAAAGACAAAACAATCAGCCCCGTCGCCGCCATAAAGCACGTCATCCCCTGCTCCGCCAATAAGCAAATCATCACCAAGGCCGCCATTCAATTGATTGGCTGCTAAATTGCCAACCAATTGATTATTCCCATCATTACCAATACCACTAATATTGGCATTGCCACTCAAAACCAAATTTTCCACATTGACACTCAGCGTGCAATCAATGCTAGCAATGATAGTATCCATACCGGATGACGCATTTTCGATCACCACATCGAGCTGGTTATCTACGTAGTAGATATCATCACCTGCTCCACCTAGCATGGTATCGGCTCCGAGCTGCCCATTCAAAACATCTGCGCCTGCCCCGCCATCCAGCACATTCTCGGCAGAATTACCGGTCAAGGTATTATTCAAATCATTTCCCGTGCCATTGATTGCATCGGTTCCGGACAAGGTCAGAATTTCCAAATTTGCGGTAAGGGTATAGCTGACGCTGGAAACAACAGAGTCAATTTCGGACAGATCGTCCGATGTTTCCAATATCTGGTCATTGATATGATCCACATAATAAGTATCGCCTCCGAAACCACCAATCAGCGTATCAGCACCAGCTCCACCATCAAGAATATTCGCTGCGGCATTTCCGCTCAGGGTGTTATCCAGTTCATTTCCCGTACCATTGATGGCCGAAGTACCGGACAAAATCAATTTTTCCTGATTTGCGCCGAGACCATAACTAATCATGGAAACAACCGTGTCAATTTCAGTTGGCGAGACCGTCGTCTCTATAACGATATCTTGGGCGTGATCCACAAAATAGGTGTCGTTTCCTGCCCCTCCAACCATGGTGTCCGCACCGGTAAGTCCATCCAAAATATCATCACCGGCACCACCACTCAAGATATTGGCTGCGGCATTACCAGTAATCGAATTATTCAGTTCGTTGCCAGAACCGTTAATGGCAGCTGTGCCGGACAAAGTCAATTTTTCCAGATTTGCACCAAGGGTATAACTGACGCTGGAAATAACGGTGTCGATCTCTGTCAGGCTCACTGAGGTTTCAGAGATTCGATCACCAGTATTGTCGACATAGTAGGTGTCAGCACCTGTGCCACCGATCAACGTATCAGTACCAGCTGCACCATTAAGAATATCCGAACCTGCTCCGCCGTTTAATACATTCGAGGCCGCATTGCCTGTCAAAGTATTATTCAGGGCATTGCCAGTACCATTGATTGCTGCACTGCCAGATAAAGTCAGTTTTTCCAGATTTGCGCCTAGCGTGTAGCTGACACTGGAAACGACCGTATCGATTTCAGCCAAATCGGTAGTCGTTTCTTTGGCAATATCGCCAATATTATCAATATAATAGACATCATCACCAATGCCACCGATCATGGTATCTGCACCAGCGGCGCCATTCAAAACATCTGCACCAGCACCACCACTTAGGGTATTTTTAGCAGCATTCCCAATAATGGTATTCGCCAAAGAGTTCCCATAACCACTAATTGCAGAAGGCCCTGTAAGAGTCAGCCTTTCAAGCGTGGCACCTAATGTATATGTGAAGCTCGTAACAACAGTATCAATCTCAGTTGAAACTGTGCTGGTTTCGCTCACCACATCTTTTACATTATCAAGGTAATACGTATCGTTGCCTGCTCCACCAACCAGAGTATCAACACCAGCCCCGCCATTCAGCACATCGTTCCCAGCATTGCCATGCAGACGATCATTTCCTGCTCCGCCCGTTAATGTATTGCCCACGGAGTTTCCAATCAGTGTGTCAGCGTAAGCCGAACCATAGGCATTTTCAATCGTACAATCATAAGCAATTGCAAGGCAGTCATTAACGTAAGTCTTTCCATTAAAAAATGATTTGCCAATATTACTGAATGTACCTGCATTCAGATTAATCACAACAGACTTCAGCTGACTAGTTGCATCAACTGCATCAACCCCACCCGTATCCCATATCGTCTGAAAAATAGATTGTGTTGCGCCCCATTTATAAACATTATTGCCATAGTTATAACTGAGGTTTTTTCCATACAAAGTCTGGATGGCCTTGATATCATCCAGCATCGGAGTCGTTGGATAAAAAGTGGTGTCATACCCATTCAGAGTATCGCCAGCATAATCGCGGTACGACATGACGCTGTATTTCAGTTGGTCATGCAAAGTATTTGCAATAGTGCCACCATCGTGCGGATGCTTTAAACCCAGTGCATGACCCAACTCATGCAAAAAGGTTGCATAGCCATAGTTGCCGACCACCGGGGTTTTATATGCAGGAGAACTGGGTCCCATCCAGATATCTCCACCCCATTCACTAGATGAGGGGTAATAGGCATATGCGGTCGGGTTGTGGGTTGCATTGCTTGAATTCAACCAGCGAATATCGCCAGCACTGGAAGTTCCATCTGCGACCTGAACAAACTTGATATTGGCAACGGCAGCCCAAGCTACCTGAACTTGTTTAGCAACAGCTTGCTGTGTCGCGTTAAATCCGGTCGTCACATAGGAGTCGTACTTGATAGCCGAAGGATTTGTAACAAAACTGTAGGTCAGCGTCACGCCAGATCCAACAGCCCCACCCCACTTCGTTGTACCAAGTAGCCAGCTGTAATCGTAGAACCCAGAAACCCAAGTGATCTGATTGACACTACCATAAACACCGTTTCCCATAGCGCTTTTCACCTAATTTCAAACATCAAGCCCGCAAAATTCTTTCAAATAGTTGACGCAAAGCCTACTCGAAACAAAAAACAGAGGCAAAATTTTCCTTGCCGGTCGGCTCTTTTTGCAATTAAACCAATCGCGTCACGTACTCTCAAAACGATTCAAGCACGATATATTCAATAGCAGACAGGTGTATCGCTCAGACTTCTTGTAACTTCAGCTGAACACTAAACTTAATTCCGTCCATATTCAATCCGCAATCAGCCAAAATTTGCTTTTGTTCACCATGCTCGACGTAGCTGTCGGGTAGACCCAGTTGCAACACAGGTTTGCACACACCAGCGGCCATCATGGTTTCAATGACGGCGCTGCCTGCGCCGCCCATGATGGCGTTGTCTTCGACCGTTACGATCAAATCATGGTTTGCGGCCAATTCCAGCACCAGTGCGGTGTCGAGTGGTTTGATGAAACGCATATTGGCGACCGTGGCGTTCAGGTCTTCAGCGGCTTGCAGTGCGGGTTCGAGCACCGTACCAAAGGCCAGAATCGCGATTTTTTTGCCTTCTTGCTCGGTGGCTACGCGGCGGATTTCGCCTTTACCCCAGGGCAGCAGACTCATTCCAGCCTCGACCTGAACACCCATGCCGCTACCTCGTGGATAACGCACACAAGCCGGGCCTGCGTGTTGATACGCGGTGTAGAGCATCTGGCGGCATTCGTTTTCGTCGCCCGGCGCCAGAATCGCAATATTCGGGATGCAGCGCAGGTATGAAAGGTCAAAACTGCCGGCGTGTGTCGGGCCGTCGGCGCCAACGAGACCTGCGCGGTCGATCGCGAAGGTGACGTCGAGGTTTTGCAGCGCAACATCGTGAATCAACTGGTCATACGCACGCTGCAGGAAAGTCGAGTAGATCGCGACGACGGGTTTCAGGCCTTCGCAGGCTAGGCCGCCGGCAAACGTCACCGCATGTTGTTCGGCGATGCCGACGTCAAAATAACGCTCGGGGAATTCCTGATGAAAACGCACCATGCCGCTGCCTTCACGCATCGCCGGTGTAATGCCGACGAGTTTGTCGTCCTGCTTGGCCATATCGCACAGCCAATCGCCAAAAATCTGTGTAAAGCTCGGCTTGCCGCCGGATTTGCCACCAGCCATCCCGTCGGCCGGGGTAAATGGCGTGACTGCATGGTATTTGACCGGATCGGCGACGGCGAGCTTGTAGCCATTGCCTTTTTTAGTGACGACGTGCAGAAATTGGGGGCCTTTGAGTTCCCTGATGTTCGAGAGCGTCGCGACCAGCGTTTCGATGTCGTGACCATCGATCGGACCGATGTAGTTGAAGCCGATTTCCTCAAACAGTGTGCCCGGCGTTAGAAAACCTTTGACGCTTTCTTCGCCTTTTTTCGCCAGCTCTTTCAGTGGCGGCATGACGTCGAGCACCTTGCCTGATGCATTGCGGATGCCGTTGTAAAACTTGCCCGATAAGAGCTTGGCGAGGTAATTGTTGAACGCGCCGACATTGGGCGAAATCGACATTTCGTTGTCGTTCAGAATCACCAGCAAATCGGTCAGATCGCGATGACCCGCGTTGAACAGCGCTTCAATCGCCTGCCCCGCCGTCATGGCACCGTCGCCGATCACGGCAATGGCTTTGCGTTTTTCGCCTTTGAGCAAGGCCGCTTCGGCCATGCCAAGCGCGGCACCAATCGACGTCGACGAATGACCAACGCCAAAGGTGTCGTATTCGGATTCATCGCGCTTCGGAAACCCCGCCAGACCGCCTTTCTGCCGCATTGTGTGCATGCGGTTTTTGCGTCCGGTGAGGATTTTGTGCGGATAGCTTTGATGACCTACGTCCCACACCAGTCGGTCGTGCGGCGTATCAAACACATAATGCAAAGCGACGGTCAGCTCGACTGCACCGAGATTGGACGCAAAGTGACCGCCGGTTCGGCTGACCGAATCGAGCAGAAACTGACGCACTTCCTGCGCCACTTGCGGCAAATGCTTGCGCTCAAGCGCTCGCAAATCAGCTGGGCATTCGATACGGTCAAGAAAAGAATAAGTCGTAGGACAAGTCATGGACAATCATCCGGCCAACAGGGGTATATACCTGCAAGCTATATCAATATTTACGGTCAACAATATACCCAGCCAGGGCATGAAGCAGCTTGGCTTTTTCGCCAAATGGAGCCAGCGCATCGAAAGCCGCTGTTTTCAATTCTTCCGCTTTTTCCTTGGCACCTTTCATTCCCAGCAGTGCCACATAGGTTGGTTTGTTATTGGCGGCATCCTTGCCGGCGGTTTTGCCCAACGTCGCCGAGTCGGCTTCGCAGTCGAGAATATCGTCAACCACCTGAAACGCGAGGCCAACGCATTTGGCGTAATGATCGAGCGCATTGCGCTGTTCATCCGACAAGGGCTTGCCACAATAAGAACCCAGCAAGACTGCCGCACGAATCAGCGCGCCGGTTTTCAGAATGTGCATCATTTCCAGCTCGGGCAGCGTCAGAGCCTCGCCGACGCTGTAGAGATCAATCCCCTGCCCGCCGCACATGCCCAGACTACCCGAAGCGCGCGCGAGGATATTGACCATTTTCAACTGATCGCTCGGTTTATCGGCCAGTTGCTCTGCGGTCAGCACATCAAACGCCGCGCTTTGCAAGGCATCACCAGCCAGCAAGGCGGTCGCTTCGCCAAACGCCACATGAACCGTCGGTTTGCCACGACGCAAAACATCGTTATCCATCGCCGGCATATCGTCATGCACCAGCGAATAGGCATGAATCATTTCAAGCGCCGCACCGGCAGCCTGCAAGCGTTGCGGGTCGGCATCCACCAGCGCACCAGCAGCAAAGACCAGCAGCGGGCGAACGCGCTTGCCACCATCAAGGACGCTATAGCGCATCGCATCGTGCAGGCGCTCCGGAATGTGCGTCGAATCGGGCAGATATTGGCTCAGCGCGTTTTCCATTTGCGTCTGCACTTGCAACATCCAGTGTTGAAATTCAGTCTGCATTTCAGGCTCCGGCGTCAGGAAAGTCTTTGAGTTCGCCCGCTTCGAGTATTTTGACCTGCTGCTCGGCGGCCGCGAGTTTGGCCTCGCAAAAGCGCAGCAATTCGGTACCGCGCTGATAAGCCGCCAGATTGGCTTCAAGCGGCATCTGACCGCCTTCCATTTGCGCGATCAGCGCATCAAGCTCGGCAACGCCTGCCTCATAACTTTCTGGTAAATTCGATTTCGCTGCTTTGGCCATTGAAAATCCTGCTATTCATCCCAGCGTCGCATCTACCGCTGCGGCACATAAAGGGCATCATTCTACCTCAGCGCACCGGATTTCGCCTTGGCTTCACATCTGCGCCTGCAAATTTAGCGCAACAATCCGCTTGATTCATCGGCAGAAGAAAAGCGCAGTTTGATCTCGGCCAACAGGCAACTACGATATAGATATTCACCCTAAGCGATCGGAATTCCTGATGAACATTCTGCTCGGTGCGATTGCCTCGCACGATGCCAACCCTTTACTCAATCATGCGGCTTCGCTACTGGATGCCCCACGTTATTTTTGCGGTCTTGCCTATCGGCGCCAGGACGAGAACATCGACATTTTTCACGGCAGCCACCTGCCTGAGCGCCAAGCTCCTCATGATGCGATTCTGACCAGCTTTAATCTTTATCCACACAGCACCAGCCCAATCCTCTATCGCGACACCATTGCAATCAGCGTCTTGGGGCACCTGGAAAACAGACGCCAACTTGCAAGCCGACTTGAATCTCTGGGTTACACATTGCAGCTCAATAGTGACAGCGAAATCATTGCCGCATTGATCGACTGGCATGAGCGGGTTCACCGAAATTTAAGACAAGCAGTTCAGTTAACGTTGCAGGAGTGTCAAGGTCATCTGGCATTTGCCGTCTTGAAGCGCGACCAGAACCACCTGATTTGTGCGACGCTCGGCATTCCGATTTTTATCGGGCAACAACCTCAAGCCTGCTTCTTCAGTACCGATGCGAAGCTGATTCGTGAACAAGCGCCATTGCTGATCGTTCTAGAGAGTCATGAGCTGGCAGAAATTCATCCGCAGTATGTCCAGTGCTTCAATATCGAGGGTTATCCATGCCAAAAAGAACCAACCCCCGCCCATCTGGCCGGGCAATTTGCTCATCAAATGCTCGCCGATATAGCCGCACAACCCATCTTGCTGGCGGAGCTCATTAAACATTATCAGGATAAACAGCTGGCCAGCTTTCTTGAACAAATCGGCCAGAGTCATCCATATCAACGCATCCTGATTATTGCCAGCGGCTCCAGCCATCACGCAGCCGCAACGGCACGACACTGGCTGGAGCATATTGCGGGAATCCCGACTCAAGTGGAATATGCCAGCGAATTTCGTTACCGCAACCCACCAGTTGAACCCCATACCCTGCTGATTGCCATTTCGCAATCGGGCGAAACCGCCGATACCATTGCTGCACTCCAGCATGCGATTCATCTGGGGCATCAGGAGACCCTCTGCATCAGCAACCAGATAGAGAGCAGCATTAGCCGTTTATGCAAACATCACATCATGCAATATGCCGGGCGGGAAATGGCGGCAACGTCGACCAGAACATTTACCACCCAGTTGCTCTGTCTGTACTTTTTAGCGCTCAAACTGGCCGAAGGGCGCAAACGGAACTTACCACGCCTGAGTGAAGAGCTCGATTTACTACCCGCCGCCACAGCCCATATCCTGAATCAGCTCACACAGCAACTCCAGCAATGGGCTCAAGCTCTGGCGGGCGTCGAGGATTTATTTGTGATCGGGCGGAATATTCACTATCCAATTGCACTGGAAGCCGCACAAAAAATGAAAGAGGTCAGTTACCTTCATGCCGAAGGCTACGCCGGAGGAGAAATTCGCCACGGACCGGTGACACTGATTAATCGCACCGTACCCGTCATCGCCTGCCTGCCCTGGGATTTGATGGCGGAGAAAATGCTGGCCAATTTGCAGGAAGTTCGTGCACGACAAGGTGAAATTTATATTCTGAGCGATGTTAGTCTAAGCACGCTGAAAGGTCTGCACAGCATCCAGATGCCTCCTCAGCTGGCCAACCTTAACCCAGTGTTATATATCCTTGCCTTCCAGCTTCTGAGCTACTTTATTGCTCTTAGGCGTGGCAACGATGTTGATGCACCAAGAAATCTGAGCAAGACACTCGACAAGGAATAAGCCCCAACAAAAAACGCCGCAAAAATGCGGCGTTTTTCAATTCAATCCAGAGATTATCAAGGCTAAATTGTTGGTTTATTTGCCTGCGGCACTTGCCTCTGAGGCATCAGCACCCGCAGCAACCGCAATGGCAGGCTCCTGAAATTTCGCTCCAGCGGCATTGGCCATATAGGCCACGGCACGTTTCAACTCATCATCACTCAAATCAGGCGCACCACCTTTGGCCGGCATTGCATTCAGACCATTCAGTGCGTGTTTGCTCAAGGTATCAAAACCCTGCGCAATCCGTGAACCCCATGCAGCAGCATCGCCAAATTTGGGCGAACCGGCCAGACCTTCGCCGTGACAGGCAATACACACGCCGTCATAAACATTCTTGCCAGTACGGGCTCCCGGTGGCGCATCACCGCCTTCAACCACCTTAACCGTACCAACAGCCTGCAAACGCGCCGCAACCGCTTCATTGGTCATTGTTGAACTGGTCAAATTGGTATTCATGCCCGATGTAAACAATTTAATCAGCAAATATACAACCAGTGGCACGCCAATCAAAGCTGCCAGCACCATACCAGCAACGCTCTTAGACGCAGTTGCGTTGGATCCGCCCATGCTGTCATCCCTTGTAGAAATCGTTAAAAATGAGCCGAAGTAGCTTTTATCAAGCGCAATTATACCGCTAATCTTTGCCGCTACAAGCTTTGGGCGGCTAGACGCACACCGTAGAAGCAGTTATTATCACCGCTCTTCAAAAGGCGTCCATAGCTCAGTTGGATAGAGTGTCAGTTTCCGAAGCTGAAGGTCGCAGGTTCGATTCCTGCTGGACGCGCCAAGCAAATCCAAAGCTGCCACACAGCTACGTCGGTTGCAGCTTTTTTTGTACCTTAAATAAAAAAAGCCAGCTCGCGCAAGCTGGCTTTTTTATCGACAATCCAATTACTTCTTGATCATGCCCTTATAAATCGTATCGACCAATTCAGCATCGGCAGTATCTTGCGATAATTCCCAAGCCATGATCCCACCCAGTTTTTTCTTCTTGGCAAATTCGATTTTTTCTTTCAGCAATTGCACGTCGTCATACACCCAGACATCCTTGCCATTCACTTTCCAGACTGCACGTGTTTTGTCGTCACGATGAACAGTACCCGGCAATGTTTTCAAGTATGAATAAGGTGCTGTGCCCGCTTCAATAGGTCCTTTGGCTTTGGCAATTGCGGGTTGATACAGGCCATTATTTTCCAGACTATTGACGGTCCAGCCATAACCATAAAATGGCACCCCCAGAACCAGTTTGTTGCTAGGTACGCCACGCCCAAGATAATCATCAATGCTGCTATCGACAGAAACCCTGTCTTTTGCACCGCCGATCAAGGTTGCATGATGTCCCGTTGTTGCCGACCATGGACCGGTAAAGTCATAGGTCATCAGATTAATCCAGTTGAGCGATGGAATAATTTTATCCAGCTCGATTTTTTCCGATTTTGATGCTGCAGCAGGAGCGGCAATCGTCAGCAACAGCCCCGGCTTCACCGCATCGATTTGCTTGCGAAACTCAGCCAGCAGAGCGGTGAAGTTTTGCGTATCTTCCGGGCGAACAATATTGCCGTCATTGCCCGCCGAAGCTGGATATTCCCAATCAATATCGAATCCGTCGAACACCCCTGCTGCCAGCCCCGGCACTACTTTGCCGGTTTTATCTGGCACATTGCCTTTGATGTAGGCATCGACGCAGGATTTTACAAAGGCTTCCCGATTTGCTGGCAACGCCGCATCCGAGAAGTATTTCGACCATGTCCACCCACCCAGACTGATCACGACTTTCAGATTCGGATATTTTTTCTTGAGCTGTTTGAGCTGATTCCAGTGACCAAACAAGCCTTTATCACCTTTATCTTCCAAGCCGTCGAGCGTTACCTCTTTGGCGACCGGATTCCAGTAATCATCGCCGGCCGAACCGACTCCGGCCTGATCTACACCGACCACGCAGCGGTTGTCTTTCACATTCCCAAATGCGTATTCGAGAACAGTAATTTTGCCTGCTGCGCCACTGGTATCGAGGTTTTTAACGTGGAAATTACTGTTGTGCTTGCCCCACGCAGTAAAATACATCACCGATTGCGGGCTCACAGCGCCTGGCGCTCCCCCTGTCACAGGCGCAATCACGGTCGACTTGGCGTCCTCTGGTTTGGCAGTTTCCAGGCTGATCAACTTCAGATTATCGATATAGGCATCCTTACCCGAGCCACTTGCCGAATCCCATTGCTCCCATTTGAGATGGAAATCAAACTTACCTTTGAATTCGATTTCGTAATGTTCCCATTTTTTGCTGTCTTTCAAGCGGTTGGGGAAACCGTTAGCAGTACTGGCAATCCACTGCTCTTTGCGTCCTGGTTTGCCTTCATCAAGCCCCAAAGTACCGCCGCAGTTATTGCCACATGTTCCCAGATAATCGAAAACGATTTTGTATTTGCCTGCGGGGAATTTGGCGCGACTAAAAATATCACCGACATTGACCGGTTTGTTAAAACGGGCGGCCTTGTTATCCGCATTTAGTGGATCGACTTCGATCGAAGTAAAGATGGGCGAACTATCTTCACCGCCTTGTCCAACCCACTGACTAAGATCTTTATCGAAGTTGTCTTCAAATACGACATTCTCGGCATGAGCCAATGCCGAGGCCAGCAACAACGGCAGTAATAGTTTTTTCATTCCGACTCCCCATAAGCAACAAATTGATGCGTCAGGATAATTCACCAAACTCAAATTAACGAGGATTTACGCCACACTGTCAGATTTTCAGTACCCCAGAATGAAGAGAGTCGATCCGCAGACGAAATGACACTACAGGTGTAATTTTCCGGGCAACGCGCTATGCTTGCAGACCCGAGTCCATACACTGAGCCAGCCCATGAGTGATCAAGTCCCAACCCTAAAAGCCCAGCCCTGCCCGAAATGTGGCGCGCCTGCCGAGCCGCAAAAAGCAGGTTCAAACCGTTTCTGGGTGCAGTGCAGTAAATTTGGACGCCAAGGCAATTGCAGCGCGATTGGCCAGCAAGGCAGCAATAAAAAAGAAGCGATTATCGAATGGAATAAGCTGCGCTGAGGCAAGAGACCAGAAAGAATTTTACAGGTATACCGCTGCAGCGCATAGCCAGAAATAGCTACAACGACATACCCATAAGCGGCATTATAAATTCACTTCGAGATTATCAATCAGCCGCGTCGTGCCAATACGCGCGGCAATCAAGATCACCAACTGCCTGTCGGTACTCGCAGCTGGTTTCAACGTTAAAGCATTGCGCGTTTCAACGTAATCAATGTCCAGCCAACCCCGCGCGCGTAGATCAGCGACGGTCTCCTGAGCCAGACGCGAATAATCACGTTCGCCCTGCTCGATGGCCGTTTTCATCCGGCTTAAATGGAAAAACAAGCGTGGCGCTTCGGCGCGCTGCTCGGCCGTCAAAAAGCCGTTGCGCGATGACAGAGCCAGACCGTCTTGAGCGCGGCCGGTATCCACCGGCACGATGCGAATTGGCACATTCAGGTCGGCGACCATCCCCTGAATCACGGCCAATTGCTGGTAGTCTTTTTTACCAAAGCACGCCACATCGGCCTGCACAATATTGAACAGCTTGGTCACCACCGTTGCGACGCCGCGAAAATGCCCCGGACGGAAAGCGCCGCAGAGTTCTTCGGCAATGGCTGGCGGATTGACCTGATATTGCTGAATCACGTTCGGATATAACTCTTTTTCATCGGGAGCAAAGATCACGTCGACGCCACCGTTCGCCGCAATAATCGCTGCGTCACTTTCCAGCGTGCGTGGATAGCGGTCAAAGTCTTCGCCTTGACCAAATTGCAAACGATTTACAAAGATACTCACCACAGTATGTGGCGCTAGCTCTTTCGCCACCTTGATCAGCGAGATATGCCCCTCGTGCAAATTGCCCATCGTTGGCACAAAAGCCACTTCGCCAACGGTTTTGCGCCAGGCACGCAATTCGGAAATGCTATGGATGATTTTCATAATGAATGAGAAGTAAGGCGTGAGGAGCGAGGTCTTTACCTCATTCCCCACTTTGAATTAAAACGAATGCTCTTCGGTCGGAAAAGTGAGTGCTTTGACCGCTTTAACATACGACTCAACAGCGCCCTGAATACTGCTGACGCCTGCACCCATAAAGTTACGGACAAAACGTGCTTTTTTACCCGGATAGACGCCCAACATATCGTGCAAAACCAGCACCTGGCCATCCACATGAATACCCGCGCCAATGCCGATCGTCGGCACATACAACGCGTCCGTAATCTCCGCCGCCACCTGAGCCGGAACCATTTCCATCAATACCATGGCTGCACCTGCCGCCTGCAGCGCCAATGCATCGCGCTTGAGGATATCGGCTTCGGTTTCCGTCTTGCCTTGCACTTTGTAGCCGCCGTAGACGTGAACCGATTGCGGTTGCAGACCAATATGCGCGCAAACCGGAATCCCGCGCTGAACCAGAAAATCGACGGTTTCGACCATGATCGCACCACCTTCGATTTTGATCATTTCAGCGCCCGCCGCCATCAAGCGCGCCGCATTTTCATACGCTTGCATGGGCGAAACCTGATAGCTGGCAAACGGCAAATCGGCCAACACCAGCGCTTTTTGCGTGCCGCGTACTACGGCTTTGGTGTGGTAAACCATATCGTCCATCGTCACCGGCAAAGTGCTGCCATGCCCTTGAATGACATTTCCCAGCGAATCGCCAACCAGCAGAATATCGACACCAGCCTCGTCCAGCAGCGTCGCAAAACTCGCGTCATAGCATGTGAGCATGGCAATTTTGGCGCCATCCTGTTTCATTTTTTTCAGGGTAGAAAGTGTCGTTTTCATGATGGGTAATCAAGCCAAAAGAGGCACTCATGGTGCGGTGCAAAAAAATATACGCTTTTCAGGATGCTAAAGCAGTCGCAGATTAAAATCGACTGTTTTTATACCGCGGTGACAATATTGCGTTATTGATCCAGCCGAAATAATTGCTGATCAATCACATCTGCAATGTAATCTGCAGCCAAACCCAATTGTGGAATTTGTATATCGGGGGCTATTTCCAGCAAAGGCAGCAATACAAAGGCGCGCAGATGCATACGCGGATGGGGTATTTTCAGTTGTGGCAAATCGATGATCTGATCACCATACAGCACCACATCCAGATCCAGCGTACGCGGCGCATTTTTAAAGCTACGTTCGCGCCCTTGCTGCAACTCCAGCGCCAACAGCGCAGCCAGCAAGTCTGCCGCCGTCAACTCCGTTTCCACGGCACAAACAGCGTTCACAAAGTCAGGCTGATCGGCATACCCGACCGGGGCGCTGGCATAAAAAGAGGAGCTGGCCAGCAGTTGCGTTTGCGGCAAAGCGGCAATCAGATGCAGCGCATCGCGCAGTTGCGCGCTTGGGTCGCCCAAATTGGCGCCCAAGGCAATGTAAGCAAGGGTCATTCGCTTTTCGCTGCAGGTTTGGCTGTGGCGGGTTTACGGGTACGCGAGCGCCGACGGCGTTTGGATTTTTCTAGCTCGCCGCCTTTCCCGCCTGCAATCGCCTGACTGATCAGGACTTCACGCGCAGCCTCGTCGCAGGACTGAAACTGACTCCACCAATCCGCCAGTTCTTTGTCGACCAAGCCACATTCAGCGCGCAACTGCAGAAAATCATATGCAGCACGGAAACGAGGCTGCTCGAGCAAACGAATTGGTTTTTGCCCTGCACGTTGCTCAAAGCGTGGTTGCAATAACCAGATTTCCTTCATCGCCGCGCTGTAACGATTTGGAATCGCCAAGCGTTTGGTGACTTTGGCTTCAACGTCGTTCATCGCATCGACCAGCGCCGGAACAGTATGCTCACCCGCTGCGATTTTTTTCTGCCAGCCCGCTTCGACTTCATGCCAGAGCAAGGCGGCAAACAAAAAGCCAGCCGAAACGGGCTTGTCTTCGGCCAGACGCTGATCGGTATTGAGTAAAGCCAGTTTTAAGAAACTGGTCGTTTCCTTTTGGCTCATCAATTTATCGAGCAGCGGAAACAACGGCTTGTGCAAGCCGTAGGCGCGCAAAGACTGCAGACAATCCCAGGCTTTGCCTGAAAGCAGCAATTTCATCATTTCGTCAAACAGGCGTGCCGATGGAATGTTTTCCAGTAATGCGGCATGGGCTTTGATTGGCGCAGCTGTATCCGCTGCAATTTTCAAACCCAGCTTCGATGACAGACGAGCCGCACGCAACATGCGCACCGGGTCTTCGTGATAGCGTTTAACCGGATCACCAATCATCACCAGTTGCTGCTTTTCCAGGTCTTCAACACCATGATGAAAGTCGACAATTTCGTCGCTATTCGGATCGTAATACAGCGCATTGACGGTAAAGTCACGGCGTGACGCATCCTCTTCCAGCGTGCCATACACATTGTCACGGATGATCCGTCCGCTGGCATCGGTTGGCGAATCGGCGCTGCCACGGAAAGTCGTGACCTCGATAATTTCTTCGCCACCCCGATCATAAAACGGCACATGCACGATACGGAAGCGGCGGCCAATAATGCGCGATCGGTGAAAGACATGGCGCACCTGCTCAGGCGTTGCACTGGTCGCAACATCAAAATCCTTGGGCGATTTGCCCAAAAGCAAATCACGCACCGCACCACCGACGATATAAGCCTCGTAGCCCGCATCTTGCAGGCGATCACAGACTTTCAGCGCCCCGGAATGCAATTGATCACGCCGAATGCCATAGTGTTTGGCGTGCAACACCCGCTTACCAGGACGACGTAGCACTTTGCCTATCAGTTTACGAATCATGAATTTTTATCGAGTGCAGTGCGAAAACCCTGCATTATACAAGCGCAATGTGGTGGCGTATCGTTTTCAGCTGGTAAAGCGTGAAGAAAAACCAGCACATGCTTACATACCCGGAGATCAGTGAAACGATACCGCGCCCGCGAATAGCATTGGACGCAGATAGAAAGAAATACAGATAAAAAGAAACAAGGGCTTATGATCTTTCGACCATAAGCCCTTTATTTGATTGGTCGGAATAGCGGGATTCGAACTCGCGACCCCTTGCACCCCATGCAAGTGCGCTACCAGGCTGCGCCATATTCCGAGAGACAGCATCTTAGCAGAGCTTACATTTTAGCTCAAGTGGGGACATGGGTCGAAACTTTGCGACCCCTTGCACCCCATGCAAGTCGACGACTTAATCTTCCAGCCAAACCAGTAAACCTTCCAGCTCATGCCGGACTTCGGTCAGCGTCACTTCGCCACTGTCGTTACCCGCCTCAGCCAAATGCGCGCCAAGCTGATTGCGAGCGCCGCTGATGGTAAAACCTTGCTCGTAAAGCAATGAGCGGATCCTGCGCACCAGCAATACTTCATGGTGCTGATAGTACCGACGGTTGCCACGGCGTTTAACCGGTTTTAACTGGGTAAACTCTTGCTCCCAATAGCGCAGAACATGAGGTTTGACACCGCACAAATCGCTGACTTCACCAATGGTGAAGTAACGTTTGGCTGGAATCGACGGCAAATCACTGGTTGGAATAACGCTGCTGGAGTTTTGCATAGTGAACTTCAACCATACCTTTTAGTTTTTGGCTGGCGTGGAATGTCACCACGCGACGCGCTGAAATAGGAATCTCTTCACCGGTTTTTGGGTTGCGGCCTGGGCGCTGCGGCTTGTCGCGTAACTGGAAATTGCCAAAACCTGACAATTTTACCGTATCACCTTCGGCCAGCGCACCACGGATTTCATCGAAGAATGCTTCGACCATATCCTTGGCTTCGCGCTTGTTCAGCCCAACCTTATCAAACAGCATATCGGCCAGATCGGCCTTGGTTAAGGTCAAAGTGCTTGCTTCGTACTGCATTATGTTCTCAAGATCGCGCCGCATGTTTCTGCCTTCTTCATCAATGCTGCAATTGCCGCATCAACTTCTTCATCTGTTAAAGTTTTGTGAGTATCTTGCAATAAGACTTTGAATGCAAGGCTCTTTTTACCTTCCGGCAATCCTTTACCACGGTAAACATCGAACACATCAATGTTGGCCACAATCGCCAGTTTGGCACTTGCAAAAGCAGCTTTGAGTTGATCTACCGTCACGCTCTCGTCCATCAGCAAGGCCAGATCCCGGCGCACGGCCTGGAATTTCGATACCGCACCAGCACTCAATTTCTGCACTTGCGTCAGCGCTGCGACATCGAGTTCAAACACCACGGGCGCATTTTGCAGGCTGTATTTTTGTACCCATTGCGGATGCAGCTCGCCGATGTAACCCATCACTTGCCCATCGAGCACGACCTCGGCCGAACGGCCTGGATGCAACGCCGGATGGCTTACGCGGCGGAACTCGGCCACGCGTGGTGCCAGCAAAGCTTCGACATCGGCTTTGACATCAAAGAAGTCTACGCGCTCTTTACCCGCGCCCCACTGCTCGGCCACACGCCCCCCCCATGCAAGGGCGGCGATTTTCTCAGGTTGCTGTTCGGCATTCAAGCCATTGAACACGCGCGCCACTTCAAACAGGCGCACGCGATCTTGCTTGCGATTCTGATTGTGCTGCAAAGCGGCAATCAGGCCGCCAAGCAAGGTCGAGCGCATCGCGCTCATCTGACTGGCGATTGGATTAATCAGTTTGATCGGCGCGTTGTTTGCGGCGAAATCCGCCTCCCATTGCGCCTCGACAAAGGCATAGGAAATGGCTTCCTGATAGTCGCGACCTGCGATAATTTGTTTCAGTACGTTTTTGCTACGCAAATGGCCGGGTTGCGGCAGCATGGCGCTACGCGCATTGCTGGGCTGCACAGGAATATTGTCGTAGCCGAACACCCGCGCCACTTCTTCGATCAGATCTTCTTCGATTTCGATATCGAAGCGGTACGAGGGTGGTGTTACCGTGATCACGTCGCCTGCTAGCTCGCTCGCCAGACCTAGGCCTTGCAGCAAAGCGACGATCTCCGCGGCTGGCAGGCTAATGCCTAACACTTTAATCACGCGAGACACGCGCAGCGCAACTGGTTTACGCGCTGGCAATTTAGCTACAGATTCAGTCACAGGGCCAGCTTGACCGCCACAGATTTCGATGATCAAGGCAGTGGCGCGTTCCAGCGCTTCACGCACATAGCCGAAATCAACGCCGCGCTCAAAACGGTGGCTAGAATCCGATGAGAAACCGAAACGACGACCTTTGCCTGCAATCACATTTGGAGCAAAGAAGGCCGACTCAAGGAAAATATCAGTGCAGCCTGCTTCAACACTCGATTCAGCGCCGCCCATAATGCCAGCCAAGGCAACAGGCTTCACGTCATCCGCAATCACCAGCAAATCGTCAGTGAGCTCCAGCTCTTTTTCATTGAGCAGTTTGATCTTTTCGCCCGCTTTGGCGAAACGAACATTGATATCACCCTGCAATTTTGCCAAATCAAAGGCATGCATAGGCTGGCCGAGTTCAAGCAACACGTAGTTGGTCACATCAACAATCGCCGAAATTGAACGTACGCCACAACGCTCCAAACGCTGCTTCATCCAATCAGGGGTATATGCTGCTTGATTAACACCAACAATGGCTCTACCCGCATACCTAGGGCAGGCATCACCTGCTTGCAAATTCACCGCACGTGTTTGAGTCGCAGTCACTGCTACCGCAGGCGTCGCGACAACTTGCTGTGCAGTTTTGGTGAGCGCAGCGACTTCACGCGCCAAGCCACGGATTGACAAGCAATCACAACGGTTTGGCGTCAGTTTCAAAGTCATCAGGCGATCATCAAGATCGAGGTACTCACGAATCGGCATACCCACTGGTGCATCCGCAGGCAAAATCAGCAAACCTGAGGATTCCTCAGCCAAGCCGATTTCTTGCTCGGCGCACAACATGCCCATTGATTCAACGCCACGAACTTTGGCTTTTTTGATTTTAAAGTCGCCCGGCAGCACGGCGCCCACGCGCGCACAAGGCACTTTAATGCCAACCGCAACGTTGGCCGCACCACAAACGATTTGCAGCGGCTCGGCTTCACCGACATTGACGCTACATACATTCAGACGATCTGCATCGGGGTGCTTGGTCACACTCAGCACTTCCGCGACATACACCTCGGTAAATTCAGGTGCAGCAGGATCGTTCTCTTCCACTTCCAAGCCGGCCATCGTCAACAGATGAGCCAACTCGTCAGAATTGATCGCAGGATTAACCCAGCTACGCAACCACTGTTCAGAAAATTTCATAATTACCAGCTCTGCTTAAATATGAATGGAACAAAAACTCTCCAACAAGGCATGACGTCGCAGACAGTACTCAGAGTACGGCAAGACGGAGTAACGAAGTTGGCGTGTTTTTGTCTTATCACTTATTTGAATTGGGATAAGAAAGACAGATCGTTGTCGAAAAACTGGCGCAAATCGTTAACGCCGTAATACAGCATCGCAAAACGATCCAAGCCAATCCCGAACGCAAAACCGGTGTATTTCTCGGCATCAATATTGACGTTTTTCAACACATTCGGATGCACCATGCCGCAACCGCCGACTTCCATCCAGCCCTTCGACCACTTGACGTCGATCTCAGCCGATGGCTCGGTAAATGGGAAGAATGACGGACGGAAACGCACCTCCAGATCATCACGCTCAAAGAAACGACGCAAGAAATCAACAATCACCGATTTCAAATCGGCAAACGAGACATTTTCATCAACCCACAGGCCTTCCATCTGATGGAACATCGGTGAGTGAGTCGCATCCGAATCAACGCGATAAACGCGGCCCGGCGCTACGATCTTGATCGGCGGCTCATTATTGAGCATGTAGCGCACCTGAATCGGCGATGTATGCGTGCGCAACACCAGAGGCTCACCGTCATTTTCGACGTAAAACGTATCCTGCATCGCCCGCGCAGGGTGATTTTTAGGAATATTCAGCGCTTCAAAATTATGAAAATCATTTTCGATTTCCGGGCCATCGGCGACGGCAAAACCCATGCTGGCGAACAGCGTTTCAATACGTTGCTGCACTAGCGTCACCGGATGCAGACCACCTTTAGCCGTACCACGCCCTGGCAGGCTGATATCGAGCGCTTCGGCGGCCAATTGCGCGGCGAGCTTTTGCGCTGCAATCGCATCGCGCTTGGCGTTCAGCGCAGCTTCGAAAGCTTGCTTGGCTTGGTTAACCGTGGCGCCGAAAGATTTTTTCTCTTCCGGTGGCAAAGCAGCCAATTGCTTCATCAATTGAGTAATTTCGCCCTGTTTACCAACGTAATGGGCTTTGACATTTTCTAGCTCTACCGGATCATTGGTCGCATCTAATGCGGCCAAACCGGCTTCAAGTAACGTTTGCACGTTCGCAACCATGGTTTTGCGCCCGATCTAAATGTGGAAAGGAAGGTTTGAAAATTGCTTTGAAAAAGTGGCTAGCGCTCAGCTAAAACCTTGGCAAAACAATCTACGTTTGCTGAATTTTTTCGAATAAAAAAGGGAGGCTAGGCCTCCCTTCTCATCAGCAGAACCGATTAAACAGCGAGACTAGCTTTAGCTTTTTCAACAAAAGCAGCAAAAGCTGGTTTGTCGAATACAGCCAAGTCAGCCAACACTTTACGGTCAACCACGATGCCAGCCTTTTTCAGGCCGTTCATGAAGCGGCTGTACGCCAGGCCGCACTCACGTGAAGCGGCGTTAATACGCGCGATCCACAATTGACGGAATTGACGTTTTTTCTGACGACGGTCACGGTACGCGTATTGACCAGCTTTCATCACCGCTTGTTTAGCGATGCGATAGACGTTTTTACGACGACCACGATAACCCTTAGCGAGGGCTAAAACTTTCTTATGACGAGCACGAGCGGTTACACCACGTTTAACGCGAGGCATGTTTCTTCTCCTAGGTTAAGCGTAAGGCAACATTGCACGAACAGACGCCATATTGGTCGCATCGACCATAGACGTACCGCGCAATTGACGCTTGGTTTTAGTGGTTTTCTTGGTCAAGATGTGACGTTTGAACGCATGACTACGTTTAACACCACCACCGCCAAGCACTGTGAAGCGCTTTTTCGCGCTGCTCTTGGTTTTCATCTTTGGCATTGCATTGCTCCGATGAGCTATTAGATCAGGCGACAGGCGTCTAATAAATTAGAACTTAATACCCGCCACCCCGCTTTTGTTACGACTGTTGATCTTGCCTTGCGACCAGACCTTAAACAGACACAGTCGTCAGTCTGTTATTTTTTCTTCGGTGACAGCAGCATGACCATCTGACGACCTTCGAGTCGCGGATATTGCTCAACAACAGCCAACTCGACCAGATCGGCTTCTACCCGTTTGAGCTGAGCCATACCGATTTCTTGGTGAGCCATTTCACGGCCACGGAAACGCAAAGTAAATTTGCATTTATCACCATCATTCAGGAAACGGATCGCACCGCGCAATTTAACCTGGTAGTCATTTTCATCCGTACCCGGGCGCAGTTTGATTTCTTTAATCTGTACCTGCTTTTGCTTGAGCTTGGCAGCGTGCTTTTTCTTGGCTTCTTCGTAACGGAATTTGCCGAAATCCATCAGCCGACAAACAGGAGGCTGTGCATTAGGCGCGATCTCAACGAGATCAACATCTGCATCTTCAGCCATTTGAAGAGCTTGGTTCAGCGAAACAATACCGAGTTGATCGCCATCCACACCTTGTAAACGAATTTCGCGCGCAGTGATCTCACCATTGATCCGCGGGCCTTTATCTTGAGCAGCTATTGTCATTACTCCAAGTCATTCAAAAACAAAACCGTGCATCGGCAAGCGTTAGACTTTCGGAATTTCGGACTGGATAAGCGCCACCAAGGCTTCAACCGTCATCTGCCCCAAGTCTTCACCGCTGCGATTTCGCACGGCCACCAAACCTGCGTCGCGTTCTTTGTCACCAATAATTAATTGATACGGTAAACGCTGCAAGCTATGTTCGCGGATTTTATAGGTTATTTTCTCATTTCTCAAGTCAGCAATCGCACGAAGTCCATTTTGATTGAGACGAGCGGTCACATTCTGCGCATATTCACGCTGAGATTCAGAGATGTTCATCACGACCAGCTGAACAGGCGCCAGCCACACAGGGAAAGCACCAGCGAAATTTTCAATAAGAATACCGATAAAGCGTTCGAGCGAACCGAGCACGGCACGATGCAACATGATTGGGCGATGCTTGGCATTATCTTCGCCGACATATTCAGCCCCCAAACGCTCTGGCAAATTCGGATCGATCTGCAAAGTACCGCACTGCCACAAGCGACCTAAGCAGTCCTTGAGCGTAAATTCAATTTTAGGGCCGTAGAAAGCGCCCTCACCCGGTAGATACTCAAACTCTAAGCCTTGTGACTGCAAAGCGGCTGCTAGTGCAGCTTCGGCTTTGTCCCAGCTCTCTTCGGTACCGACGCGTTTCTCTGGGCGAGTCGACAGCTTGACCAGAATTTCGCTAAAGCCAAAGTCAGCGTAAACTTCTTTGAGCAAATCAATGAAAGCTGCAGCTTCTTGCTGTACCTGATCTTCAGTACAGAAAATATGAGCATCATCCTGCACAAAACCGCGGACACGCATAATCCCATGCAGCGAGCCGGAAGGCTCATTACGGTGGCAAGAACCAAATTCGGCGTAGCGCAACGGCAAATCACGGTAAGAACGCAGACCTTGATTGAACACCTGAATATGACCGGGACAATTCATCGGCTTGACCGCGTAATCACGTTTTTCCGACTCTGTCGTGAACATATTGTCGTGGTAATTTTCCCAGTGACCTGATTTTTCCCACAAAGTACGGTCCATCACCATCGGCGTACGAATTTCATCGTAGCCATGCTGATTCAGCTTGCGGCGCATGTATTGCTCGATGGTTTGCCACAGTGTCCATCCCTTAGGATGCCAGAACACCATGCCCGGCGCTTCATCCTGCATATGGAACAGATCAAGCTGCTTGCCAATTTTGCGGTGATCGCGCTTCTCGGCCTCTTCGAGCATGTGCAAATATTGCGCCAAGTCTTCTTTCTTGGCCCAAGCCGTACCATAAATCCGCGTCAGCATTTCATTCTTGCTATCGCCGCGCCAATAAGCACCCGCAACCTTCATCAGCTTGAATACTTTAAGTTTGCCGGTTGATGGGACGTGTGGGCCACGGCACAAGTCGGTAAAATCGCCTTCACGGTACAGACTTAATGTTTGATCTGCCGGAATCGATTCAATAATCTCGGCTTTGTAGATTTCACCAATGCTTTTGAAGTAAGCCACAGCTTCATCACGTGATAACTCATAGCGCTCAACCGGAATATCCTGCTTGGCCAGCTCCTGCATTTTCTTCTCGATCAGCACCAGATCATCGGGTGTGAACGGACGCTCGTACGAGAAATCGTAATAGAAGCCGTTTTCAATCGCAGGGCCAATCGTCACTTGCGCACTCGGAAAAAGCTGCTTGACCGCATAAGCCAATAAGTGAGCGGTTGAGTGACGAATCACCTCCAGACCATCGGCATCTTTCTCGGTAATGATCGCCAGATTCACATCACGATCAATGATGTAGCTGGTATCAACAAGTTGACCATCGATCTTGCCCGCAAGCGCTGCACGAGCGAGTCCTGCGCCAATACTTGCTGCAACTTCAGCAATTGTTACTGCAGATTCAAACTGACGTTGCGAACCATCTGGAAGAGTTACAACTGGCATTATTTTCGCCTTTACAAGTATCGGCAACGGCCGAATTCAATATTTAAAACAAGACAAAAAAAAAGTGCGGCTTAAGCCGCACTTTTTAAGAATAAGAACTGTGAACGGCTTAACCTGTGATTTCAAAGGTTGTAGTGCTTGTTCGTTGCATTTCTGTATTCCTGAATATTGGTAGGCACGATTGGACTCGAACCAACGACCCCCACCATGTCAAGGTGGTGCTCTAACCAGCTGAGCTACGTGCCTAGGGAAGCGCAATAATAAACGGCCTCAATTACTTTGGCAAGGATTTAAGCCATTCCTTTACATCACAATCCTGGTTTGCGCCAGAAAAATCGCCAGACAAAGCCCGGCCATGCAAGCACGCTAAATAACGCCAATGTGCTCACATAAAATGGCCAGTTCTGTGGATGAACCGGACTAAGCTGCCCTTCAATCAATCTCGCCAGCAAACCTAGCAACAAAAACAGCAAACCCAATTCAAGCACGCGCCAGCAAAAATTCTTACGCCCTGACTTGGGTATAAAAACGAACAGGATTTTGTCAGACAAAAAAGGCAAATTGGCGGCCAAAGCCGCCAAAGAGCCAATCACAAGCAAATTTTGCATGTTGATTAATATGAGCCCGGAATAATTGAACGCTGAACCGCATCAATCAGCAAGGTCATCATCTGATTTGGCATCAAGCCAAGCATCAGCAACAGCAGACAATTGACTGACAATACGACTTTGCTAATCATGCAGCCCTGTAACGGCTCATTCGACTCGGCATCGTCAAAGTACATGACTTTAACAACACGTAGATAGTAGAACGCCCCGATCAGCGAGAATGCTACGGCGATGACAGCCAGCCACACCATTTGCATATTAACGATCTCTTTCAAGACCGACAGTTTCGCAAAGAACCCCAGAAAAACAGGAATCCCCGCCATCGAGAACATGGTGAACAACATCATCAAGGCAAACCATGGGCTGCGCTGATTCAAGCCTTTCAAATCAGTAATCTGATCTGCTTCAAAGCCTTCACGCGACAGCAGCATCAACAAACCAAAACCTGCAGCGCCCATCAATACATAGCTGATGACATAAAAGAAGGAGGCCGCGTAGCCATTCGGTGTGGCCACCAAAATACCCAGCAAGACAAAGCCCATATGAGAAATGGTCGAATAACCAAACATACGCTTGATATTGCTTTGGGCAATCGCAGTGATATTACCCAGACCAATTGACAAGACCGCCAAGATCATCAGCATACCGCGCCAGTCTGGTGCGAAACCTTCCAAAGCCTGAGCCAATACACGCAAGGTAAAGACAAAAACAGCCACTTTTGGCGCAGTTGAAATCAACTGCGTCATTGGCGTTGGCGCGCCTTGGTAAACATCGGGCACCCACATATGGAATGGTACCGCGCCAAACTTGAAGCCAAGGCCAGTCACAACAAAAACCAGACCGAAAATAACCAGCAAATTGTTTGCAGAGCCTGACTGAATGGCTTTTGCAATTACAAATACATCAAGACTACCTGTCGCGCCGTACAGCATTGACATGCCATACAGCAACATCCCAGACGCCAAAGCACCCAAGACAAAGTACTTCATCGCCGCTTCAGTTGAAGCAAATGATTCACGATTGAGCGCGACCATGGCGTAGATCGACAGCGACATCAGCTCCAGACCCACGTACAGGGTCAGGAAGTTAACCGCCGACGCCATCACCATCATTCCCAATAGGGAAAATAGCGAGAGAGTAAAGAATTCACCACGGTATAGCCCTCTAGCCTTTGCGTATGAACGGCTGTAGACCAATACCAGGGCAACACCCAGAATCATACCCAGTTTGGCGTAATCAGACAGGGCATCAGCCAGGAAAGAATTACTAAAGCCGAGACGAGCTTGTGGCTCGTGACCAGCCACAACCAGCGCAGCGGTTACACCCAAAGTGAGCAAGGTCAATACATAGGTGATACCGCGTTTGGCATCACTGATAAATAAATCAATCAGCAGGATGACACATACCGCACAGAGCAAGAAAATCTCTGGCGTTGCCACCCATGGATTAAGACTGGTCCAGGTCATGGTTCTAGCCTACTTTATTAAAGTCGATTATTAGTGGAGCTTGGTTTGCGAAACGTGCCAGATCAGGTCATTCACTGACTGGTGCATCACATCAGTAAATGGTTTCGGGAATAAACCCATGCCCAATACTGCAATGGCCAAAATAGCCAAAACCAAGAATTCGCGAGTATTTACGTCTTTCAGTTCAGCAACATTATCATTTGCCACATCACCAAAAATCACGCGTTTATACATCCACAAGGTATAGGCCGCGCCGAAAATCAAAGTCAGGGCTGCCGCAGCGGCATACCAGAAATTAACTTGAACCGCCCCCAAAATCACCATGAATTCACCGGCAAAGCCTGAAGTGGCTGGCAGACCCGAGTTGGCCATCGCAAACAACATCATGAAAGCAGCAAAAATCGGCATCTTGTTCGCAACACCACCATAATCGGCAATCTTGCGGCTATGGACGCGGTCATACATGACACCAATGCAGAAGAACATCGCAGCAGAAACAAAACCGTGCGAAATCATTTGCAGCAAAGCGCCTTCAACAGCCCATGCGTTCAGCTCGTTGCCATTGAGGCCGCCAAACATAAAGAAGCCCAGTGTCACGAAACCCATATGGGAAATCGAAGAATATGCCACCAGCTTTTTCATATCGGTTTGCACCAAAGCAACCATACCGATGTATACGACTGCAACCAGCGACAGTGCTACGAATAGCCAGGCATACTCCCTGGAGGCATCTGGCGCAATCGGCAAAGCGAATCGCAGGAAACCGTAAGCACCGAGTTTGAGCGTAATCGCTGCCAGCACCATCGAACCACCGGTTGGGGCTTCAACGTGAGCATCCGGCAACCAAGTGTGAACTGGCCACATTGGCACTTTCACTGCAAAAGCGAAGAAGAATGCAACCAACAGCAAGGTTTGCGCAGCCATACCCAAAGGCAGGCGATGGTATTCAGCAATCTCGAAACTGCCACCAGTCTGATAATACAGATAGATAAACGCAACCAAAGTCAGCAGCGAACCCATCAAGGTATAGAGAAAGAACTTCACCGACGCATAGACGCGGCGTGGCCCACCCCAGATACCGATGATCAGGTACATTGGAATCAACATCGCTTCAAAGAACACGTAGAACAGAATCGCGTCCAGAGCAACGAATGCACCGTTGATCAGACCTGACATAATCAGGAATGCCGCCATGTATTGTGCTACACGCTTTTCAATGACTTGCCAGCCAGCCAATACCACCATCAAAGTGGTAAAGCTATTCAGGATCACAAAGAACATCGACAAGCCATCGACACCCAAGTGATAGTTAATGTTCAAACTCTGAATCCAAGGTTTCATTTCTTCAAATTGCATGCCGCCATGAAGAATATCGAAACCGGTATATAGCGGAATCGTTACCAGGAAAGAGGCCAAAGCGCCAATGAGCGCCAGCCAGCGCGCAGCAGGAGCATTTTTATCGCTTCCTGTCGCGAGCACGATCAGGCCAGCCAAAATTGGCATCCAGATCGCAAGGCTGAGGAGATTACCCGTCATAGTTAACCTACTTGTTATTAATTAAATCTGGCAATCAGTGAACCCACTGATTACTGCACTTGCAGTAAACCACCCAACCAAATCGTCAGCAGCAACATCGCGCCGAGAATCATGGCAAATGCGTAGTGATAGATATAACCGCTTTGGAGACGACGCGTCAGATTAGAGAACAATCCAACCAATTTAGCCGTACCGTTCACAATCAAACCATCAATCAGCAGCGTATCACCCACTTTCCACAACACAGTACCCAATGCGCGCCCGCCTGCAGCGAATCCATTGATGTACAAGTGATCCATATAATATTTTTCTTCGAGCAGTTTTTTCACGCCAATCGAAGTAAAAAAACTATCCAAAGCGGCTGGAATTGCTGGCTTAACCATGTAGAAGAAGTAAGCGCTTACGACACCCGCAACTGCCAGCCAGAACGGCAGCGTAACAAAGGCGTGCATGCCCATGTGGTACCAATCTTCAGCATGCTCGCCCACCGCTTCCATGGCGCCGTGCAGTTCATGATTAACAAAAATCACGTCTTTGAAGAAATCGCCCACCAGCATTGGTGTCATTGCATATGCACCGATCAAGACAGAAGGAATTGCCAACAATACCAATGGCAAAGTCACAACCCATGGACTTTCGTGCGGTTTATCGTTTGGACCCAAACCATGATGATGCTCATCCTCATCATGTTCTTTCGGATCATGTGCATGGTGATGACCTTTTTGCATCCATTGCTCTTTACCGTGGAATACCAGGAAGTACATCCGGAATGAGTAGAACGCAGTCACAAAGACACCAGCCACAACCGCGAAGTAGGCAAAACCAGCACCTGGCAGCGTTGAAGCTTGTACAGCCAAGATGATCGAATCTTTTGAGTAGAAACCTGACAGGAACGGCGTACCAATCAGCGCTAATGAACCGAGCAGTGAGGTAATCCAAGTGAATGGCATGTATTTACGCAAGCCACCCATATTGCGGATGTCTTGATCGTGATGCATACCCATAATGACCGAACCTGCAGCAAGGAACAGCAAGGCTTTAAAGAACGCATGCGTCATCAGGTGGAACACCGCTACCGAGTAAGCAGATGCGCCCAAAGCGACGGTCATATAACCCAACTGAGACAGCGTTGAGTAGGCAACCACGCGTTTGATGTCGTTCTGAATAATGCCCAGAAAGCCCATGAACAGCGCAGTAATAGCACCAATCACCAATACAAAGTTCAGTGCAGTTTCCGACATCTCGAACAATGGCGACATGCGTGAAACCATGAAGATACCCGCTGTTACCATCGTTGCCGCGTGAATCAGAGCGGAGATCGGTGTCGGGCCTTCCATTGAATCCGGCAGCCACACATGCAGCGGAAATTGCGCTGATTTACCCATCGCACCAATAAACAGCAAGATGCACGTTACTGTCATCAGCGACCAAGTCGTACCAGGCAAGATGCTGATTGTGGCATTTTGCAGCTCAGGCGCTTTGGCGAATACTTCGGCGTAATCAAGCGAGCCAAAGTGCGCCAAGACCAGACCGATACCCAGCAGGAAACCAAAGTCACCGACCCGGTTAACCAGGAATGCCTTCAGGTTGGCAAATGTCGCAGTTGGACGTTTGAACCAGAAGCCAATCAGCAAGTACGAAACCAGACCCACCGCTTCCCAGCCAAAGAACAGCTGCACAAAGTTGTTACTCATCACGAGCATCAACATTGAGAAAGTAAACAGCGAGATATAACTAAAGAAACGCTGATAGCCCGGGTCTTCGTGCATATAGCCAATAGTGTACAAGTGCACCATCAGCGATACAAAAGTCACCACACACATCATCATGGCGGTCAGATTGTCGACCAGAAAGCCGACGTTCAGATCAACGCCATTGACGGTAAGCCAGGTATATACCGTACCGTTAAATGATTCGCCACCTGCAAGCAAATACTGCAGCACGTATGCTGATAAGCCGAATGAAACGGCAACGCCCGCAATGGTAACGCAGTGTGCTGCGCGGCGGCCGATTAACCAGCCAAACAGGCCGGCAATCAGCGCGCCAAACAGCGGCGCAAGCGGGATCAGCAGATAAATCGATTTCATGTCCATTGGTATTCTTATCCGATTTAATGTTGTCCGGTTTAACCCTTCAGACTATCCAGATCTTCGACGTCGATCGACCGCAGATTACGGAAGAGCACCACCAAGATCGCCAAGCCGATGGCAGATTCTGCCGCGGCTACGGTCAGGATAAAGAAGACGAAAATCTGACCCGCGGTGTCGCCCAAAAACTGCGAAAACGCGATGAAGTTCATGTTGACCGACAAAAGCATCAGCTCGATTGCCATCAGCAATACGATCAGGTTTTTACGGTTCATGAAGATGCCAAATACACTGACAGCAAACATGATTGCGCCAAGTACGAGGTAATGTGTAAGCGTTAGCACTGTCGTCCCCTATTATGCAGCAGGCTTGTTTTCGCCAGCTGATGCATTGTCAGCGACGAATTTAGGCTCAGACTTCATTTTCACCATGCGAACACGATCTTCACGTTTCACGCGAATTTGATCACCCGGATTAATGTATTTCGTGTTTTTACGCTTACGCAGCGTCAGTGCAATCGCAGCGACCATACCAACGAGCAACAGCACAGCCGACAACTGGAATGGCAGGAAATATTGGGTATAAATCAATTTCCCCAACACTTCGGCTGACGCAGTATTAAACGAAGGCTCAACGACGTTGTCGATTTTGGCAAAACGATGCGTCAAAATCATCACCATCTCGGCCAGCATGATCGCAGCCACCGTACCGGCTACCGGCAAGAACTTCCAGAAGCTCTGACGCAGTTTTTCAAAGTTGATATCGAGCATCATGACCACGAACAGGAACAATACCATCACTGCCCCGACATAAATCACAATCAACGAAACCGCCAGAAATTCGGCCTTCATCAGCATCCAGAGGACCGCGCTATTGAAAAACGAAAGAACCAGGTACAGCACGGCGTGCACCGGGTTTTTTGCCGTGATCACACGGAAAGCAGCAAAAACCAGCACGACAGCAAATACATAAAAAATCGCTAAACTCATATCCATAGCACGAAACCCTTAGCGGTATTTAGCATCAGCGGCTTTGCGCTCAGCGATTTCTTTTTCGTATTGATCACCTACCGCCAGCAACATCGGCTTGGTGTAATACAAATCGCCACGTTTTTCACCGTGATATTCATAAATATGTGTTTCAACAATGGCATCGACTGGACAGGCTTCTTCGCAGAAACCACAGAAAATGCACTTTGTCAGGTCGATGTCATAGCGGCTGGTACGACGTGTTTTGTCGTCTTCGCGCGCTTCTGATTCGATCGTAATCGCCATTGCCGGGCAAACTGCTTCACACAATTTACAAGCAATACAACGCTCTTCACCGTTGGCATAACGACGTTGCGCGTGCAGACCACGAAAGCGCGGGCTGTACGGCGTTTTTTCGTCCGGAAACTGAACAGTGATCTTGCGCTGGAAGAAGTGGCGGCCAGTCAATTTCAGACCCAGCACCAACTCCCACAGCAAGAAGGTTTTAAAGAAATACGAAATTTTTTCCACGGTCTCTGTCCTTTTCTCTTACCAGATCGACCAAGGGGTCTGCATCCAGGCTCCGACCACGATAATCCACACCAAAGTCACAGGGATGAAAATCTTCCAGCCCAAGCGCATCAGTTGGTCGTAGCGATAACGCGGGAAAGTAGCTCGGAACCACAAGAAGCAGAACAGCAAGAATGCTACTTTCAATACCCACCACAGTGGGCTTGCGGCACCGAGAACCGGAATCGATGCCGGGAACGGAGATAACCAGCCGCCCAGGAACATCACCGATGCCATCGCCGAAATCAGGATCATATTGGCGTATTCAGCCAAGAAGAACAGTGCGAAACTCATGCCTGAATATTCAACCATGTGACCGGCAACAATCTCGGACTCACCTTCGGTAACGTCAAATGGCGCGCGGTTGGTCTCGGCAACACCAGCAATGAAGTAAACAACGAACAGTGGCAGCAGCGGGATCAGATTCCAAGACAGAATCGAGCCGCCCATTGCACCCGAGCCCTGTTGCTCTACGATGGCCGTCAGATTCAAGCTACCTGAAACCATGATCACGCCAACCAACGCAAAGCCCATCGCCAACTCGTACGAAATCACCTGAGCTGCGGCACGCATACCACCCAGGAAAGCGTATTTCGAGTTAGACGCCCAGCCAGCCAGGATCACACCGTAAACGCCCATCGAAGTAATGGCCATCACGTAGAGCAAACCTACGTTGACATCAGCCAATACATACCCGGGGTAAAACGGTACAACCGCCCATGCAGCTAGCGCAGGGACCAATACCATCACAGGCGCCAAGAAGAATAACTTCTTATCGGCAGCAGAAGGCGCAATGATCTCTTTAAGCAGGAGCTTCACACCGTCAGCGATTGGCTGCAGCAGACCAAACGGACCAACCCGGTTCGGGCCGATACGGATCTGCATATAACCAATCACTTTACGCTCGGCCAAAGTCAGGTAAGCCACTGCGCCCATAATCGGCGCAACGATCAACACGATCTTGAGCAAAGTCCAAACCAGAAATGCCACTTGATAAGCAGTCTCTGCGCTCAAGTACCCAGCGAGGATGTTTTGTAGAAATTCCATTATCTACCCCTTATCCTTTGAGTACTTCAACAGCACCCACCATCTCGCCCAAATCGCGAGTCAGAGGATGAGACGTTGCAACACGGACGACGTCATCTTGCAGGCCTGCGTCCAGCTTAACGGTCAGCTCAGCACTACCCTGCCCTTGTTTAACGATGGCTTTGCCACCATCAACGAAGCCAAGTTTGGCGATGGTCGCTGCATTGAGGCGAACTGTAGCCGCCAGCGCTGCATCAGCAGTTGCCTGCAAGCTTGGCGCACGACGAACAATTGAATCACCTTGATAAACAGGCACTTCACCCAAACGAACCAGACCTTGTGCTGATTTTGCTGCAACTGCAACAGAAGCCGCCAAGGCATTGTTCAGGCGGCTTGTAATGTCACCTGCCAGCGCTTCATCACGAATTTCTTCCGATGAGTTGTAGTCAAAGCCGTTAAAGCCCAAGACGTTACCCAAGACACGGAATACTTTCCAAGCTGGGCGTGTTTCACCCAATGGGCGGACAACGCCGTTAAAGCTTTGTGCTTTACCTTCCATATTCACAAACGTACCAGACGTTTCAGTGAACGGAGAGATTGGCAGCAAGACATCGGCGTAATCCATTGCACAGCTCTGGAACGCAGACATCACCACAACCATTTCAGCCTGTTTGGCTGCAGCCAAAGCTTGCGCGCCGTTGTGCGCATCGTACTCAGGCTCTACACCAACGAATACATACGCTTTCTTGCCAGACTCAAACACATTGCCACCAGCATCTGCCCCGATCAGCTCTGCACCAACACTATTGGCGTTTGCAGCTGGAATACCCAGTTTGGCACCAGTGAGCGCAGCCAGAGCAGCGGCAGCAGCGTAAACTTCGGCATAACGAGCAGATTGCTGGGCAATATTGCCAAGCAAGATGGCTGATTTTTCTTTGCCTTCGAAGCTTTGTGCAATCGCGCGAGCCGCGTCAGTCACTTCAACACCATTCAGGTCAATACCTGCTGGCACAGAGGCTGATTTCAACTCAACAATCGCTTTAACAACTTGCAACAAACCTTCTACCAGTTGATCTGGGCGGACAACAAGCTCACCAGCCAGCTTGGTCAGCAAATCATCGCCGTGCACATTCACCAGCGACAAAGCCATGCCTTTTTTCACTGATTGACGCAAACGTTGCGCCAGCAATGGCTGTTCTTTACGAATCGTTGAACCAACAACCAGAACGGCTTCGTTCTGTGCCAATTCTTCAATTGACTGACCCAGCCATTTTGCGCCTTGTGTTTTGGCCGAGAAATCTGCGTTACGCACAAAAGCTTGAACCGAATCAACACCTAAGCCGGCCATCAGTTTGCGCAAAGCAAACAATTCCTCAACGGTACTGTTAGGTGAAGCAACAGCAGCAACGCTGTCTTTGCCGTGTTCGGCGACGACTTGTTTCAGGCCATTGGCAACATATTCCAGCGCAGTTTGCCAATCAGTTTCCTGCCAAACGCCACCTTGTTTAAGCATTGGTTTAGTCAGACGTTCTGCGCTATTCAATGCTTCGTATGAATAACGATCACGGTCAGACAACCAGCATTCGTTGATTTCATCGTTTTCCAGCGGCAGAACGCGCATTACTTTGTTGTTCTTCACTTGAACGATCAAGTTAGAACCCAGACCATCGTGCGCACCCACTGATTTACGACGAGACAATTCCCACGTACGTGCGGTGTAGCGGAAAGGCTTGCTCGTTAAAGCGCCAACAGGACACAAGTCGATCACGTTACCGGAAATCTCGGAATTTACCGTTTTGCCAATAAATGGCATTACCTCGGTAAACTCACCGCGATTGGCCATCCCCAGTTCCTGGAAGCCGGCGATTTCTTCGGTAAAGCGGACACAACGGCTGCAATGGATGCAGCGAGTCATATCGGTCGAAATCAGCGGACCCAGGTCTTTATTGGCAACCACGCGCTTTTCTTCTGCATAATCAGAACCGGACTGACCATAACCTACGGCCAGATCCTGCAGCTGACACTCACCACCCTGGTCGCAAATAGGGCAATCCAGTGGGTGATTGATCAGCAAAAATTCCATTACACCCTTCTGAGCAGTCACAGCCTGATCAGAATGGGTAAATACTTTCATACCATCGGTAACAGGCGTGGCACAGGCCGGTAAAGGCTTGGGTGCTTTTTCGACCTGAACTAGGCACATACGGCAATTTGCGGCAATCGACAGTTTTTTGTGATAGCAAAAGTGAGGGATATGCACACCAATTGAATTGGCTGCGTCCATCACGGTGCTACCACCAGGAACTGTCAATTTTTTACCGTCGATTTCGATTTCCAGCATGCTCGACTCGATTCAAAGGCAATAATTCAAAAGAAAACTCGACTAAAACAGCGCGAAATTACAGACCTTTCGCTTTTTGTGCTTTATTAATCAAATCTTCGAATTCATGGCGGAAGTGTTTCAACATTCCACGCACAGGGAATACAGCAGCATCACCCAAAGCACAAATTGTGCGACCAGCGATATTGTCACCAACACGTGACAGCAAATCGAGGTCTTCCGGGCGGCCTTCGCCGTTGGCGATGCGATGTACTACACGATACAACCAGCCTGTTCCTTCACGGCACGGGGTACACTGACCACATGATTCTTCGTGATAGAAATAGGACAAACGCTCCAGAGCGCTGACCATACAAACTGTTTCATCCATCACAATCACCGCACCAGAACCCAGCATCGAGCCCGCTTTGGCAATTGAGTCGTAATCCATCGTGCATTGCATCATCACATCAGCAGGCAACACCGGTGCAGAGGAGCCACCAGGAATCACTGCCTTGAGCTTTTTGCCGTCACGCATACCGCCACACATCTCGAGTAATTCAGAGAATGGTGTGCCCAATGGAATTTCGTAGTTACCCGGACGATTAACGTGACCAGAAACCGAGAACAGTTTGGTGCCGCCATTATTTGGCTTGCCCAGTTCAAGGAATTTCTGACCGCCTTCGCGAATAATGTATGGCACTGAAGCAAAAGTCTCAGTGTTGTTAATCGTGGTTGGCTTGCCGTACAGGCCGTAAGACGCAGGGAATGGAGGCTTAAAGCGCGGCTGGCCTTTTTTACCTTCCAAAGATTCCAGCAGTGCCGTCTCTTCGCCGCAAATATAGGCACCGTAACCGTGGTGTCCATGCAGCTGGAAGCGGAAATCCGAACCTAGAATATTGTCACCCAGGAAACCAGCGGCGCGGGCTTCTTCGAGCGCTTCTTCGAAGCGTTGATAGGCTTCAAAGACTTCACCGTGGATATAGTTGTAACCTACGGTAATCCCCATGGCGTAACCGCCAATAATCATGCCCTCAATCAGGGCATGCGGGTTGTAGACCATAATATCCAAATCTTTAAATGTACCTGGCTCGCCTTCGTCAGTGTTACAAACCAGATATTTCTGGCCCGGAAAACTGCGCGGCATGAAAGACCATTTCAAGCCAGTCGGAAAACCTGCACCGCCACGACCGCGCAAGCCAGAAGTTTTCATATCAGCAATGATGTCATCTTGGGTGATTTTGTCATTGATGATTTTTTTCAGTGCGGCATAACCGCCACGCTTGACGTATTCTTCCAGGCGCCAGCAGTTCGGATCTTCAAAATTGACGTTCTCAAATACAACGCCTTTTACATAGACGGTCATTATTCAAGCTCCGCCAGTTTTTTGTCGATAGCTTCAGGCGTCATGTGATTGCACATGCTATGGTTATTCACCAACATCACTGGCGCATAACCGCAAGCCCCCATGCACTCACCTTCTTTCAAAGTGAACTTGCCATCAGCCGTCGTTTCATTGAAATCAATACCCAGCTTTTGCTTGAGGTAATTCGCCGTTGTATACCCACCCGACAAAGCACAAGGCAAATTGGTACACACAGTGAGTTTGTGCTTACCGACCGGCTTCATGTCATACATGTTGTAAAACGTTGCGACTTCGTATGCCATCATTGGAGCAATGCCAAGGTAGTTGGCAATGAATTCAATCATGTCATTAGTCAAATAGCGCGTTTCAGTCTGAGCAATGCGCAAAGCCCCCATGACAGCAGAACGAGCTTGATCAGCAGGGTACTTGGCCACTTCGCGATCAATCTGCGCCAAAGACTCGGCAGATAAAAGATTGTTGATAGACATCAGCGGTCAATCTCCCCGAATACAATATCTTGCGTACCGATGATCGCTACAACGTCAGAAATCATGTGACCGCGCGCCATTTCATCCAGCGCCGACAAATGCACATAACCTGGCGCACGAATCTTCAGACGGTAAGGCTTGTTAGCGCCATCAGAAATCAGGTAGATACCAAACTCACCTTTTGGATGTTCAACGGCGGCATAGGCTTCACCCTCAGGCACGTGCATACCTTCAGTGAACAGCTTGAAGTGGTGAATCAGCTCTTCCATGTTTTCTTTCATCGCTTCGCGCGATGGAGGAGCAACTTTGTGGTTATCGGTAATCACAGGACCCGGATTAGCTTTGAGCCATGCAACGCACTGTTTGATAATGCTATTTGACTGGCGCATTTCTTCAACACGAACCAGATAGCGATCATAACAGTCGCCAGTCTTGCCAACTGGAATATCGAAATCCAGTTGGTCGTAAACTTCATACGGCTGGGTTTTACGCAAGTCCCACTCAACACCAGAACCACGCAGCATCGGGCCAGAAAAACCCAGTGCCTTGGCTCGATCAGCATTGACCACGCCGATACCGACAGTACGTTGCTTCCAGATACGGTTATCCGTCAACAGTGTTTCATACTCATCGACATAGGTCGGAAAACGATTGGTGAAGTCTTCGATAAAATCGAGCAAGCTGCCTTGACGATTCTTGTTCAAATCTTTAATTGCAGCAGCGTTACGTACTTTTGACGCTTGATACTGCGGCATTTCATCAGGCAGATCACGATAAACACCACCCGGGCGATAATATGCTGCGTGCATACGAGCACCGGAAACGGCTTCGTAGCAATCCATCAGGTCTTCACGCTCGCGGAATGCGTACAGGAAGATGGTCATTGCGCCACAGTCCAGGCCGTGAGCACCAATCCACATCAGGTGATTCAAAACACGAGTAATCTCGTCAAACATCACGCGAATATACTGCGCACGAATTGGCACTTCCAAGCCGAGCAACTTCTCAATAGCCATGCAATAAGCATGCTCATTGGACATCATTGACACATAATCAAGACGATCCATATAAGGCAGAGACTGAATGTAAGTTTTACTTTCGGCCAGCTTTTCAGTTGCGCGATGCAAGAGACCAACATGTGGGTCAGCGCGCTCAACGACTTCACCATCCAGCTCCAACACTAGGCGCAATACGCCATGCGCAGCAGGGTGTTGAGGACCGAAATTCAAGGTGTAATTACGGATTTCAGCAGCCACCGTAGTTCTCCTCGCGAATAATGCGTGGGGTAATTTCACGCGGATCGATGGTTACAGGCTGGTATACAACACGGGCTTGCTCCGGGTCATAACGCATTTCTACATAACCCGACAATGGGAAATCCTTGCGGAACGGATGACCAACAAAACCATAGTCAGTCAGGATACGCCGTAGATCCGGATGCCCTTGGAATACAATGCCATACAAGTCAAATGCTTCACGTTCAAACCAGTTAATCGCGGGCCACACATCGACTACAGAATTAATCACGGGGAACGAATCATCCGCACAGAACACGCGAACGCGCAAACGGACATTATGAGTAAATGACAACAAGTGATAAACAACGGCAAAGCGCGAGCCTTCCCACGCCCCATCTTTGTACTCGCTATAGTCAACGCCACAAGCGTCAACCAGTTGCTCAAAACGCAGACTGGCATTATCACGCAATTGCAAAGCCACTTCCGCCCATTGAGCAGCCGGCACTTCAATCGTTACTTCGCCCAATGCATTTTTCAGAGAGAGGGATTCACCCAGAACAGCGCGCAGGTTTTCAATCAGTGTTTCTAGCTTATTGGCCATGGCTCACCTCAAGAACGCGCAATTGAATTAGTACGCTTGATCTTGTTTTGCAACTGGATCAAACCATACAACAGCGCTTCAGCTGTCGGAGGACAGCCCGGCACATAAATATCGATCGGCACAATACGGTCACAGCCGCGCACAACCGAATACGAATAATGGTAATAGCCGCCACCATTAGCGCACGACCCCATTGAAATAGCCCAGCGCGGTTCGGGCATCTGGTCATAGACCTTGCGCAGCGCCGGCGCCATCTTGTTACACAAAGTACCAGCAACGATCATCAAATCGGATTGACGTGGCGACGGACGAAAAACGATACCGAAACGATCCAAATCGTAACGCGCAGCACCTGCCTGCATCATTTCCACCGCACAACAAGCCAACCCAAACGTCATTGGCCACAAAGAGCCGGTACGCGTCCAGTTAACCACCGCATCAACGGTGGTCGTAACAAAACCTTTTTCGAGACTTTGAGCTTCCATTTATCTCACTCCCACTCCAGCGCACCCTTCATCCACTCGTAGACGAAGCCGACCACCAGAATGGCCAGGAAAATCATCATCGATACAAAGCCAAACATACCCAGCTCTTTGAGCACAACAGCCCAAGGAACCAAAAATGCGACTTCCAAATCGAACAGAATAAACAGAATCGCCACCAAGTAATAACGCACATCAAACTGCATGCGCGCATCTTCGAACGCTTCAAAACCGCACTCGTAAGGTGATAATTTTGCCGAATCTGGCCGAACCGTTCCCAAGACCTTACCGATCCCAGCGCCGAGCAGCAGCGGCAACACACCCACCACCAGACCGACAACAAGGAAAAGCAGGATGGGGAAATAGTCTTGCAGCATGAAAATCCCCAGTTCAGAAATAACACAAAAAACAGAAACCGCGACCAAGCAAGTGATCGCTATTCATACACATAACCAAGCTAACCAAAAGCAGCTCAGCCAAGCATTCAATTGACAGCCCAGACAAACGTCAGGCTAGCGGATTAACTCAATCAGGAATTTTCTGTCCAACCGGCTGTGACGCAACAGCGGGCGCAGAAGCCACACCAGACATCACCCCCAGATCACCCCGACTACTTTTGGGCGCGGTCAACAACACCAGAGCCATGCATGTAACAAAAAACACAGCTGCGCAAATACCGGTCGAACGGCTCAAGAAATTGGCCGAACCTGACGCCCCAAAAACACTCCCAGCAGAGCCACTACCGAAAGCAGCCCCCATGTCCGCGCCTTTGCCGTGCTGCATTAACACCAGAACGATCACTGCCAACGCAGAGATCACATTCACTATCAGCACCAAACTTGTAATAAAGTCCATAATTTCCTTCCCTAAGGCGGCGTGAATTGTACCAATCAGCGCGCCGCTTGGCAAATTGCCAAAAACTCAAACGCCGACAGTGCTGCACCGCCGACCAATACACCGTCCACATGATCCACAGCCAGAATCTGAGCTGCATTATCCGATTTCACGCTACCGCCATACAGCACCCTAACCCGATCTTCGAGCCGATCTTTAATCAAGGCATGCATCGGGGAAATCTGCTCGCCCGAAGCAACTATACCGCTTCCCACCGCCCAAGACGGTTCGTAAGCCACGGCAAACAGACCAATCGGCAAACCTTTTAACACTTCAAGCTGAGCAGCAACGACCTGCTCTGCCACTCCCTGGCGACGCTCTTCTGCCGATTCGCCAACGCAATAAACACCAAACAACCCCGCATCCAGCGCCGAGCGCAATTTTACCCCTGCCTGCTCGGTTGTTTCACCAAACAGACGACGACGCTCCGAGTGACCGATAATGACCATTTCACAGCCCACATCGGCCAACATCCCAGAAGAGACCTCCCCAGTATATGGCCCTATATGGTACTGGCTAACGTCCTGAGCGCCACACTGTACATGGGTATGCTGCAAAATCTGTTTAGCCAGCATTAAATATGGAGCAGGCACACAGACACCAATATTCGCATCCAGTCGCGCTTGCGCCACTTCACCCAAGACAGATTTAAGCTGCCCGATACTACCATGCAGCTTCCAGTTACCAATCACCATTTGCTTGACCATAACCCGAACCACCCTCTTTGGCGAATGAGGGCGTGATGGTAACAACCCCGCTCCCGCACCGTCAAACCTTGTTTTCCCCTACATGCCGACACACAGATAAAGACATGTAATATTTCAGAAACAATTCATCGCTAAGATGCACCCCATCAACAGTAACAACCTCATTCCAATCTGGAGATTCCAAATGACTTTGACTCGCAAACTAATCGTCAGTGCAGGCCTGGTAGCTGGTCTGTTTACCCAAGCAATGGCCGCCGACATTACCGGCGCTGGCGCAACCTTCCCTTACCCGCTGTATGCCAAATGGGCTGAAATGTATAAAGCCAAAACAGGGACTGGTCTGAACTACCAATCAATTGGCTCAGGCGGCGGCATCAAGCAAATCCAAGCTAAAACCGTTGATTTTGGCGCATCAGACATGCCTTTGAAGCCTGAAGAGCTGGACAAAGCCGGTTTGATGCAATTTCCGACCGTCGTTGGCGGCGTGGTTCCTGTCGTCAATATTCCAGGCATTGCATCTGGTCAACTCAAACTAACGCCACAAACGCTGACTGATATTTATCTGGGCAAAATCAAGCGCTGGAATGACCCAGCTCTGGCTGCAGCCAACGCAGGATTGAAACTACCCGATCAGGCAATCACCGTCGTTCGTCGCTCTGACGGCTCCGGCACCACATTCGTCTTTACCGACTACCTCTCAAAAGTTTCCGCCGAGTGGAAAGAGAAAGTAGGTGCTAACACTTCAGTACAATGGCCAGCGGGCGTAGGCGGCAAGGGCAATGAAGGCGTTGCTAATTATGTTCAGCGCATCAAAGGTTCAATCGGCTACGTCGAATTTGCCTACGCTAAGCAAAACAAACTAACGCACACTCAACTGCAGAATAAGGAAGGCAATTTCGTACAACCTTCTGAAGACGCCTTCATCGCCTCACAAGCTGGCGCTGACTGGAAATCAGCGCCCGGCATGTTCCTGATTACCACCAATGCCGCAGGCAAAGCGTCTTGGCCTATCGCCAACCCGACCTTCATCCTGATGCACAAGAAACAGGACAAAGTAGCGCAAGCCGCCGAGGTATTGAAATTCTTTGACTGGGCTTATGGTGCAGACGCTGATAAAACGGCACTGGATCTGGATTACATCCCAATGCCAGACAGCGTGGTTGCCATGATTAAAGCCAACTGGAAAGCGCAGATCACAGACGGTAACAAGCCAATTTGGAAATAATCACTTAATATTCGCAGCCTTGCTGTGAATCAACACCCAATCATGGCAAGTCATGATTGGGTGTTTGTCTGTGTATGAAGGATTGGAGAGTTTGATGTCTTCTCAAAATGAGCGCATGAAAATTCAGCGCCTGCAAGACGCATTATTTGTAAATGCCACACGTTTCTTTGCTGCCCTGGTGTTATTCACACTAACTGCGATCATCATTTCCTTGCTCCATGGTGCGCTCCCTAGCATTAAGGCTTTTGGCTTGGGATTTATCAGCTCCAGCGACTGGAATCCGGTGACCGAGCAATTTGGCGCCTGGCCTTCAATTCGCGGGACGCTGCTTTCGGCGGCGATTGCGCTCATTGTTGCCGTCCCAGTCAGCTTCGGCATTGCGCTTTTTCTAACCGAGCTATCGCCCATCTGGTTGCGCCGACCACTCGGCATCGCCATCGAGCTGCTCGCAGGTATTCCATCCATCGTCTACGGCATGTGGGGCTTGTTTGTTTTTGCCCCCTATTTCGCTGACAACATTCAGCCATGGATGATGGAAAAAAGCGCCGACATCCCGTTTCTGGCCGAACTGTTTACCGGCGCCCCCATGGGCATCGGCATGTTTACTGCCGGTTTGATTCTGTCGATCATGGTCATTCCTTTCGTCGCATCCGTGATGCGTGATGTATTCGAGATCGTCCCGGCAATGCTGAAAGAATCAGCATACGGATTGGGTTCAACCCGCTGGGAAGTAATCTGGAACATTGTCGTCCCCTACACCAAGAACGGCATTATCGGCGGGATTATGCTCGGGCTGGGTCGCGCCTTGGGCGAAACCATGGCCATTACTTTTGTCATCGGCAATTCACAACAGCTATCGAATTCGCTCTTTGACCCGGCAACCACGATTTCAGCAACGCTGGCCAATGAATTTACCGAAGCACACGGTGAGCTATACACCTCTGCGCTGATCGAATTGGGTCTGCTGCTGTTCTTTATCACCTTTATCGTTCTGGTTTTATCCAAGCTGCTGCTGATGCGCTTGGAGTCCGGCGAAGGTACTCATTCTTAAGCGAGCGACATCATGAGTAATTTATATACCCGCCGACTGATCATCAACCAAGTCAGTCAGGTTCTAGCATATGCAGCAATGGCTTTCGGGCTGTTCTGGCTAGGCTGGATTTTGCACACCCTCTTTGTCAATGGTTTGCCGGGGATCACGATAGACACCTTTACCCAGTCGACCCCTGCGCCAGGCAGCCAAGGCGGGCTTGCCAATGCCATTCTGGGTAGCCTGCAAATGACAGCCGTAGCCGTCCTGATCGGCACCCCGATCGGCATTATGGCCGGGACCTATCTGGCCGAATTTGGCAACCGTGGCTGGCTGGGCCCCGCAACTCGATTCATTAACGACATTCTGCTTTCTGCACCATCGATCGTGATTGGTCTGTTTGTTTTTGAAATCTACGTAGCACAGGTCGAACATTTTTCTGGCTGGGCCGGCTCGTTGGCGCTCTCGATTCTGGTCGTTCCGGTCGTGTTGCGTACGACAGAAAACATGTTGCGTCTGGTGCCAACGGCGATGCGCGAAGCGGCTTATGCCCTCGGTGCACCACAATGGAAAATGGTGCTGTTTGTTACCTTGCGCGCAGCTAAAACGGGGGTTGCCACTGGCATCTTGCTAGCCATTGCCCGGATTCTTGGCGAAACCGCACCACTGCTGTTTACTGCTCTGAATAATCAATTCTTCTCGAATATGAATCAGCCTATGGCCAATTTGCCGGTGGTGATTTTCCAGTTCGCGATGAGCCCTTATGAAGATTGGCATACGCTGGCCTGGGCCGGCTCGCTGCTGATCGGCCTGTTTGTACTTGCCTTGAATATTATTGCTCGCGTAATGCTGCGCCAGCCAAAACAACATTGATCTGGACGACTGAAATGACTGCTGAACACTCGGTAACGCTTGCCGTTAAAAATCTCGATTTTTATTACGGTCAGTTCCATGCACTAAAAAACATCAACCTGGATATTCGCGAAGGCAAAGTGACTGCCTTTATCGGTCCATCGGGCTGCGGCAAATCGACGCTGCTGCGCACCTTCAACCGCATGTACGATCTGTACCCGAAATTGCGCGCGACCGGTGAAATCCTGCTTAACGGCGAAAACATCCTGCGCCCCGGCATCGATCTGAATATGTTGCGCGCCAAAGTCGGCATGGTTTTTCAGAAACCAACACCATTTCCAATGTCGATTTATGACAATGTCGCATTTGGCGTCAAGCTGTACGAACAGTTAAGCAAATCGGAAATGGACGACCGCATCGAATGGGCGCTATCCAAAGCCGCGCTGTGGAACGAGGTCAAAGACAAACTCAAGCAATCCGGACTTGGACTCTCGGGTGGTCAGCAACAGCGCTTGTGCATTGCGCGCGCTGTCGCAGTCAAACCGGAAGTTTTGCTACTGGACGAGCCAACTTCGGCACTCGACCCGATCTCAACTGCACACGTTGAAGAGCTGGTACATGAACTGAAGAAGGATTACACCATCGCGATTGTGACGCACAATATGCAACAGGCGGCACGAATTTCGGATTACACCGCGTATATGTATCTGGGCGAGCTGATCGAAATGGGCGAAACAGACACCATTTTCACCGCACCAACGGTCAAGGCAACCGAAGATTATATTACCGGTAAATTCGGTTAATCCATCTGACGCCATAGAAAAGGGCTGCAACTTGAATCAAGTTGCAGCCCTTTTTACTCCAGCAGGGTATTTTCTTCAACACAAATACTAGCGAGATCTACAGAGCAATACCCCATCAGACCTCGTACGCAGCTGCCTCATTGCCGACCACAACAGCGATTTGCTCGGCCCATTCGCGCGCCTCGACCGGGTTGATATGCTCGACCATCACGCGCACAACAGGCTCGGTTCCCGATGGACGCAGCAAGACGCGGCCATCACTGCCCATCGCGGCTTCAGCCTCTTGCACTTTGGCTTTGATCGCGTCCGAGGAGTGACAATCAAAACCCTTGGCGATCCGGACATTTTTCAGTACCTGCTTTGAAAGCTGCAAATCCTTGCAAAAGCCAGCCAGACTCTGCGCGCTTTCTTTCAACGCCTGCATCACTTGCAGCGCCGAGATAATGCCGTCACCTGTGGTATGGCGATCAAGGCAAAGCAAATGACCTGAACCTTCGCCGCCGATCAGCCAGCCTTTGGCTTCGAGCTGTTCCAGCACATAACGGTCGCCGACTTTGGCGCGAACAAACCCAATGCCGCGCTGCTTGAGCGCATTTTCAACGCCGAGATTGGTCATCAAGGTTCCGACAACCCCTTCACCCAACGTCCCTTTTTGCTGGCGATAAATCGCCAGCACGTAGAGCAACTGATCGCCGTCAACAATCGTGCCATCACGGTCAACCATAATCAGGCGATCGCCATCACCGTCGAGCGCGATACCAAAATGAGCGCCTTCGGAGAGCACTTTCAAACGCAGCGTTTCGGGATGAGTTGCGCCGACTTCTTCATTGATATTAAAACCGTCGGGTTGCGCACCAATCGTCACCACCTCGGCACCCAATTCATGAAAAACATGCGGTGCAATATGGTAAGTCGCACCATGAGCGCAATCGATCACCAGCTTCAAACCACGCAAGTCGAGATCATTGGGGAAAGTCGATTTGCAAAATTCGATATAACGCCCGGCGGCATCGTTGATACGCCACGAACGGCCAATCTGCTTCGGCGTCACACAGGGTTGTGCCTCATCAATCGCGGCTTCAATCGCCAACTCAACGTCATCGGCCAGCTTTTTGCCGCCAGCACCAAAAAATTTGATGCCATTGTCATGATAAGGATTGTGCGATGCGGAAATCACGACACCGGCAGACAGGCGTAAAGCGCGGGTCAAATAGGCGATTCCCGGCGTAGGCAAAGGGCCGGTCAGATGGCAATCAACACCGGCGGCATTAAAACCGGCCTGCAAAGCCGCTTCAAGCATATAACCTGAAACGCGAGTGTCTTTACCAATCAACACGCCCGGATGTTCGTGCATGCCTTTTTTCATCGCTTCAGCGACCAGCACCCGCCCTGCGGCATAACCCAGCTTCATCGCAAAATCGGGCGTAATCGGATATTCGCCCACCAAACCACGCACCCCGTCGGTACCAAAATATTTACGCGCCATTACTTAACCCTTTTAAAAGTGCGGCTTATTTTAACCCGTGCCAAACCTTTAACGCATCCAATGTATCCCTTACGTCGTGCACACGCACAATTGCAGCACCGGCTTGAGCCGCCAAGACTGCTGCCGTCACGCTAGCGACCATTCTGTCACCCACTTCGCGCCCGGTCAGCTCGCCGAGCATGCGCTTGCGTGAAACACCAACCAGCAACGGAAAATCCAATTCTTGCTGCATCGCCGACAAAGAACGAAACAAAGCACGGTTATGCAGCAGCGTTTTGCCAAAACCAAAACCCGGGTCAAGAACGATACGCTCACGTTCAATCGCCGCATTGATCACCACTTGCGAACGTACTTTCAAATACTGAGTCACCTCGGCAACGACATCATGATAAAACGGCTCGGTCTGCATCGTTTGTGGATTGCCCTGCTTATGCATCAGGCAAACCCCGGCCTGGCTCTGTTGCAACGCCTCAATCGCACCAGGCGCTTCCAGACCGGCAATATCATTGATCAGGTCAACACCCGCTTTGAGCGCCGCGATCATCACTTCGCTTTTGCAGGTATCAATCGAAATCGGGATATCCAACTGAACTGCGGCCTCAATCACCGGCATCACACGGGCCAGCTCTTCATCGACCGACACAGCCGCAGCACCGGGCCGCGTTGACTCCCCACCAATATCAATGATGTCTGCGCCGTCTTTATGCAGTTGTTCGATGCGCTGCAAAGCAGCGGTGAGCGAATTGTAACGCCCGCCATCTGAAAACGAATCCGGCGTGATATTGACGATTCCCATCACCAGAGGTCGCTCTAACGCCAGCCGGTAGCGGCCACAAGCAACTATATGATTCATTCTGCCCTGCCTCTAAATGACAAAGGCGGCTTGCGCCGCCTTTACTGACATCAAACTCTTTAAACTTCTGCTGCCGGTGCTGCCGGCGCTTCAGCACCGCCCGTTGGTGTATCGCTTTCTGGCGGCGCAACTTTGCGAACTGGCGGCAATTCTTTCGGCGGACGTGGTGGACGCCCCTCCATGATGTCGAGCACCTGCTCCCTATCAATCGTTTCCCAATCCATCAGAGCGGTGGTCATGGCTTCAACCTTGTCACGGTTCTCGCTCAGAATTTTGACCGCCAGCGCATATTGTTCATCGATAATCCGGCGAATTTCGGAATCAACTTGTTGCATGGTCGACTCAGAAACATTCTTGTGTGTCGTCACCGAGCGCCCTAGGAAAACTTCACCGTCATTTTCGGCGTAAACCATAGGCCCCATTTTCTCGGTCATACCATAACGAGTCACCATATCACGCGCCATTGCAGTTGCACGCTCAAAGTCATTCGATGCACCGGTAGAAATGCGGTTGATAAACAGATCTTCTGCAACACGGCCACCAAACAAAATCGCCAATTCGTTCAGCATTTGATCTTTGTAATGCGAGAAACGGTCACGCTCTGGCAACTGCCAAGTCAGACCCAAGGCACGGCCACGCGGCATAATCGTGACTTTATGCACCGGATCAGTACCTTCGAGCATTTCAGCCACCACAGCGTGACCTGACTCGTGATACGCCGTAGCACGACGCTCATCTTCAGTCATCACCATGCTGCGGCGCTCTGGCCCCATATAGATCTTGTCTTTCGCTGACTCGAAATCTGCCATATCGACCAGACGCTTGTTACGGCGAGCAGCAAACAAAGCCGCTTCATTGACCAGATTGGCCAGATCGGCACCCGACATACCTGGCGTGCCGCGAGCCAAAACGGAAGCATCGACGTCATTGGCAATTGGCACTTTGCGCATATGGACGCCCAGAATTTGCTCACGACCGCGAATATCCGGCAGAGACACCACCACTTGACGGTCGAATCGACCCGGACGCATCAGCGCAGGGTCGAGTACGTCTGGGCGGTTAGTCGCAGCAATCACGATAATGCCCGAATTGCCTTCAAAGCCATCCATTTCAACCAGCATCTGGTTCAGGGTTTGCTCGCGCTCGTCGTTACCGCCGCCCATACCTGCGCCACGTTGACGACCTACTGCGTCGATCTCGTCGATAAAAATAATGCAAGGTGCGTTTTTCTTGGCGTTCTCGAACATATCGCGAACACGCGCAGCACCGACACCGACAAACATTTCGACGAAGTCGGAACCGGAAATCGAGAAAAACGGCACTTTGGCTTCACCGGCAATCGCTTTGGCCAGCAGAGTTTTACCCGTACCGGGCGAGCCGACCATCAAAATACCACGTGGCATGCGGCCACCCAGACTCTGGTATTTGCTTGGATCGCGCAGGTAATCGACGATTTCGGATACTTCTTCTTTTGCTTCATCGCAACCGGCAACGTCGGCAAAAGTGACTGCGTTATTACTCTCGTCGAGCATTTTGGCTTTGGATTTGCCAAATGAGAACGCGCCACCTTTCCCGCCGCCCTGCATCTGGCGCATAAAGAAAATCCAGACGCCGATCAACAACAACATCGGGAACCAGTTGATCAGGATATTCATCAACAGGCTAGGTTCTTCTTCCGGTTTGGCGGCGAATTTGACGTTGTGCTTGATCAGCGTATCGACCATGCGGAAGTCAAACGGCGCCAAAGTCGCGTAATTGCTGCCATCGGACTTTTTGCCGCGTATCCATTGACCGCGCAATGGGCTACCTTCGATCTCGGCGCTCGCAATCCGGCCTTGCTCGACTTCAACCATGAATTGCGAATAAGGGATTTGAGTCGAAGTATCCTGATGCTTCGAAAACTGGTTGAAAATGGTCATCAGTACCAGACCGACGATTAACCAAATGGCGATATTCTTGCCGAGATTGTTCACGGCTTTACTCCTGTTTGTCCCAAATTCGGGAATGACAAAACTATTTTACTCGGATCGAGCAATTGCTTAAGCCTTTTTTTGCTTACCCAAAAGGTAGATTTCCGAGCTGCGATCACGTGAGGCTTTAGGTTTTCGAGAGACTACACTGGCAAAAGTTTCACGCATTGCCGACATATATTCGGGAAATCCGGCGCCCTGAAACACCTTGACCAGAAAATGACCACCGGGTTTAAGCTGCTCGCGAGCAAATTCAAGCGCTAATTCGCATAAATACATGCTGCGCGCCTGATCAGTCACAGCTGTACCGGTAATATTGGGTGCCATATCGCAGATTACAAGATCCACTTGTCTGCCACCAAGCAGCGCATTGAATTTATTCAATACTTCTTCTTCACGAAAATCACCCTGCACAAATTCGACGCCACGCACCGGATCCATTTCAAGAATATCGAGCGCAAAAACCCGGCCACTCGGCCCCACTTTGGGCATGGCCACCTGACACCAGCTGCCTGGCGCTGCGCCCAAATCGGCGACCCACATTCCGGGCTTGATCAACTTGTCTTTTTCGTCGATTTCGAGCAGCTTGTATGCGGCACGGGCGCGATAACCGTCTTTCTTGGCCATATGCACATAATGGTCGTTGACGTGCTCGCGCAACCAAACGTTACTGGAATTAGAACGAGCCATCAGTTAAACTACCCTGTTAGTTATAAAGATTTTCAAGGATTTGCACCTATGTTAGAACTTACCCCGGATCAATGCCGTCATTTGCGTAGTCTGGCGCATCACCTTAATCCGGTGGTTATGATTGGGAATAATGGCCTGACCGACGCAGTGATGCGTGAAATTGCCGTTAATCTGGATGCTCATGAATTGATCAAAATCCGCGTTCTGGGCGACGACCGCGAAGCACGCGCCCAGTTCATGAAGCAAATTTGTGCCGATCTGGGCGCTGCGCCAGTGCAGATGCTGGGCAAATTGCTACTGATTTACCGCCCTAGCAATACCGAAAAACCCAAAATCATGCTGCCAAAGAAGAAAAAAGCGGCTTAAACACAAAAATTTAAGTCTTGCACAGGGCGCTTTAGCGCCCTTTTTCATGTCTTTCAATCATGCTGCCAGATATAAAGCAGGCCGAATACGCTTTGCAATAAATAAATCAGGCTTGAAATCGTGTGCCACTGCGCCAGGCCGCCACCAAACATCCCTTCGGCCGCCGTACTCACTGCAGGTTTGATTCCGGCGATAATTGGGAAAATCGCAAATTGGTTAATCAGCGTACAGAGCAGCATGCCAATCACCAGCCAGAGTTTGCCGCCCTTGAATGCCCGCGCGCCCTCGACCCAGAGCCACCAGATCATCAGATAGATTCCGGCAACAATGCCGATCCAGCCTATGGCGTGAAACAACTTCCCCGCCACCATGCCAGCAGTCCGGTTATCCAGCGACTGAAATAGGATGGGCGCAACCACCACACCGATGATCCACATGCCACCGACCCACAGCGTGGTCAGCAGACTTTTCAAACCATTACCCATATGATGTATTGAGCCATGAGCCACAGCCAATTTAGGCTGCAGCCACATACCCCATCTCCATTTAGATATATTTAACTTCCAGAACTTCATACTCGCGCAGCCCGCCCGGTGCCTGCACGTCGGCGATATCACCTTCGTACTTGCCGATCAAAGCGCGGGCAATCGGGCTTGAAACCGAGATCTTGCCCAGTTTGATATCGGCTTCGTCGTCGCCAACGATCTGATAAGTGACTTCAGCCTCGCTATCCAGATCCTGCAAAACGACGGTGGCAGCAAAAACAATCCGCCCTTCCGCTGTTTCTGCCATTTCTTTCGGGTCGATAATCTGGCTATTGCCCAATTTGCTTTCGAGTTCAGCGATACGGCCTTCAACAAAACCCTGCTTTTCTTTGGCGGCATCATATTCTGCATTTTCCGACAAATCGCCGTGACTGCGCGCTTCGGCAATGGCTGCAATCACCGCAGGACGCTCGACACTTTTCAGATTTGCCAACTCGGCTTTGAGCAACTCTGCGCCGACAACGGTCAATGGAACTTTAATCATTTTATTCTCCCGACCTCACCCCGAGGCCGCTAAAAACAAGAGCCGCCACCCCACTGGGGTGACGGCTTTATTAAATTTACTTAATTAACAGTAAAATATCAGTTATTGACTTGCTGATGCAAGGACTTGTTGATGCAGCGTTTGCAGATCGTAAACGTTCAACTCTTTCATATCGCGCAGACCGACGCACGCCGCTTTCGCGCCGGCAATTGTCGTAAACACCGGCAGTTTGGCTTTCAGTGCTTCGTGACGGATCGAGTAACTGTCCTGAATCGCCTGACGACGCTCGTCGACGGTATTGAAAATCATACCGATTTCACCGTTGACGATCATGTCGACGATATGCGGACGACCTTCGGTGACTTTATTCACCGCAGTCACCGCAACGCCTGCCGCTTCAATCGCTGAGGCTGTGCCTTTGGTCGCCAGCACTTTAAAGCCCAACCCCGTCAGCACTTGCGCGCATTCTACCGCTTGCGCCTTGTCGCCTTCACGAACCGAAATAAACACATTGCCGTGCGCTGGCAAGACAACGCCTGCGGCCAGCTGTGATTTAACAAACGCTTCAGCAAATGACACGCCAACGCCCATCACTTCGCCGGTTGATTTCATTTCTGGACCGAGAATCGAATCCACACCAGGGAATTTGGCGAACGGGAAGACCGCTTCTTTCACCGAGTAGTACGGTGGAATCACTTCAGTCGTCACGCCTTGCTGCACCAGCGTCTGGCCAACCATGCAACGCGCAGCGACTTTGGCCAATGGCACGCTCGTGGCTTTCGACACATACGGCACAGTACGTGAAGCGCGCGGATTCACTTCCAGTACGAACACTTTGGCATCGCTACCCTTGCCTTGAATCGCAAACTGCACGTTCATCAAACCAACGACGTTCAGGCCTTTGGCCATCAACACGGTCTGGCGACGCAATTCGTCTTGCAGATCTTTGCTCAATGAATACGGTGGCAATGAACACGCCGAGTCACCCGAGTGAACACCAGCCTGCTCGATGTGCTCCATAATGCCACCGATGATCACATCGGTGCCATCCGAAATCGCATCCACATCCACTTCAATCGCGTCATTCAGGAAACGATCGAGCAATACAGGCGAGTCATTCGACACTTTGACCGCTTCGCGCATATAACGCTCAAGGTCTTTGTCCGAATGAACGATTTCCATCGCACGACCACCGAGTACATACGATGGACGAACGACCAGTGGATAACCCAACTCACGCGCCAGGTGCAGAGCATCCTGTTCGTTACGCGCAGTCGCGTTTGGCGGCTGACGCAGGTTCAGGTCTTGCAGCAACTTCTGGAAGCGCTCACGATCTTCAGCAGCGTCAATCATGTCTGGCGTCGTACCGATAATCGGCACACCGTTGGCTTCCAGCGCGCGCGCCAGTTTCAATGGCGTTTGGCCACCGTACTGAACGATGACGCCGATTGGTTTTTCAATCGCCACGATTTCCAGCACGTCTTCGAGCGTCAATGGCTCGAAGTACAGACGGTCTGACGTGTCGTAGTCGGTCGAAACGGTTTCCGGGTTGCAGTTGACCATGATGGTTTCGTAACCATCATCGCGCAGCGCCATCGCCGCATGAACGCAGCAATAGTCAAACTCGATACCCTGACCAATCCGGTTCGGGCCACCGCCGAGAATCATCACTTTCTTTTTCGAAGTCGGCGCGGCTTCGCACTCTTCTTCATACGTCGAATACATATAGGCAGTATTGCTCGCAAACTCAGCTGCGCAGGTGTCTACACGCTTATACACCGGGCGAACATTCAAAGCATGACGCGCCTTGCGCACCGCATTCTGATCGCAGCCGAGCAAAGTACCCAGACGACGATCCGAGAAGCCTTTGCGCTTGAGCTTGCGGAATTCTTCTTTGCTCAGGCTATCAACGCTACGGCCACGCAGTGCCGCTTCATCGTTCAGAATGTCTTCGATCAGCACCAGGAACCATGGATCGATCTTGGAAATATTGTGAATTTCGTCGCGGCTCAGGCCAACACGGAATGCGTCGGCAACGTACCACAGGCGTTCCGGACCTGGCGTTGCGATTTCCGACTCGATCACGGCGCGATCGGTGCAGATTTCATCAAAGCCCGACATGCCGGTTTCGAGACCGCGCAAAGCTTTTTGCAATGATTCCTGCTGTGTGCGGCCAATGGCCATCACTTCACCCACCGACTTCATTTGTGTCGTCAGGCGGTCATTCGCTTGCGGGAATTTTTCGAAAGCAAAACGCGGGATCTTGGTCACAACGTAGTCGATTGAAGGCTCGAACGACGCAGGCGTTTTACCGCCAGTGATTTCGTTTTTCAGCTCATCGAGCGTGTAACCGCAAGCCAGTTTGGCGGCGATTTTCGCAATTGGGAAACCAGTGGCTTTCGATGCCAAAGCAGATGAACGCGACACACGCGGGTTCATTTCGATAACGATCAGACGACCGTCTTTCGGGTTCACCGAAAACTGAACGTTCGAGCCACCCGTATCAACCCCGATCTCGCGCAAAACGGCAATCGATGCGTTACGCATGATTTGATATTCTTTATCGGTCAGCGTTTGCGCTGGAGCTACGGTGATCGAGTCGCCGGTATGCACGCCCATCGGATCCAGATTTTCAATCGAGCAGACGATAATGCAGTTGTCGTTGCGGTCGCGAACGACTTCCATTTCGTATTCTTTCCAGCCGAGCAGCGACTCTTCAATCAGCAACTCGTTGGTCGGTGACAGATCAAGACCACGGGTACAGATCTCGATAAATTCCTGCATATTGTAGGCAATACCACCACCCGAACCGCCCATCGTGAACGACGGACGAATAATCGTCGGGAAGCCCACTTGCGCCTGCACCGCCAGCGCATCTTCGAGGCTGTGCGCGATACCGGAACGCGCCGAACCCAGGCCGATTTTGTCCATCGCCGCTTTGAATTTCTGACGATCTTCCGCTTTATCAATCGCTTCCGGCGTCGCGCCAATCAGCTCGACTTTATATTTGTCGAGTACACCATTGCGCCACAGATCGAGCGCGCAATTCAGTGCGGTCTGGCCACCCATCGTGGGCAGGATCGCGTCCGGACGCTCTTTGGCGATGATTTTTTCAACCACTTGCCAGGTAATCGGCTCGATATAAGTCACATCGGCCATATTCGGGTCGGTCATGATGGTCGCAGGGTTGCTGTTCACCAGAATGACTTTGTAACCCTCTTCGCGCAGCGCTTTACACGCTTGGGCGCCAGAGTAGTCAAATTCACACGCCTGGCCGATGACAATCGGGCCAGCGCCAATAATCAGGATGCTTTTTAAGTCGGTACGTTTAGGCACGCTGATAACCTCTCACTTGCGCTCAGACATGCTGGCGATAAATTTATCGAACAGATACGCCACATCGTGTGGGCCTGGGCTGGCTTCCGGGTGTCCCTGGAACGAGAACGCTGGCTTGTCGGTCAGCGCAATACCCTGCACCGTACCGTCAAACAGCGAACGATGCGTCACACGCACATTGGCCGGCAGACTGGTTTCGTCAACCTGGAAACCGTGATTCTGGCTGGTGATCATCACGTGCTTGCTATCGAGATCCTGCACCGGATGGTTGGCACCGTGGTGGCCGAATTTCATTTTGCTGGTTTTGCCGCCAGCAGCCAGACCGAGCAATTGGTGACCCAGACAGATACCGAAAATCGGTGTATTCGTCGCCAGCAACTCCTGAATCGCCTTGATTGCGTAATCGCATGGCTCAGGATCGCCAGGGCCGTTCGACAGGAATACGCCGTCCGGTTTGAGTGCCAATACGTCAGCCGCAGGCGTTTGCGCTGGCACGACGGTCAGTTTGCAGCCACGCTCGGCGAGCATGCGCAGGATGTTGTGCTTCACGCCGAAGTCGTACGCAACGACGTGAAACTTTGGATTGCTTTGCACCGTGTAGCCAACGCCGAGCTTCCACTCTGCCGTCGTCCATTCGAAAGACTTGTCGCAAGACACGACTTTGGCCAAGTCTTGACCCGCCATTGAGCCGAATGATTTGGCTTTTTCAACTGCGGCAGCAGCGTCGATCTTGTCGCCGGTGACGATGCAGCCAGGCTGCGCACCTTTCTCACGCAGAATGCGCGTCAGCTTGCGGGTATCAATGTCGGCAATCGCAACGACCTTGTTTTGCTTCAGATACTCGCCCAGACTCATCGTCGAGCGGAAGTTCGAATGCAGCAAAGGCAGATCGCGAATGATCAGGCCTTCGGCAAAAACGCCGCGACTTTCAGCGTCTTCGGCGTTGACGCCGTAGTTGCCGATATGCGGATAAGTCAAAGTCACAATCTGCTTGGTGTATGACGGGTCAGTCAGAATTTCTTGGTAACCGGTCATTGAAGTGTTGAAAACCACTTCACCAAGGGTTTCACCGTCTGCGCCGATGGAAATACCGTGGAACAGGGTGCCGTCGGCAAGTGCCAACAAGGCTGGAGTGGGGGCTGGTGTGGACACTGGCGGGCTCCAGGGCATTGCGCCCAATAAGTCAAAATCTGTGGGGTAGGCGTAGAAAAACGGGATTAGCTAAGCCAACCCCGTTTCGCGCATACAAAATTGGCCGAATTCTACCCCAAAAGCCCTTCTCCTTCAATGGCAAAGGCCGCACAAGTCAGGAACATCCCTGATATTTCAGCGAGTTTCCATTCCAAGCTGCCAACCACCTCAGCTTGTCAGCCTTTGTTTACTGAAGTTAAGTAATGGAATAAAAGTTTTCACGTAAGGCAAAGCCGCGCGGCAACTTTTGTCTTTCTACCCATTTGCTTCATAATCGCCGGATCACCAATCCGCGCTGTGCCCCATGAAACCCGCTAGCGGCTACGCTCACGGCTCCAAAGCCACCCCCCAGATTGCCATCGCAGCGCTCAACAGCGCCATGACGCGTGGTGAAATGACTCAAGCCGGAAGCGTCTTTCTGTTTTTATCGACGCATTTTCAACAAAACATCGATGAATGCCTCAATGCCGTCATGCAGCACTGTGGCAGTATCGACGTCATCGGCGCCAGTGCCGCTGGCGTTTTTACCGAACAGGACTGGTCACTCGACTCCCCCGCTGCCGCCGCACTGGTTCTGCCGCCCAATCACCCGCGCCCACAATCATCACAATCCCATCTGGTGCTCGCAGCGCCCAATGCGATCAATCAATTCTGGCTTAATGACGGTTCGACCAAATTTGGCGGGATCGCCGGCGATGCGACGGGCAAAGGCCAGTACGCACTTTGGCAAGCCGGGCAGCAACGAGTCAGCTTCACCCAGACCCCGCTCAGCGCCCGAGCATTAATCGTTTCCGACGGAATCAAAATACTCAGCCCCGACTACACCATCACCGCCAGCTCGAATTTGCACCTGACAACACTCGATCACTGCGCCGCACTCGACACCCTGACCCCTTATTTACAGCAATATCAGCAGGAAAGTCTGCTGGCTCGAATCAGCAATGAAAAACAAACCGTCTGGGTGCCGCTGATTGCTTGCGACGCCAAGCACGGCAGCGTCATGCTGGCGCATGAATTGCCACTGGGTGCGACGCTCAACTGGGGTTATTTTGATACTCAAGCCGCGAGCAAAGAATTAAGCGAGCAAATCGCCCAAGCTACCGGCGGACAAGCCCAACCGGGCTGGGGTCTGGTTTTTTCCAGTCATCGCCGCGTCATGGCTGGCAACGGCATTAGCGAGCCCGACTGGGAAGCAATACGCAAAGCTTTACCTGACATGCCCTTTGCCGGGTTTTACGGCAATGGCCAAATCATTCCGCCCACCGATACGCGCATCGACAAGCACAACCGCATCGCCGACAATAGCGTACTTCTGGCTTTATTTGATTGAGACCGACCATGCTGTTCAACCCGAGCCGCGATCAGGCCCGCCGTTTTTTTATCAATAGCTGGCAAAAACATCAGCAAGGGCTGCAACTGGCCGACCTGGAAGCCATCGTCATCGACGTGCTGATGGCACACCCCGAATATCACCAGTATCTGAGCGAAGATTATATCGACCGCGACTGGCCGCCCGAACACGGCGACACCAATCCTTTTCTGCATATCAGCCTGCACCTGGCGATTGCCGAACAACTCTCGATCGACCAGCCCGCCGGGGTACGCCAGCTCTATGCGCAATTACATACGCAACATGGTGACGCGCACAAAGCGCTACACGATATGCTCGAATGTCTGGGTGAAATGATCTGGCAGGCACAACGCAATAACACCGCGCCCGATCCGAATATCTACCTCGACGGTCTGCGCGCACGCATCAAACTCAGCCGCTAAGCAACAAGGGTATACAACTGCAGGCCATACAAATAAAAGCCCGCAATCAAATACCCCTACTATTTACTTTGAATCGGCCTTGGTCATCGCTTGAATTTCGCGGATTCGCGCTTCAATCCCCGATTGCAAATGAAAATCCTCATTCGGCTGGCGTAGCGCCAGATTGAACTGCTCCAGCGCCGAGGTGTATTCTTTCAGCCGCGCATAATATTCACCCTGCATCTGATACTGCAGCATCGGTTTACCCTGCTTGGCGTACAGTTTGGCAGCGCGCTGATAGAGCTGAGCATCGCTGGCGTACAACATTAATGCGTCGTCAATTTCGTCCTTGGCCTCGGCGTAGGCACCGGCTGCAATTTGCGCATCGATCAGGCCATAAATCAGCGCACGGCTGGCCGGAAAACGTCGGCTGGCGTCAGCCAGAATTTGCAATGCCTCGCTATTGCGCGCCTGCGCCAGCCGGATATTGCCTGCCAGAAACTCCAGCGCCGGGTGCGACGCCTTGTTACCCAGGGATTCCCGGGCTTTTTGCACCGCAGCCCAAGCCGGCTCATATTCACGATTCAGGTAATACACCAGAGCCAGACCATAGCGTTGTGCGACTTCACTGGCGTAGCGTTTTTCGGCAATGGTTTTCTGGTAATAAATAACGCCCTCGAGCCCGCCCATTTGCAAGGCACGGCACTTTTCGCGAACAAACAGAAATTCAAGCGAGTCGGGAATCTGGCGATAGCTGCCAGAACCCAGCCGGTTTTGCGCGTCGGCAATCCGTTTCATCGTCACCGGATGCGTGCGCAAAAACTCGGGGGCATTGTTTTCGTAAAGACGATTGTAGTTTTGCAAACGCTCGAAAAAGACCGCCATCGCTGCCGGATCGTAGCCGGATTGCTGCAAGGTCTGCATGCCGATCCGATCGGCTTCCTGCTCGAATGAATAGGTAAAATCGAGCTGTCGCTGCACCGTGACGCCCATCGTCGCGGTCAAAGCGGCAGCGGCGGCATCACCGCGCCCGGCGCTACTGGCCAGAATCGCTGCAGCCACACCGGCCAGCCCCAGCCATGGACTCACCCGCATACTGTCAATCATCCGAGCCAGATGATTCTGGGTGACGTGGGCAATCTCGTGCGCAAGCACACTGGCAACTTCCGACTCATGCTGCGACTGAACAATCAGACCGGTATGCACGCCGATAAAACCGCCGGGAATCGCAAAGGCATTGACCGTTTTATCCAGTAGCGGAAAGAAAGTAAATTGCGGCTCGTTCACTTCAGCCGCATCAGCCAGCCGGTTTCCCATGGTCGCCAGAAATGCCATCACTTCGGGATCATCAACCAGTCCGCCGCTACGACGAATCTGGCGCATCGCACTCTCGCCGATTTCACGCTCTTCCTGCTTACTCAACCCCTGCTGTGAGACATCGCCCAGATCAGGCAATTTTTCGGCCAGCGCAGCCTGAGTGAGCAAAGCCATCGCCAAGGATGCAGCAACCATCTTGAACTTCATCATACCCCCAGCATGTATTAACTTGAATACTGCATCTAGATTAACACCCAGACAATTACCCCATAGCGGGCAATTTTTCCTGCACTTAAATACAGCACACTCGAAAACCACGGCCAGCGACAATATCCCGCCAGACCACACAGTGCATCACCCAACAGCGGTACCCAGGAAAATAACAAGCTGATCGGACCATATCGCTGCGCAGCTTGCAACCATTGGGCATGACGAGCCGAATCAGGCGCTCGCAACAGCTTTCGCCCCATGAATATTGTCAGCAAGCCGCCCAGAATATTGCCAATCGATACGACCAGCCAGGCCAGCAGCCACAACTGCGGCTGAAAATGCAATGCAGCGGCAAAAACCGCTTCCGAGTTGCCCGGCAGAATGGTCGCCGAAGTGAACGCCGATAGCCATATACCGGCCAGCCAGCTCAAAGTCGACATCGGATCAATGAATCAGACTGAAAAAGTAAATGGCGCGCCAGCCTGTGTGCTGATTGCCTGCGCCAGATCGGCAAAAAATTCGCCATCGCCACGGGTATTGATCCAGCTAGAACCCTGCAAACGATAGTGATAACCGCCCGATTTAGCGGCAATCCATAATTCCTGATTGGGCGTATGGCGGTTCACAATGACTTTGCTGCCATCGTCAAACTCGATTTCCAGCACATTGCCAGCGCGCAAAGAGTCAACATCAAAAGCAGCGTCGTCGAGTGCAATCTCGATTTGCGCAAAAATTGCATCGCTGAGGGTCAGAAATTCAGATTCGCTCATGCTCTTACCTTGCCATGTTAAACTGCAATTTTGCCACTGTTATCCAATTTATGCGTGCGCTGACTGTATTTATCTTCGTTGCCACCCTGCTGACCGCTTGCGGTTATAAAGGACCTTTGTACCTGCCGAAAAATGGCCCAGCGAAGCCAGCCAGCGCAGCGTCCGAAATCAGCACGCCAGCGGAACCACTGAGCAACGCGGCCTCTGCCCTCGAAAGCGACGCCCAATAAAAAAAGCGGCTCATCGCCGCTTTTTTTATCAAAACCGTTCGGGTAATTTTTGCAGGACAATGATCCGTTTGTTTTCCAGCCGGATATAGCCGCCAAAAACCAGTTCTTTCAAAATTCTGGCGATCATTTCGCGCGACGAACCAACCCGATCGGCAATTGCCTGTTGCGTGAGTGGCTGACTCACGATATCGACACCGTCCTCCTGCACCAGCATAGATTCGAACAAGGCGCGAACTCGGCCATAGACATCGAGCAAAGCCAGATTTTTCATCGTACTCGACAAATGGCGCACCATGGCCGCCAGATTCCGGATCACCAGATCCTTGACATGCGGCTCACGCTCCATGGCTTCGCAAAACTCCCGCTTGCCAAACACCAGAAAGGTTGAGTCTTCTTCGCACAAACAAGACCAGCCGCGCGGTTCATTATCGATCAGCGAAATCTCGCCAATCGCATCACCCGGCTCGACCAGTTTAAAAACAAATTCCTTGCCTTGATTATCACTGGTAAAACACCGTGCGCGACCGTCAATCATCACAAACATCGATTCGGCAGGATCACCCTCCCGAAAAACAAATGCCCCTTTGGGCATGCTGCGCTTTAAGCCAGTAGCCAGAATATATTCCAGCTGCTCGTCAGGAAAATCCTGAAACAGCGTGATCGTTTTTAGTAGTTCCAACATCTGCCATTCACCTTTACAAAACCAGCAGCATTAAAAATTTTCGGGTAGTTTTTTCAGAATCAGAATTCGCCGCCGCGCCGTTTCGACATAGCCACCGGCAACCAGTTCCTTCATGACCTTGGCAACCATTTCACGCGAAGCGCCGACCCGGTCGGCTAATGATTGCTGGGTCAGCAAATCGTCGATTAATCCACCCTCTGGCGTTTGAACGGCCAAAGCTTCAAATACCTTGCGAATTCGCCCGTACACGTCCTTGAGCGCCAGATCACTCACGGCATGAGTCAGACGAATAATATGACTCACGGCCTTGTTCAGCATCGCATCCTTGATTTCCGGGTGTCTGCCGAGCAAATCAAAAAATCCTTGCCGCGAAATAACCAGAAAAGAACAATCATCTTCGGCTTCAGCGCACACAACGCGCGCTTCATTGGCAAACAGCGCCAGATCGCCAAACGACGAGCCCGGTTCATACGCGCCATAAACAAACTCGCGTCCGGTATCATTACTGTGAAACAGACGAACACGACCCGAAACCAGAATCAGTAGCGATTCAGCCATTTCACCTTCACAAAAAATCGCAACACCTTTGCTGTAGTGACGCCGGGTAGCAATGTCCTCGATGTACTGCAATGTTTCGCAGGGCAATCCGGAGAATAACTCCACTTTAGAGAGAATGGATTGCATTGGATGGCTCCATTCACAGCTTAATTAGTTTTTAATTCGGAACTTTCAGACGCATTGGACTCGGCTGTCTCGCTGGCGGCAGCATCAGCTGGCAGCATGGCTGGCGGAGTAGGTAAATCGGGCGGCGGCGGCACGACTTCGATTTTTTTGCTCAGCATATATTCATTCATTTCTTTCCAGCCCTCAAACACATCGGCCTTGGCCGCACGAGGGTTGCGACGATAACAATCTTCCAGCGCCCGCCCGCTATGGCGACACGCTGCGCCAATGGCCTTGGCGTTGGTCTTGCCCTGATTCAGCTTGGAGGCCAATTGATCGCAGCCAGAAAACAGCAGGGGTAAAACCAGCAGGATCGGTTTAAGCGCTTTCACATGCACACCTTCGAACAAGAAATCAAGGTAAATTGTAAGACAAAAAACCCGTTAAGTCGTAACAACTTAACGGGCTTTGAAGAATTGCGACAGAGAACGGATTAGAGCTGCTGAATCCCTGCCAGCAGCCAGCGTGGGTCGCCCTGCATTGGGCGGACAAAGTGCCACATTTCCTTGAATGGCACTGCTGGCGCATTCAGGCTTTCGCTAACACGGCCGCTAAACTCAACGCTGGCGACCATGCGACCGCCTTCGTCCACGGCCTCGATGATTTGCAAATTCAGCTCGGGGAATTCGGCAACGTCCTGATTCTCGCCGATCTCATGCTTGAGCTGCTCGAACAAATCAGGCGTCATATAACGACGGATTTCTTCGGCCTGATCGGGCGAATTCAAAGCCTGAATGTGCAGGAAACTTGCCCGTGCCTGACGCAGAAAGGCCGCCGCTTCGGTGCCATCCGGCAAGCGGGTAATCGGCGTTGCTGGTGCGGAATACGCGCCGCCAGCCCCTTGTCCGATACGGAAGCCACCACTCAGATCATTCGGCGCAGACTGAAACGCCTGTGGCTGATAAGTCGGCTGTTGGGCTGGCTGCGAATTGGCCGGATTCATTGCCGGAACACCTGCATACGCATGGGGCTGTGCAAGCGGTTTGGTATTGCGACGGCGCAACAGCATAACGCCACCCGCGGTCAATGCCCCCAGGAGCAGCAAAGTACCCCAAGGAATACCGCTATCACCCTCGGCTGCACCTGAAGCATTATTGCCCAGCATATAACCGAGCAAACCACCCACTGCCAGGCCACCCAGTACGCCGCCCATCATGCCACCGATACCACTTTTCTTCTGCTGAACAGGCGCAGGAGCTGGGGCTTGATAAGGCTGTTGCGGCTGAGCCTGACGTTGCGGGGCGGGCTGCGCCTGACGCTGCATCCCGGCTGAACGGCCACCACCGACGCGCTTGGCTTCGGCAATGTGGCTAGTAAACAAGGTAGCGCTCATCAGCGCCACCATAAAAGTCTGACTAAAACGAGCCATGTAATGATTTCCTGTAATGAGGAGTCGACGGATGAATGCAGTATTAGTAGGGGCGGCGTGTGACAAGTTCAATCGATCTGCATAAATAAAATCCACCGCCGTTCACGCAGCAAGGGGTATAGCCAGCAAGATCAGGCATCAATTAATCCAGCGAGGCATACCCAGCAATGTATTATTTATCCACCGCGATGGCCGCGCTCTATCGTCACGCCGACCCGTCCCACATCCTTCAAAATATTAAGCTTGGTCACCGACACCTTGATCCACGGTGCGCCAAAATCATGCAGCAGAATATGTGCGATATGCTCGGCCAGCGCCTCGATCAGCAAGAAATGTTTTTCGGCCATCACCGCGCGCAAATGCGTCACGACTTTATCGTAATCAATCGTATCGACCAGATCGTCCGACACACAGGCACGCGCCGAAGGCAGACCGATTTCCAGATCGAGCTCGACGGCCTGCGACTGAGTGCGCTCCCAGTCATACCAGCCGATCACGGTTTCGGCACGGACTTGCTGCAAATAAATAATATCCATAACACCATCGCCCTTCCCGCGCACACGATGCTTTGAGCGTGTGGCGGATTGGCTTAGAATCGAAAGCTCACGATTGTAGTGGAATTCAGGATGAACCTCACCTTAGTAATTTTCATCATCGCCGCGTATCTCGTTGGTTCGCTGTCGTTTGCCGTGATTGTCAGCCGCGCCATGGGGCTGGCCGACCCGCGCAGCTATGGCTCGAACAATCCGGGTGCGACCAATGTGCTGCGCTCGGGCAATAAAAAAGCCGCCGCATTGACACTGCTCGGCGATGCGCTCAAAGGCTGGGTTGCAGTGTTTGCTGCACAGCAGCTCGCGCCGGTTTTCGGTCTTGGCGCAAATCCAATCTTCGATTACACCATCGCCGCCGTCGCGCTCGCGGTGACGATAGGCCATATGTGGCCGGTATTTTTCAGCTTCAAAGGCGGCAAAGGCGTTGCGACTGCTGCGGGGATTTTGCTCGCGCTCAATCTGTGGCTAGGCTTGGCGACACTGGGCATCTGGCTGTTTGTTGCCAAAGGGCTGAAAATTTCATCGCTATCGGCCATTTGTGCGGCCATTGCCGCGCCGTTTCTGTGCTGGTATTTCCTGCCTGTTCCGGCGTATATCGCCGCCGTCATCGCAATCAGTATTTTGCTGATCGTACGCCACAAGCAAAACATCATCGGCTTGCTCAGTGGTAAGGAAGGCAAGATCGGCCAGTAATGCTACTGCGAGCAGCGATGACTACGTTAAAACGCAACTCAAAACCCATAAAAAAACCGGGCGATTTAGCCCGGTTTTGCTTTTAAGAGCAATGCAGCAATGCAAGTTCTCAGTGGCGCTTCAGCTTGATTGCTTGGTGTGATCACGAACAATCCGCGCTTTATCACGTTGCCATTCGCGATCTTTCTCGGTCTGGCGTTTATCGTGTTGCTTTTTACCTTTGGCGACGCCGATTTCGAGCTTGATGTAGCCGCGCGTGAAATGCATATTTACTGGCACGATGGTGTAACCGGCTCGATCTACTTTGATCGCCAGCTTTTCGATTTCGCGCTGTTTGAGCAGCAATTTGCGCGTACGAACGACGTCGGGCAACACATGCGACGAGGCGTTGATCAGCGGCGAAATATGGCAGCCAAATAAATAGAAGTCGCCATTTTTATAAATCACGTACGCTTCTTTGAGCTGCACGCGACCGGCCCGGATCGATTTCACTTCCCAGCCTTCCAGAACAATGCCCGCTTCGAGCCGTTCTTCAATAAAATATTCGTGAAACGCCTTACGGTTGTCGGCGATGACCATGCCGTATCATCCTGTACTGCAAAAAAGAAGAATTCTATCATCACTCGCTGTGATTGACCGATGTTAGACATGCCAACATGAAGCAAATCGAAGGCGACACTCGCATGAAACGTATTTTCTGTCTGTATACCGGCGGCACGATTGCCTGCGTCGATAGCCCGAATGGGCTAATACCCTCACATGGTATTCTGCCAGAGCTGATTTCAAAACTGGTCTACAGCCATATACCCAAGGCAGAAATCACGCTACACGAATACGTTCAGCCGCTTGATTCATCGGCGATGACACCGCTTCACTGGCGGCAGATCGCCAGTGATATTGCCAGCCGGATCGATGATTACGACGGTTTTGTCGTGCTGCACGGCACCGACACAATGGCGTGGAGCGGCGCGGCGCTGCACTGGCAGCTGCATGGTTTGAGCAAGCCGGTGATCCTGACCGGCTCGCAAAGGCCATGGATCCATGACGGTAGTGATGCGCCAGCCAATATGTTGCTGGCACTCAGTACCGTCGTGCAAATGGCCGAACACGGTGAAGCCGGCGTCAAACTGGCTTTTGGCGGCGCAGTACTGCCTGCGCATTGCGTCAAGAAACTCGACGCCGACGCCGACGCCGCCTACCGAGCACCAAACTGCCCCCCCACCAGCAGCATCGGCAACGATTTTTCGAGCACGGACAATTTCGAGTTTCGTCCGCTCAATCCGGCGCTGGCCATTCTGGCGCTCAAGCTCTATCCCGGCTGCGAAGACGCGCTGGCACTGATGATCAAGTCGCAGCGCTGGGACGGTCTGGTTATCGAGAGCTATGGCAGCGGCAATCTGCCAAATCATGCCGGGTTGATCAATGCCTTGCTCGAGCAGGCCGAAAACGGCTGCGTCATCATTAATTGCACCCAGTGCATTGCCGGCGAAGTGCGGCAAGGATTGTATGCAGCAGGCAGCGCTTTTCAGCGTATGGGCGCCTGGCCTGCCGGCCGGCGAACGATAGAAGCGGCGACGAGCTGGCTGTACGCCAATCTGGGGCGAGCGCCAAACGCGGCTTTAGCGCTAGCGTGGCAGCGCGTCGCCGTGCTATAGTCACGCCCTGTTGTGATTTGAGTGTTTACTCAAGCCGCAACACCACGATTTTCCAGTATCCACTGGAAGCTTCGACGGCGGGTCTCCCCGCATAGCTAGAAGGTGAACCTGGTCAGGTCCGGAAGGAAGCAGCCACAGCTTTTGATGCTAGTGCCGGGGGTCGGGCTCGCCACCTCCCCCTGATTCAATCGCAAGACAAAGACTCATGCCGCACGATACATCGTGCAGGTATCCTTCTGTACGTCATACTTATTCTTGCCCCCAGACCAATACCCCTTGACTTCCCCGCTCCTCGCATAATCTTGCGCTACATCAAAGCGGCCTCTACCTCCAAAGTGCATTATACGTTTCGCAAGCTGATGCTTCGTGTATCTCCAGTGGTCTTGAGCGCCGATCTTTTGGTCGGCGTTTTTTTTCACCTTGTCTCTTGCCGCACCCGCCTGCATAATCGCGACACTGTATTCAGGTCATGCATGCAATGAAATTTCTATTTGATTTATTCCCCATCCTGCTGTTTTTTGGCGCCTACAGTTATACCCACGATATTTTCACCGCCACCGCCACCGCAATTGTCGCCACCTTTGCGCAAGTCATTTATAGCTGGGTGCGCCATCGCAAAGTCGACACGATGCTATGGATCAGTCTGGCCTTGATCACGGTGTTGGGCGGCGCAACGCTGGTCTTTCACAATAAAACCTTCATTCTGTGGAAACCGACTGCGCTGTACTGGATTTTTGCCATCGCCCTGCTTGGGATCTGGAAAGTCAAACAAATCAATCTGATTGAAAAATTGATGGGGGCCCAAATCGAGCTGCCAGCGGCCATCTGGACTCAGTTACTCGTGGCTTGGTCCGTATTTTTTACCCTGATGGGTTTCGTTAATCTCTTTGTCGCCTTCAACTTTAGCGAGGCTACTTGGGTCAATTTCAAACTATTCGGTTTCACCGCGCTGATGCTGTTGTTTGTGATCGTACAAAGCCTGTACCTGTCTAAACACATGCCACCGGAAAACGGTGAAAAAGCGGCCGACTCAGAATCCCCTTAAGGAAACCCCATGCCTTTGTATGCCATCATCGGAACCGATAAAGCTGATTCACTGGCCGAACGTCTGGCAGTTCGCCCGGCGCATTTGGCGCGAATGGAAGTTTTGAAAAATGAAGGCCGCCTGATTCTGGCGGGCCCGTTTCCAGCCATCGACAACGTCGATCCGGGTCCGGCTGGTTTTAGCGGCAGCCTGATCGTCGCCGAGTTTGACAACCTTTCAGCCGCGCAAAGCTGGGCCAGTGAAGACCCTTACACAACGAATGGCATTTTTACCGAAGTCATGGTAAAACCCTTCCGTCATGTTTTACCCTGAGAGTCTGCTATCATGAGCGTCGCCGACGAAATCCGTACACGGCTGGCCGCGCTGGAAGCTGAAACCATCGAGCTTTTTGATGACAGTGCCGCCCATGCAGGCCATGCAGGCGCCGCCAGTGGCGGTGGGCATTTTGAATTAACCGTAGTATCGAGCGCATTTATTGGCAAAAAGACGCTGGAGCGGCACCGTATGGTGTACCAGCCCTTGGCCGATCTAATCCCGCATCGCATACATGCACTGAGTATCCGCGCCTTAACGCCGGATGAATTTTGATGTTGGCTCTTATCAACGAAGGAAATCGCATGTTTAAAGCAAACCGTTTGGCTCTGGCCATTGCTGCTGCTAGCTTGTCAGCTGGTGTTTTTGCAGCTTCAGCAGGTACTGTAGCCACTGTCAATGGCGTCGCTATTCCGCAAGCAAAATCAGACGCATTTGTGAAAGATCTGGCTCAACGTGGTCAGCAAGATTCGCCGGAACTGCGCGCCAAAATCAAAGATGAATTGGTCAAGAACGAAGTGGTTTATCAAGAAGCAATCAAACGTGGCATGGACAAAAATCCAGAAGCCATGGCGCAACTCGATATGCTCAAACAACGCGTGATCATCGGCGCTTTCATCAATCAGTATGTGAAAGCCAACCCGATTACCGAAGCTGAACTGCGCAAAGAATACGACAAAATCAAAGTCAATTTTGGCGGTAAAGAATACAAAGCACGCCACATTCTGGTTGCGACCGAAGCTGAAGCGAAAACCATCGTTGCCGACCTGAAAAAAGGTAAAAAATTCGACGAGCTGGCCAAAGCGAAATCAATGGACAAAGGTTCGGGCGCCAACGGTGGCGATCTGGGCTGGGCGAATCCGAAAAATTTCGTACCCGAATTTGGTGGCGCACTGGAAAAACTGCCTAAAGGCAAAATTTCCGACCCGGTTAAAAGCCAGTACGGTTTCCACGTGATCAAACTGGACGATGTGCGCGAAGCCAAAGGTCCTGCATTTGAAGAAGTGAAGCCACAGCTGGAACAGCAAATCCAAGGTCAACGCATCCAGAAAATGGTTGACGAACTGGTGGCCAAGGCCAAAGTTCAGTAAGCCTGAATCTTTTGCTGGACAGAAAAAAACCGGATCAGCTGATCCGGTTTTTTTATTTGCGATACCCCAGACTTTATTTTTTTGCTGGCGCACTCGCTGGCTTGGCACCCGAAGCGGCTTTGGCAGAAGGAAGCTTGGCGACTTTGCCATTCACGGTGATATCCGCCTTGATCTTGTTGTATGTTCCTTCCTTGATGCCTGGCACTTTCATGATTTCTTCGGTGGTTTTAAAAGCACCGTTTTTGCTGCGGTAATCAATGATATCTTTGGCTTTTTCCGGGCCTATGCCATTGAGCGCTTCCAATTGCTGTTGGGTTGCCGTATTCAGATCGACCGCAGCCCAGGCCGAGCCCATCAATGCCACAGAGGCCAACAGGGTCACAAACAGTTTTTTCAACATCGCTTTTTCCTCAATAGTTGCAAATGAATGCGTACAATATCGACGCCAAGCCACTATAGCATTGCAATAAATTAATTCAATCAAAGTCAGTTTCATTTAAGGTTTCCCATGATCACTCCCGGCCAGACGGTGCAGCATTACGAGAACTTCCCTGTCGGCTCATTTTTACTTCCCAAAGCTTTTCGCAAACCGATTGCCGTGGTCTATCACATCGCGCGCTACGCCGATGATCTGGCCGATGAAGGCGATGCCAGCCCGGCCGAGCGCATCGCCGCACTGGATGAATGCAGTTTGGAACTCAAACGCATCGCCGATGGCCAAACCCCGCTCACGCCGCGCTTTCAGGCGCTCGTTCCAGTCGCCAGCCAGTACCAGATTCCACTGCAATTATTTGAAGACCTGTTTTCGGCTTTTCGTCAGGATGTCGTCAAAACGCGCTATGCCAACTTTGGCGAAGTGATCGACTATTGTCGCCGTTCGGCCAATCCGGTTGGCCGAATTTTGCTGCATATCTTCGGCTTCACCGACACACGCATGCTCGCGCAATCGGACGGCATTTGCAGCGCCTTGCAACTGGTCAATTTCTGGCAGGACGTCGCGATTGATCTGAAAAAAAACCGGATTTATTTGCCGCAAGACGACCTGCTCAAATTCGGCGTCAGCGAAGCTGATTTGTTTGCAGGACAAAGCAGCCCGGCATTTGCCCGGCTGCTGGCCTACCAGTGCCAGCGTACACGCAAAATGCTGCGCGCCGGTTCGCCCTTGGGTCGCGCTTTGCCGGGACGAATCGGGCTGGAAATCCGCACTATCATCTTATCGGCGGACCGGATTTTAACGAAGTTAAATGCAGCCAATTACGATGTGTATACTGCCCGTCCGACGCTGGGCGCGCTCGACTGGCCTCTCATCCTGTATCAGGCCATCAAGGCAGGCTACGCCCGTTTATCCAACCCAACCGAAACCGGATGCCACTGATGAACATTTCACCCAGCCAGCAAAAAGCCATTATTCGCCTGATCACCGCCAGTAACTGGCAACAACGCATTGTCGCGCTAGTCATTGTCATGGTCGGCGCATGGGCTTGCGTCAATCAGGAAACGCCTCAAGGCCAACCCGGGCAATTGAGCGCCAATAGCCAAATCAGCGGTGAAGTTGTCGGCGTTGCTGACGGAGACACGATCACGCTGCTCGACGCGGGTAAAAAGCAATACAAGCTGCGGCTGGCTTATATCGATGCGCCTGAAAAAGCGATGCCGTTTGGTCAGGTAGCCAAGCAATCGCTCTCGGATCTGGTATATCGTCAAACCGTCACCGCGCGCATCGACGACGTTGATCGCTACGGTCGCGGCGTAGCAAGAATCAGCAAGAACGGACAAGACATCAACCTGCAGCAAGTAAGCACAGGAATGGCTTGGCATTACACGCAATACGCAAAAAAAACGCAGAGCCGCAGCGATTTTGCCGCCTACCAGCAAGCCGAGTTGCAAGCACGCGATGGCAAAATCGGTTTATGGCAGGATGAAAATCCGACGCCGCCCTGGGATTGGCGCAAAGCAAAACGTGGCCAATAGGGGTATATTTACAGACGCCTTTATTATCAAGGATTTTATTGATATACCCTACAGTGCTGCACTCAATAGCTGCCTGGTGTAGGCATTTTCCGGCGCACTAAACAGCGTCTCGACATCGGCTTCTTCCTGCATGACACCGTCTCGCAGCACCAATACGCGATGTGCGAGTGCCTGAACGACCGCCATATCGTGACTGATCAGGATATAACTGAGTCCGTGTTTGCGCTGCAAATCGGCCAGCAGTTGCAGCACCTGCTGCTGCACCGTCGCGTCGAGCGCCGAAGTTGGCTCGTCCAGAATCAGGATTTCGGGCTGAACGATCAGCGCGCGGGCAATTGCAATGCGCTGACGTTGGCCGCCGGAAAATTCATGCGGATAACGGTGCATGCTTTCCGGTGCAAGCCCGACTTCAAGCAAGGCTTGCACAACGCGCGATTCGCGCTCACCCCGACTCAGTTCGCGTTGATGCACCAGCAAACCCTCGCCGACAATCTCCGCAACGCTCATTCGGGGCGACAGCGCGGCAAACGGGTCTTGCAGCACGATCTGGATCTTGCTTCGCGCCCGGCGTAGCGTGTCGCCACGCAGCGAGTCAAACTCTTGCCCACCCAGGCTGATTTGCCCACTCCCCCTGCCCGACTGCAATAAACGCAGTAAGGCGAGTGCCAACGTCGTTTTGCCGCTCCCTGATTCGCCGACGACGGCCAGCGTTTCAGCCCGGTGCAGCTGCAAATCGAGCGGGGCCAGCACCGTTTGCCATTTTTGTCGCCCGGCCGCCTGCCAGAAGCGCCAAGCAAATGTCCCCCGCTGAGCGTAACTGTGGCTCAATTGCCGGGCAGACAGGCATTCGACTCGAGCAATTGGCGCAGCAACCGCGATGCGCTTGGGTCGTGCCGCCAGCAGTTTTTTCGTGTATTCGTGCTGCGGCTGGGTAAACAGCACTTCGGTTGGCGCGATTTCAACAATGCGCCCCTGCTGCATCACGGCGACGCGATCCGAGCCTTGATTAAAAAAGCGCCGCACCAGATTCAGATCATGCGTAATCATGATCAAAGCCATGCCGCGTTCGCGCTGCAAATCGGCGAGCAGCTGCAAAATCTGCGCCTGCACCGTCACATCGAGTGCCGTCGTCGGCTCGTCGGCGATCAGAATGTCGGGCTCGCCCGCCAGCGCCATCGCAATCATCACCCGCTGGCGCTGCCCACCGGAGAGCTGGTGCGGATAGCGAGCCAGCATTGGCGCTGCCCCTGCCGAATCCGGAGCAATACCCGTACGGGTAAGTAGCTCTATCGCCTTACTGACCTGCTGTTGCGGCGAATACCCCAGATGAAGCTGCAATACTTCAGCAATCTGCCGCCCTATGGTTTGCAGCGGATTGAGCGCGCTCATCGGCTCTTGAAAAATCATCGCAATCCGCTTGCCACGAATCGCACGCAGTTGCGCCGGGCTGGCATCAAGCAGCGAGAGCCCATCAAAAATAATACGCCCGCTGGCGCTGACCTGATGATCAAGCTGCAAAATCGCACGCGCCAGCACGCTTTTTCCCGAACCGGATTCACCAACCAGCGCCAGCTTTTCACCTGCAGCCAGCTGCAAATCGACCTGCTCGACGACCTGATTGGTCGCAAAACTCAGACTTAACTGCTGCAGACTCAGCAAACTCATTGCGGCGCAGCGCCCGGCAAGCTGTAATCGGCGATCACATAACGGTTACGCCCACCGGTTTTGGCCTTGTACATTGCGTCGTCAGCGGCTTTGAGCCAGCTCGCTGGCGAGCGCAAATCAGGGAACCACGGCGCGACACCGATACTGCCGCCCAGCGGCAGTCGCTGCTCCTGATACATCACCGGCTCGCCCAGCTTGGCGAGGATTTTCTTGGCGACCACATCGATTTGCGGCGGGCCTTGCAAGCCGCGAACCAGAATGACAAATTCATCGCCGCCCAGCCGGCAAACCAGATCGTCACGCCGCACCAGCGCCTTGAAACGCTGCGCGATTTCAATCAGCAGCGCGTCGCCCGCAGCATGGCCGTATTCATCATTCACCGTTTTAAAGTGATCAAGGTCGATCAGAAAGACCACGGTACTTATTGCTTCGGTATGCGGATTTTTCAGAATTTGTCGCAATTGATTGATCAGATTGACTCGGTTCGAGAGGCCGGTCAGCGGGTCTTCAAAAGCCAGCTTTTCGATTTTCTGGCTGCGCTCGGCCATTTTTTCGCTGTTTTCGGCGACACGCTGGCGCATCAGCCACATGCGCTGCTGGCTATTGAGCAGACGATATTCGGTATGCCAGCCCAGTAAACAGGCAATCAGCACGACCAGCAAGGGCAAAGCACTGTTCAACAAGCCGCTTGCAGTCTGCAAAATCAGCAAGGCAATCACGACAAAATTGAACGCCACCGCCTGTGCATAGCGCGGCAAAGGCAAGCCAGCCAGCAGCAACAACATCGGTTGCAACACAAAGGGCAGCACCAGCGCTGAAGCGGCCAGTTGCCCCCGCATGGCCCATGCCCATAGCAGCGCCATCAGTGGCGGCAACAATGCCGCCAGCAACATCAGGATTTTTTCCCAGCGCGGCGTGTGGCTGCGTAGCGCCGCAGCAAAAAACAGTCCTGCCGCCAGTGCAGGTAATAAATAACTTTGCCAGGCCGGCAAAGCAATCAGATGCTGCAGCAAAGCCGCCAGCAGCGACAAAAAACCGAGCGCGACAGCCAGTTGCTGACGTTGCTCGCGTCGTTCGTGTTTGACCCGCGCCAAATGACGCTGCAAGCTCGCGTCAATAGGCTGGACGACCGAAGCATCGGTGTGGGCTGGATTTGGCATTCTGGTAACACCTCCTGACACAGGTTGCTCCACCTGTTCAGGCCATTATCGACCAAAGCTTGCACGATAAGCAAAGCATGACACGCAATTCAGGCGAATTTGCCCATACCCCGGTTTTTCATCAGCATGGTCAAAGCACGCGCTTTAAAGTATCTTGCAGCTCTTTACTGCCGGCCTTCACGATGCGCACTGCCCCGTATAACGACCTGACTCCCGACCTGATTCTGACTGTGATCGAACAACTGGGATTACCGACGTCAGGCCACCTGCTCGCGCTCAATAGCTACGAAAACCGTGTTTACCAGATTGGGCTCGACGACGGTCATCCGCTGGGACGCTTTATCGTCGCCAAGTTTTACCGCCCCGAGCGCTGGACCACGGCGCAGATTATGGAAGAGCACGCTTTCTGCCAGCAGCTGGCAGGGTATGAGATTCCAGTCGTTGCACCGATTGAGCTACAGGGCAATACCCTGCATACCGCTTACTACAAAGAACAAGATAAGGAACAAGGCTTTCGCTTTGCTGTTTTTCCGCGTCGTGGCGGCAGATCACCCGAACTCGACCAGCGCGAAACACGCGAATGGATAGGCCGTTTTCTGGGTCGGATTCATGCCGTCGGGCAAAACCAGCCCTTTGTCGAACGCCCTACGCTCAATCCGCAAAGCTTTGGCCGCGAATCGGTTGCCTACCTGCTCGCCAGCGACTTTATTCCGCCCGATTTGCGCGCAGCGTATCAGAGCGTGACCGATCAGGCGCTCGACGCCATCGACGCGTGCTATGACCGCGCAGGATCAGTTGCGACCTTGCGGCTGCACGGCGATTGCCACGCCAGTAATATTCTGTGGACCGACGCCGGGCCGCATTTTGTTGACTTTGACGACGCCCGCAATGGGCCCGCAATCCAGGATTTGTGGATGCTGCTGTCGGGAGAACGCCACGAGCAGCAGGCGCAGCTCAATGATATTTTGTTCGGCTACGAAGACTTCGCCGAGTTCGATCCGCGCGAGCTGCACTTGCTTGAAGCACTGCGAACACTGCGGCTGCTGCATTACAGCGCCTGGCTCGCCCGCCGCTGGCACGACCCCGCCTTCCCCACCGCTTTCCCGTGGTTTAACTCGCCGATCTACTGGCAAAACCGCATTCTGGAATTGCGCGAACAAATCGCACTGATGTCCGAACCACCACTGCGCGGCAATTCGGATAATTTTGGCAATTGCTAAGCCAGTCATGTAGGTCGGATGAGCCGAAGGCGTTATCCGACTGGATGGCGTTGTTGTCGGATAACGCTTCGCTCATCCGACCTACGTGCTGTTATGTCGTCGTATAAGGCTTCGCCGTATCGACGCACCTTGCAGGAAAGCCCCCACAACTGGCATTAGGACAATCGAGCGCAGAGAAGCAAGTACTCTTGGGGTGCCCCCTCTCAGGGATAACGCCAGAGCTTAGTGGCTTTGCCACTTAGCGAAGCGGCATACCCGAAGTGGTAGAGGGCGGGGGGTGTGGGTATAGAACATTAGCGTCGAGAATAACAATCCCAATCCCTAGGGCTCGGCTCCGCCGAGACCTGCACTCGTCAAATAAGCACAAACCCGACGCGAACGAAAAAGCCCCAGTCTTTCGACAGGGGCTTTTTCTTAATACTGGTGGGGGGAGAAGGATTCGAACCTTCGAAGGCTGAGCCGCCGGATTTACAGTCCGGACCCGTTGACCGCTGGGGTAATCCCCCCTCAAGGCTGCGCATGTTACGGGATAGGCTTTTTGCCGTCAAGCCCTTTGTGTGCATCAATTTCAAACATTTTTTCGTCGCCGATTATTTGGCGCCGCCGAGCAAAGCCACCAGCGAGTCAAACCGTTGATAATACGACTTTTCTTCGGCCAGCTTGGCCTCGGCGCTCAGTTGCGTATTAAACGTGAGGCGAAATAAATCGTGAAATAATTGCAGATCGGTCACTTGGCGCAAGCCGCGATTATCGGCCGGAACAAAACCCGCGAGCTGATCGGCGTAATACAAACGCTGGCGCGCCAGCGCAGTATTGCTACCGCTACGGCCATAATTAAGGAAAAACTGTTTGATCGCCGCTTTCTGCGCGGCAGGCAAATCGCTGCGCATCACCAGGGGGTCAAAAGCAAATTTGGGCGATTCCCACACGACGCGCATTTGCGCAAAATCGCGCGGGTATTTTTCTTTCAACTGCTCCAGATCAAACGTATTACTGACTGCGACGTCGGCTCTGCCTTGCGCCAGTGCGACAAAAGCGTTTTCAGCACCCAGCTGCAAATATTGTTTGAAATAGTTTTCCGGCAAAACATTGCGCTTGAAAAACAAGTGGTAGTGCGGAATCAGGTATTCGGCCATAGAGCCCGCTTTTCCGCCGGCGTAACGCAATTGCTTGGGTCGATTGAGTAAATCATCGGCGTTTTTGATCGCGCTATTTTTATTGACCAGCATCACGCTGCGATAGTCATTGACGTTGCCGGTTTGCGACAAGCGGGCAAACACTTCGCTGCGCGCATTTTCGACGGCATCGAGCGCCAGTTTGTTATCAACCCGCGCGAGCTGAATTTGCTTTTTTTGCAGTCGGCGCAATAATTCGTCACGGTCACTCAGCACCACGCCATTCACCTTCTGCCCTGTCGCCTGCGCCAGATCATCGAGCACCGGCTGCCAGTCTTCCAGCGTCTGATCTGCATTGCGCGAAACCAGCAGGCCGACCATCAGATCGGCATAGCAAGGGGTGATCAATACAGCAAAAATCAGCGGCAAATAACGGTGTAACATCAGCTCTATCCATTTGTGCTCAAACAGCGCGCATGATAGGTGGACGATGTGACCGTTTTATTAAATCTTTGTAAGGAAAATACGATGCCGTATATTCATGTCCGCCTCGCGGGCGAGCTCACTCGTGAACAGAAAAAACAGATCGTCGAAGAATTCACCAGCACGATGGAGCGTGTTGCCGGTAAGCCGCGCGAATATGTGATTGTCAATTTTGCCGAAACGCGCGAAGAAGACTGGGGCTGGGGCGGGCAACTACTCGACGAGCTCGAATAAAGCCCGCTCACGCCAATACCACCCACAGCATTGGCGCAAGACAGAGTGTCAGATCATTTGACCCTTACTTTGATCAGCGTAGCAATGTCTTTGGCCAGCACATCAGCCAGCGCATTGGCAGCACTGGCAATTTTTTTACCGGCTTTGGGAGTCAGGTTTTTATCGCTGGTCGGCAGCGCGGCCTCCAGCTTGACCAGCGCCGTTTCGACCTTTTGCCACATGGCCTGATCACCACGGCTGCCCATATAATCGTCGAGCCCCGCGCCCTGATTGCCGGTCAGCATCGCGCGTAAACCGGCGACATTGGCTCGCAAACTGGCGACGGTTGCGCCTTCTCGCTGATCCAGCCATTGCGGCTGATTCAGCCCGACCTTGTCACGGGCAATTTCGCGCGCACCTTGTGCAATCCGGTTCAGGTATTCACTCAAGAAAGCGCGCGGATAGCTCATGTCATAAGGCAAGCCCTGTCTTATGCCCTGCCAGCTCCGAACCAGATTATCGGCATTAAAGCTCAGCACCTGGCTTTGCCAGATCAAATAGCTGCAATGATTGGCGTCGCGCAAACGCTCAATACTCCCCTCGGGTTTATCACCATAGAGCATGGTGGATATAACCTTCATACCAATACCCCAGTCCGGCAATTTGCTTGCTTCTTCATCGGCCTGACCGTCGGCAAATTTCTCCAGGTGTTCGGGCAGCTGTGCAATCAATGGCTCCAGCTGCGCATGGCTCGGCGGCACGCCCGCCATGATCCGCCCGATATTGGAGTCGGAAGTCGGCCCCATCGGCGCGACCTCGATCATCCGCCAGACTTTGAGCGTATTCAGATACTGCGCCTGCAACTGGGCGAAACCGGCCGAATCAGGTGCGGCGCAAAAAGCACGAGCCGATTGCTTCAAATCGCCACTGGCCACAGCCAGTTGCCGATGGGCAGGCAGTTGTACTTCGTTGACTTGCGACTTCACAAAATCCGGCATAGCCACGGGCGTTGCAACATCACTGGCCTGCGCCAGATTCATCACGCCCACGGCAAATATTCCCAGAATGGCCGGGCAAGTGATTGAAATGGGTTTCATTGCTATCGTCTCCTTGATCAGCATTCAAACTCCCCGCCTGGTGTGCGATTCATTGGCCGGGGAGGTTTGGCATAATTTTATTGGTCGCTATTGATAACATGCACGACCCAAAACAGGAAGTGGCAAGGCGCACTCTGCGCCGAGCCATCGCGCAGTCTGATTTTTTCCCGTAATATTGCGCGCCATTGAAACTGATCTGGAATGTATTGCCATGACCTTCTATTTTCGCCCTGACGACGTCCCTGAACTGGCAGGTTTAAGCCGCTGGGAACAGCGCGTTCTGTTGCGTGGCACTTTCCTGCGCGAACGCGCGATTTCCACTGTGGTGCTGCTGCTCGCCGTACTCGGTAGCGTGCAGTTTGTCATCAATCCGCTGATTGAAAAATTCCTGCCCAACATCCGCACCGACAATATGATTTACGCCGCCATTCTGGTCATCTGGCTGCTGCTGTTAATGAAAGCACGCGACATTATTCTGATGAACCAGCTGCGCCCGAAATTTGCAATCAAACGCGCCGAACAGAAAGCCGCTGAAATCGCCAAGCTGGAAGCTGAGCGCGCTGCACAAGTCGAGCAGCCTGCAGCTGAATAATCAGCTTAAATCAGATAAAATACGCGGCTTCATTTGAGCTAGCCTTACTACACTGGATCACGCCACCATGCGCACCTCGCAACTCTTCATTTCCACTTTAAAAGAAGCGCCTTCCGAGGCCGAACTGCTGTCGCACAAGCTGATGCTGCGCGCAGGCTTGATCAAACGTCTGGGCTCTGGCCTTTACACGTGGATGCCGCTGGGCTTGCGTATTTTGCGCAAAGTCGAAGCCGTGGTTCGCGAAGAAATGAATCGCGCGGGTGCGCAAGAATTGCTGATGCCAGCGGTACAACCGGCTGAATTGTGGCAAGAAACCGGCCGTTGGGATGTATTTGGCCCACAAATGCTGAAAATCACCGACCGCCACGAGCGCAGCTTCTGCTTTGGCCCGACGCACGAAGAAGTCATCACCGACATCGCGCGCTCGGAAATCAAGAGCTACAAACAACTGCCAGTGAATTTCTACCAGGTGCAAACCAAATTCCGCGACGAAATCCGTCCACGCTTTGGCGTGATGCGCGCGCGCGAATTTATGATGAAAGACGCGTATTCATTCCACGCGGATCTCGATTCTCTGAAAGCGACTTACGACGTGATGTACGGCGCGTACTCGAATGTATTTAGCCGCCTCGGCCTGAAATTCCGCGCTGTGGCGGCGGATACCGGCGCAATTGGTGGCGACGGCTCGCATGAATTCCATGTACTCGCCGACGCCGGTGAAGACCTGCTCGCTTACTGTCCAACTTCCGACTACGCCGCCAACGTTGAACTGGCTGAAGCCTTCGCCCCCGCGCAACCTCGCGCTGCCGCATCACAAGCAATGGCCGACGTTGATACGCCAAAGCAAACCACCTGCGAAGACGTTGCTGCGCTGATGGGTATTGGCATCGAGCGCACGGTGAAAGCGATTGCACTGGTCACGACCGCTGGCGAATTCGTCCTCGCGCTGTTGCGTGGCGACCATAATCTGAACGAAGTGAAAATCGGTAAGGTTGAGGGTATGGCCGATTTCCGCTTTGCAACTGACGAAGAAATCCGAGCCAATCTGAGCTGCCCGCCGGGCTTTATCGGCCCCGTAGGAATCAACAGCAATATCCGCGTGATTGCAGATCGTACTGTAGCGGCGATGAGCGACTTTGTTTGCGGCGCGAACAAGCCGAAACTCCACCTCTCAGGCGTGAACTTTGGTCGTGATCTGCCAGAGCCAGCCGTCGTCGCCGACATCCGCAACGTCGTCAACGGCGACGCGTGCCCGGATGGCAAAGGCGGCGTGCTCGAATTGTGCCGTGGCATCGAAGTCGGCCACATTTTCCAGCTGCGCACCAAATATTCCGAAGCAATGAACGCGACTTTCCTGAACGAGCAAAACACGCTGATGCCGATGGAAATGGGTTGCTACGGCATCGGCGTATCGCGCATCGTCGGCGCTGCGATCGAGCAGAACTACGACGCGCGCGGCATTATCTGGCCGCAAGCGATGGCACCGTTTGCGGTGGCGATTGTCGCCGTCGGCTATCACAAATCGGAAGCCGTTAAAGCGGCAGCGGATCAGATGTACGCTGACTTCACGGCGGCGGGCATCGACGTGTTGCTCGACGACCGCAATGAGCGCCCCGGCTCAATGTTTGCCGATATGGAATTGATCGGCATCCCGCATCGCGTGACGATAGGCGACAAGGCCTTGGCGAACGGCGAAGTTGAATACGTTGCACGTCGTGCCGGTGAAATGCAGAAAGTGGCGATTGGTGAAGCGCTGGGCTTTATCCGCACACAAATTGGATAAGCAATCGTAAAGCTCGCCTGACTGAGCAGACAACAAAGGGGGTATTTGCCTGCAGGCCATATTGAAAAATGGCTACAGGCAAATACCCCATTTTATTTCCTAATTGACGGTCTAAACTTAGCAAGTCGTCATACCGGCAAAAGCCGGTATCCAGAGCGCAGGTCACACAAGATCGCACTAGATTCCGGCTTTCGCCGGAATGACGAATTGAGGCTGCTGGGCAATCCCGCTCATCAGGTTTTATTCAGTAGCAGGTGGCATATCGATCTCCACCCGATCGCGACCGCCATGCTTAGCCCGATAGAGTGCTGCATCGGCGCGGGCGATGGTGTCATTCAAAGGCTCGTCCCCGCTGAGCGCCACGCCAAAACTCGCCGTCACAGCCAGGCCGGCAGGCCATTGCGCTTCGTGCAGCAAACGATGCAATTTGTTCGCCACCCAAGTCGATTGCTCAAGATCGGCCAGCGGCAAAAAGACTACGAATTCCTCGCCGCCCCAGCGAACCAGATAGTCACTATTGCGTATGCCACGCTGCAGCTCGTTGGCAAACAGTTTGAGCACTTCATCGCCAGTCGCATGACCATGAGCATCGTTGATGCGTTTGAAATGGTCGATATCGGCAAAAATCACACCCATGCTCTTGCCCGCCAATCGCAGACCGTTGTCGAGCAAGGCATTCAGCTCATTAATCACCCCGGCGCGATTGCGCGCACCGGTCAGTGGATCACGGCTCGCCGCTTCGTTGATCTCCTGTTTTTCACGCTCGACCCGCCGCAAACGCCCCAGGAACAGCACAGACAGACCCAATACCCACAGCGTAGCGATAATGAGCAGCACCTCTGCCCTGCTCAGCCATTTACCCTGAAACTCGATATAGTCGACAATCACTTCATGATGCCCCGGCTCCATCAGCGTGGACGAGCCGAACTGGATTAGCGGTACATTATCAAAGCTCGGTTTGGCCTTTTCGGGCGGGATTTTAAAGCTGGAAATCCACCAGCTTGCGACCGGAAACGAATCGAGTCCAATGCGAACCGGTTTGCCATCAGCGGGCGGAACGACAAATGCGCCCTGCACTTTCCAGGTTTCGTTCTTGGCGGGATCAGCATAGGCCGGATCAAAATCACGCACAAAAATACGCATCTGGTGCGATCCGGGGCCACGATAAAGTGCCTTGACCTCGACAGTATCAAAGCGGCTCAGATCCAGCCCCTGCTGCGGCGTGCCGACAAACACAGCCAGCTCGCAAAATGGCCATTCATACTTTGCCGCCAGCTCGCAGCTGAAATGCCATTTGCCCGGTGTATCAATACGCTTAACCACCGAACCGCCACCGATTTCTCTATCATCGGCCACTTCAACCCGGTAACCCTGATCCGGCGTAATACGCAGATGCCGCTGCATGCCCAGCGCCTGCCAGAGCAGCAAGGCGATGCTGATCAGCCCCAGCATCGACAGAATGATCGCCGTTTTATAATGTTGTTGTTTCATGAATACCCCTCCAAGCAAAACTCGCCGACGCATTGCAAATGCGCTTCAAACGATTGTGCGCAACAAGGCCAGACAACATGATGCAGCGGCTAATCACCCTTTATTTCAATGATTTAAGCCATCAGCATATTCGTCGAGTATCCGCCAAGGCTTCTTTTAATGCGGCGACATTCTACTCATTCCAAAAGGTATTTTTTCACTTGCCAAAGGGGAAATAGGGGGGGTTGCCAAGCGCCTCCCGAACGGCGCGGCTCCACGGGCAATCCGTGCTAATTGCCTGCATTTGTAGGGTCGGCTTTAGCCGACCAACCACGACAAAAAGGTCGGCTAAAGCCGACCCTACGGGTATATCAATCAAAGTTAGATCTAGATTGAGTCACAGAGAAATACCAAGGCATGTATTTACTAAAATGGTTGGTCTGCGGGGATTCCCCTGCATCAGCGCCGAGCGAGGAACAATCGGCAAGGGGTTTCGGCGGGCTCTGTTTTGTTAAAGCCCGTCGCCTTGCCGATTGTCCGCAGCGAGGGAATCCCGCGCAGCGGGACGCAGATGCCGGGAGCGCCTTTCTTTGGCTTACTTTTCTTTGGCGAAGCAAAGAAAAGTGAGTGCCGCGGCGCATAGCCGCCAATGCCCGTTGATTGAATATTGCAGGCAAAGAAAAACCGCCAAGCATGGCGGTTTCACTCATCGCGGTAAACGTTGGGCTGCGCAAGCTTAGCCCAACCTACGGCACTAATCGTACCTATGGCTCTTGCACAAATTTGCATACGCCAGCCCTCCAAAATATACTAATTTCTTCTACTTTCGTGACTGCAGGGAATATCTATGAGTATCGAATACTACGCTTACCTTGGCACTGAATTAGATAATTTGGAATCTAGATTCATTTCATGCTTCCACGATTATGGTTTCGATATTCTGCTGCATCCAGAGATGAGTTTATTGGCGAACAATCAAAGGGGGTGCTTGGCCATTGCGGTGAGTTCTACACCTTCATATTTAAATCGGGCATCAAAAGATACACCTTTATTTACTAGTTTTGGCTATACAATTGCCCCGTTTAATGAAAAAAACAAAAAAATAACAAGAAAATTAAAAAAATGTACTTACATTGCTTACACTCGGACTTCGTCCGGTCGCTCACGATGCGATGCTTATATGCAACAATTGACTTCAGCGATTCTCGCAAAAGTAACTCAAGGTTTGTTTTACTCTATGGACGGGGACATCGTCATGACTGGAGACGAAGCAATTGAGCAAGTAATTTCTGAGTTACGCAATCTTGAAAATAAAGCAAAAGAAGCGATAGCCGAACTAAAAGAACTGGAAGAAGAACCCGATGCTGCACCATGGAGAATCCAGTTTACCCAAGAACGAACCGATCCAGCTTTTGATTCGGATGCAATTCCTTTTGATGGCTGGCCACCACTGGAATCATATAGCAGCTACTCATTCAGCAAACCAATCAGGTCTTACCCTGCGGTATTTAATCCAAATCCGAATGCCAAGAGAAAGAAGCCAATCAAGCCAATCAAAGAAAAAATAATTGAATTGTTAAATCTTTTTCGCCAAGATCAAATTTAACCTCTAAATAAAAAAGCGACCTACCGGTCGCTTTTTTATTTAGATCAATTACATCTCTTCCAGCACCGCAATTCCCAACAAACTCAAACCCGTTTTCATCGTCCGTGCCGTCAATGCCGCAATCGCCAAACGGCTATCGCGCACTGCGCCCTCGGCTGACAAGATCGGACACGCCTCGTAGAAGCGCGAGAACTGCTGTGCGAGGTTGAACAAATACGCACACAGCTGATGCGGCTGGCAGGTATCGGAGACGAAGGCGATGACTTCGTCAAATTGCGCCAGTTGCAGCGCGAGCTGCTTCTCGGCGGGTTCGCTGATGACGATCTCCGCATTCGCATTGTAATCGCCAACCTTGCGGAAGACCGATGCAACGCGCGTGTAGCTGTATTGCAGATACGGCGCGGTGTTGCCCTCAAAGGCGAGCATCGTGTCCCAGTTGAAGATGTAATCGCTGGTGCGATTTTTTGATAGATCGGCGTATTTCACCGCGCCGATGCCGACCGCTTTCGCGATACTGCGGCGAGTATCTTCCGCTAGATCAGGGTTTTTCTGGCTTACCAGCATATACGCCCGATCTACGGCTTCGTCGAGCAACTCAACCAGTTTGACCGTGTCGCCCGAGCGGGTTTTAAACGGCTTGCCGTCTTCGCCCATCATCGTGCCGAAGGCGACGTGTTCGAGCGCCATATCGGCGGGAGCGAAACCGGCTTTGCGGCTGAGTGTAAATAATTGCTGGAAGTGCAGGCTTTGGCGCGCATCAACAACGTAGACGACGCGTTTCAAGTCGAGGCTGCGGTGGCGAAAGCGAATCGCGGCCAGATCGGTGGTGGCGTACAGATAGCCGCCGTCTTTTTTCTGGATAATCATCGCTTGCGGCTCGCCTTCCGGATTTTTGAATTCCGGCAGGAAAACGACTTGCGCACCTTGACTCTCTTCGAGCAGACCAACTGATTTCAAATCCGACACAACGACCGGCAGATCGTCGTTATACGCTGACTCGCCGCGCACTGCGGCCAGATCAAGGCCAACGCCGAGCTTGTCGTAAACCGCCTGGCAATGATGCATTGAAACTTCAACAAACTGCTTCCACAGTGCCAGTACTTCGGCATCGCCGCCTTGCAGCTTCACGACGTATTGACGCGCGGTATCGGCAAAAGCGGCGTCTTCGTCAAAACGCACTTTCGATTTGCGGTAGAAGTTTTCCAGATCGGCCAACTCCAGATCGGCATCGCCCGACTTGCGCGTTTCAACCAGATACGCCACCAGCATGCCGAACTGCGTACCCCAATCGCCGACGTGGTTGCAACGCTGTACGTCATGGCCAGCAAATGACAATACGCGCGCGATGGCGTCGCCGATGATGGTTGAGCGCAAATGGCCGACGTGCATTTCTTTGGCCAGATTCGGCGATGAATATTCGACCATGACTTTCTGGCTGGCTGGTTTGGCGATGCCAAGTGCATCGTCAGCACGGGCGGCGTCAAGGCGTTGCGCGAGGAAAGACGGCGCGAGGTGAATATTGATAAAGCCGGGGCCGGCGATTTCGACTTTGTCGGCAATGCCAGCCAGATCGAGCGCAGCAACGACTTTGGCGGCCAGCTCACGCGGATTGGTTTTGGCGGCTTTGGCTGCGCCCATCACGCCATTGGCCTGAAAATCGCCAAATTCGGGTTTGCCCGAGGACTGAATCACGGCGGGCGCATCGGGCGCGCCAGCGGCGGCGAGCGCGGCTTCTACACGTTGCGCGAGTAATTGGGAAATGGTCAGATGTTGGGTCAGATGCGGTGTCATAAGCTGCCTAAAGCGGATACACGGTTCCCGTCGATGAAACGTCGGGAAATCAAACCCCGCATTGTACCCGCTTGCGCCGCTTTACCAAATCAGCCTATCCATAAGTCACACCAAACACATAGGTATATGGATGTATGCTTTGTTTATAAAAGACCACATCCATATACCCCAATAAAAAATCAAAGCGCCTGATGGCGCTTTGATGATGAGTTACGCAGCCCGTAGTGGCAATACACCAAAATGAGCAAGCAAATGGATCAATCCCGGCGACCTGTATTGTTCTTTTTCTGCTGCTCAATTTGCTGTGGCGTTTTATTTTTCACATCCTTGTCGTCATATTTGTAATTCCGGCATTCATCGCGCCGTTGCTGGCTGCTCGCGTTGCGGCAATCGATTTCCTTGTATGATTTGTCATCATATTTATAGCGGGCGCACTGTTCACGACGCTCTTTGGTGGTGGCATTACGGCAATCCACTGGATTGTCGTTTTTATTGCCCGAGCCTTTGCCATCGGCTTTGTGTTCGTAGCAATTTTTACGCGCCTGTTCGCTGCCGAGTTTGCTACAGTCTTTGGGCGCAGCCATGGCCAGTGAACCAGCCAAAGCCAGTGTCAACGCGAAAATCCATTCTTGTTTACGCATGATTTTCTCCATCCATTTGATAAAATTTAAAAAACATCGCTTCAGTCTAGTCCGAGGCAGAGTTTTAAGCGCCATAAAAAAGTGTTCAACCGTGCTCTTTATCGATCAGCGTAAACATTGTTTCACCCACGCTTTCACCCGGTACATCACCGCCAATCTCGGCAATAGCATGAAACCAATACAATCAATGCAAGTCAGATGACTTTGAGCCAAGGAGCCTCCATGCATCAAGACACGCCATTACTCACCACCCTGGCACTTGCGTTGGGTTTGGCTTATTTGCTGGGGCTGCTGGCCAATCGCCTCCGGATGCCGCCGCTGATCGGCTATCTGTGTACCGGGATTGTGATCGGGCCGTTTACACCGGGGCCGCTGGCGAATCAGGCGCTGGCGACCGAGCTGGCCGAAATCGGCGTGATTTTGCTGATGTTCGGCGTCGGGCTGCATTTTTCGGTCAAGGATTTGCTCAGCGTGAAACGCATTGCAATACCTGGGGCGATTTTGCAAATCATTGGCGCGACGCTGCTCGGCTGGCTGCTCGGCACTTTACTCGGCTGGCCGCTGGGTCAGAGTCTAGTATTCGGTCTGGCACTGTCGGTCGCCAGTACGGTCGTGCTACTGAAAACACTGCAAAAATATGGCCTGGAACAAACAGAACAAGGACGAATCGCGATTGGCTGGCTGATTGTCGAAGATCTGGTGATGGTGTTGACACTGGTTTTGCTGCCTGCTCTGGCGGGCTTGCTCGGTGGTCAAACCAACGATGCGCAACAAAATCTGGGCGCCTTGCTATTGCTAACCAGCGGCAAAGTGATCGCGTTTATTGCTTTTATGTTGATCATCGGCCGCCGGGTGATTCCATGGGTACTCGAAAAAACCGTCTGGACTGGCAGCCGCGAGCTGTTCCGGCTCGGCGTTTTGTCGATTGCGCTCGGCGTCGCGTATGGCGCTTCACACCTGTTTGGCGTCTCATTTGCGCTCGGTGCTTTTTTTGCCGGTATGGTGCTGGCCGAATCGGAATTTAGCCATCGCGCCGCCGAAGAATCATTGCCATTACGCGATGCGTTTGCCGTGCTATTTTTTGTTTCGGTCGGCATGCTGTTCAACCCGCAGATCATTGTCGATCAGCCGCTGGCATTGCTCGGCACCGTATTGGTGATTATGGTCGGCAAAACGCTGGCCGCGTGGGGCATTGTCCGGCTTTATGGCTACGCAAACGGCGTCGCAGCGATGATCGCCGCGAGCCTGGCGCAGATTGGCGAGTTTTCTTTCATTCTGGCAACGCTAGGGCTTTCGCTGGGACTGATCAATGCCGATGCCAATGCCTTGATTATTGCCGGAGCGCTGATTTCGATTTTGCTCAACCCGCCGCTGTTTTCGGTTTTAACTCGAACAATACCTGGAACAGGTAATCAGCCAGAGAGCAATCAATAAGCAGGCTACAATCACATACCCAGCACAAATAAAAACGCCGCAGTTCAAGCTGCGGCGTTTTTTCGTTTCAAAGCCAGCTTATTTCACAAGCGCTTTGGCACGGGCAACGACATTTTCAACGCTGAAACCGAAGTGTTTAAACAACTGGCCTGCTGGCGCTGATTCGCCGAATGTATCCATACCGATCACATCGCCTTCGAGGCCAACGTATTTGCGCCAGAAGTCGCTGGTACCGGCTTCAACGGCCAGGCGTGGCACGCCAGCTGGCAAGACAGATACTTTGTACGCTGCGTCCTGTTTGTCGAAGACATTCGTTGACGGCATTGAGACGACGCGAACTGCAACGCCCTCTTCTTTCAACGCAGCAGCAGCTTTAACAGCCAGATCGACTTCAGAACCGGTAGCCAGAATCACCAGTTTCGGATTGGCTGCGTCAACGAGGACATAGCCACCTTTGGCGATGTCGGCCAGTTGCTGTTCATTGCGAGTCTGGAATTGCAGATTCTGACGCGTGAACACCAGTGACGACGGCGTAGTACGCTCGCCAATCGCCGCAGCCCAGGCGACGACGGATTCAACGGTGTCGGCAGGACGCCAGGTATTCATGTTCGGGATGCAACGTAGTGTTTGCAATTGCTCAACCGGCTGATGCGTCGGGCCGTCTTCGCCCAGACCGATCGAATCGTGCGTGTAAACGAAGATATTGTTCGTTTTCATCAACGCCGCCATACGCAATGCATTCAGTGCGTATTCGCAGAACATCAGGAAAGTACCGCCGAATGGGCGGAAACCACCGTGCAGAACGATACCGTTCATGATCGCGCTCATACCGAATTCGCGCACACCGTAGCTGATGTGGTTGCCTGAAATCTGGCCGCTTTCCACTTTGAGCGATGTCGAGCCTTTCCAGTTGGTCAGATTAGAGCCGGTCAAATCAGCCGAGCCACCGAGCATTTCCGGCAGTTGCGGGCACAGTGCCGATAGTGCGTTCTGGCTGGCTTTACGCGTCGCGATGGTTTCGGTCTTGCTGTTCGCATCTGCAACGGCGGCTTTAACGATGTCGTTCCAGTTCGCAGGCAAATCGCCTTTCATGCGGCGAGTAAACTCAGCCGCTTCAGCCGGGAATTGCGCAGCATATTTAGCGAACAAGCTGTTCCATTCTGCTTCCAGCGCGCTACCTGCGGCTTTTTTATCCCAACCCGCGTACACATCAGCAGGGATTTCAAATGGGGCGTGTGGCCAGCCAATCGCTTCGCGCGTCAGTGCGATTTCAGCGTCGCCCAATGGTGCGCCGTGGCAATCGTGGCTGGCGGCTTTGTTTGGCGAGCCTTTACCGATGATGGTTTTGCAGCAGATCAGCGTTGGTTTGCTGGTTTGCGCTTTGGCAGCAGTAATCGCGGCATTGAGCGCATCAACATCGTGGCCATCAACGCCGGCAATCACATTCCAGCCATACGATTCGAAACGTTTTGGCGTGTCGTCGGTAAACCAGCCTTCAACGTGACCATCAATCGAAATACCGTTGTCGTCCCAGAAAGCGATCAGTTTGTTCAAACCCAAAGTACCGGCCAGTGAACAGGTTTCGTGCGAAATGCCTTCCATCAGGCAACCGTCGCCCATGAACACGTAGGTGTAATGATCAACGATGTCCAGACCCGGCTTGTTAAATTGTGCAGCCAGCAGTTTTTCCGCCAGTGCAAAACCGACTGCATTGCTGATCCCCTGACCCAGCGGGCCCGTCGTCGTTTCTACGCCCGGCGTGTAGTGAACTTCCGGGTGACCTGGTGTTTTAGAGTGAAACTGGCGGAAGTTTTTGATGTCGTCGATTGAGACATCGTAGCCGGTGAGGTGTAAGAGCGCGTATTGCAGCATCGAGCCGTGACCGTTCGACAAAATAAAGCGATCGCGATTGGCCCAGGCCGGGTTTTGCGGGTTAAAGCGCATATGGCCGCCCCACAAGGCCAGACCAATTTCAGCCATGCCCATCGGTGCGCCCGGGTGGCCTGAATTGGCTTTTTGCACAGCGTCCATCGCCAGTGCACGAATTGCATTTGCTAAGTCAGTACGCGTTGCTGCCATCACAGTATTCCTTATTGTGTAAAAACGAAATTTTTTCGGCCATGCCATTGCCTACCGAAGAAAAAAAGAGGTACCGCATTATCCCTGAGCCACACCCTTATGTCATAGTGGCTTACTTAAAAAAAACTGTATCGACTCACAGGAGATTGCCGAAAAAGCACATGCCAGCATTTGTACCATGCTGGCATGTCTGAGCCTTTGCTTAAAAACAAATTTCAGGGTTGTTTATTCAAGCACATAGCTTCCCGGCGCATCGCACAATTTGGCATGTTTTCGGCTGGAGAGTTTGGGTTTCACTTGTGTGCCTGAATAGGGACGCAACCACTCAACCCAGTTGGTCCACCATGAGCCGGCCACTTGCTGCTGGCCCTGCAGCCATTCATCGGCACTCTGCCCTGCCTGCGGTACGCCTTGCCAGTAGCTGCGTTTGCATTTGGGTCCCGGTGGATTGATGATGCCGATAATGTGCCCCGAAGTCGAAAGCGTAAATTGCACTGGGCCAGAGACTCGGTCTGCCAGTGTGAAGGTCTGTTTCCACGGTGCAATATGGTCTTCCTCGGCGCCGACCATATAGAGTGGCTGGGTGATTTGCTTCAGATCAATCGACTGTCCGGCCAGCGTCATTGCATCGGGCTGAACCAGTTTATTCGACCAGTACAGTTCACGCAGATAGCTGTGGTGCATTTTTTTCGGCATCCGCGTCGTGTCCATATTCCAGTACAGCACATCAAAGGCCATCGGCGTCTCGCCGAGCAGATAATTACTCGCCCAGTAATTCCAGATCAAACCATTAGAGCGCAGCAGGCGGAAACTCGCGGCCATTTCCTTGCCGTCGAGATAGCCTTTCTTCTCCATCACTTTGTCGATGAAATCAAGCCCATCTTCGTCAATAAAGACCTCGATATCACCAGGGCGCTCAAAATCGGTCAGCGTGGTCAGCAAGGTGGCCGATGCAACTGGCACTTTGCCTGGTATCGCACGATTGGCCCAGGCCAGATACATCGTTACCAGCGTGCCACCGATGCAATAACCAAGCAGGTTGACTTTGTCGCTACCGCTGATTTCGCACGCAACGTCGACGATTTGTGCCACGCCTTCGGTCAGATAGTCATCCAGACTAACCTCGGCCATGCTGCCGTCGGGGTTTTTCCAGCTGGTGACAAACACCGAAAAGCCCTGATCGACCAGATACTGAATCATGCTTTTTTGCGGATTCAGATCGAGTACATAGTATTTATTGATCCACGGCGACACCAGCACCAGCGGCACCTTATGCACCGTGGGGGTATTGGCCTCATAATGAATAACTTCAAGGAGTTTACCGCGATACACCACAGCTCCTGGCGTGGTCGCCAGGTTTTCACCGACGGTAAACGCGTCCAGATCGGTCATCGAGATATCGCCCTTGGCCATATCGCGCAGGAAATTATTCCAGCCTTTGATCAAGCTTTGCCCACGACTTTCTAGTGCCGTCGTGATCGCGGTCGGGTTAGTCAGCAGAAAGTTGCTCGGCGCCATCGCATTGAGCACTTGCCGCAACCAGAAAGCTGAAATACTACGCTCCTGATCGCACAGACCCGGTGTTTCATACAGATTATTTTGCAACCAGCGGGTATTGAGCAGGTACCACTCTTTCAGGCTGTCCCAGAATGGCGAATCGCACCAGATCGGATCGACAAAACGCGGGTCATCTGGGTGTGGCGGAATCACATCGCTATCGGGCTCGCCCCAGTAGCGGCGCAAGGCGCTGGCCTGAATCCGCAGTAAATCATTGCCATAGCTGGTATAGGCCTGATAGAGCTTATCGGGACGGCGCAACCAGGCCAATTGCGCTTTCAGCGTCGTTTCAGCCAGACCAAAAGGGTCAAGCGCCTGTCGCAACTGGTGCTGTAATTGTGCGCCTCGTTGCTTTTGCTCATCGTAAAATTGGGAAAAAATCGTTTCTGACATACTCACACTCCCGACAGGCGATAGCTTTCAATCTACGCTGCAGCGCAGCATTTTTCAACGTTATTTTCCCTGATGAAACAACTTATTAGCCACGATTCGCAGTTATTCTTGTTGCGGCAACAATCATCGCCATGTGGCGGCCAGTTCGCGCGCGGATTGCAAACGCTCGACCGTGCCGACGTCAAGCCACAAACCATGATGCAAAGACGCGCTCACCTGCCCTTGCCCCATCGCCTCTCGCAATAAAGGTGCAAGTTTGGCCGGCTGATTGGCTGGTGTGCTAGCAAACAATGCGGGGTGATAAAGGCCAATTCCACTAAAAGTATATTTTTGCTCACCTTCAGCCAAGGCTTTTCCTGCGAGCAAAGCAAAATCACCGGCCGGATGTTGTGGCGGATTAGGCACTAAAATCAGATGCGCCAAACAGCCGTCGCCCAAGTGTTGCAAGGCGCTTTGGCCAAAATCAATGTCACTAAACACATCACCATTCACGACCAAAAATGGCGCATCGCCGAGCAAGGGCAAGGCTGTCGCGATGCCGCCCGCCGTTTCCAGCGCTTGCGTTTCAGCTGAATAAAGGATCTGTGCGCCAAAAGTCGCGCCATCGCCCAGCGTGCTTTCAATTTGCTCGCCCAGCCAGGCATGGTTAATAACAACTTGCTCGATACCTGCGGCGACAAGACGCTTCAGATGCCAACCTATCAGCGGCGTCCCGGCGACATCGAGGAGTGGTTTCGGGGTGACGTCGGTCAGTGGGCGCATCCGCTCACCACGGCCAGCGGCCAAAATCATTGCTTTCATATTGGTGTGTAAGGCGTGAGGTGTTAGGTGTTAGGTGTAAAGTACGTCAGCTTAAAGTGAAATAACAGAGATGGGATTTGGTTGTTACACCTCACTCTCACCTCTATCACCTTACAAGACTAAAAACTAAAACCCGTTTCCACTGGCGTGCCGTGTAGGTTCAACAACAGACGCCCCAGCGGCGTCAGCTCGCGGTAGCGCAGGCAGACTTGGCGGATGTATTCAAATACGCGCGGCTGATCGGCCAGATATTGCGCTTTGCCATCGCGCTCGTTCAAGCGGGCGAAAATACCGAGTATCTTGACATGACGCTGCAAACCGGTCCATTCAAAAGCGCGGTAGAAGTCCGAAAAATCGGCGTGCACCGGCAAACCAGCGTCGCGCGCCATTTCCCAGTAGCGGATTGCCAGATCGAGCACAAAAGCCTCGTTCCAGTTGATATAAGCGTCGCGCAACAGCGACACCAAGTCATAACTGATCGGCCCCTGCACGGCATCCTGAAAATCGATCACTCGTAAGGCGTCATCCTGCACCATCAAATTGCGCGAATGATAATCGCGGTGCATGAAAACCGTCGGCTGTTGCAACACTTCAAGCGTAATCAGCGCACAGCTGCGCTCCCAAACCGCCTGATCTTTCTTGCTCAACTCACTGGCAAATTGCTTGCCGATATACCATTCACGACAGATATTGAGTTCGCGCTGGATAAATTCACCATCAAACACGGGCAGGCCATCCACCTGGGTATTACGCTGCATCTCAATCAAATCGCCGATTGCACGCAGATACCACCCCTTGGCATTGGCCTCATGGAGCACACTAGCCAGCGTTACATCACCCAGATCTTCCAGCGCCACCAGCCCTTGCGCCAAATCCTGTGCAAGCACTTTAGGGACAGCCACACCCGCTTGCTGCAACTGCTGCTGGCGCAGCAAAAACGGCTGCACGTCAAACTGAGCCGGGTCAAAATCCATCACCATCTGGGAATGATCTGCCCAGCTTGCACGCCAATACTGGCGCACACTGGCGTCGGCAGCGGCGATATTCAGAGTGGAAGGCACGCTGCCTTGACCCATCTGTAACCAGTTTGCTATTTGTTCGCGACGGTTCATACGAGTAATTGCTCTCAATCTGCTAAAATCCCCTGATTCTACCAGTTAGCTGAACAAGGCCACATGCGGGTGCATTCTTCACCACCATTTCACCTCACCATTTTGCAGCTTTCGCTGGCACTATTGCCGTGCTGGGCGTATGCACAATCTCCCGTCGCGACGCCCGAACCACCGGTTTTTGTCGAAGCCGATCAGGCCAACGTCCAGCAAGACGATTATCTGGAAGCCAAGGGCAATGTCGTCATTAATCGCGGCACGCTGGATGTTCAGGCCGACTGGGTCATGTATCGCCAGTCCAGCGATACACTGCATGCTGGCGATAAAGTCATCATGCACCGCGATGGCGATACGCTGACTGGTAGCCGGCTGGATGTCGCCGTGACCGAACGCGTCGGCGAACTGGAAAACGCAGACTACCTGATGGGACAAGGGCTGGCACGCGGCGAAGCGGTCAAATTGCTGTTTGAAGGCAAAGATAAATATCGTATCCAGAACGGTTCGATGACCACTTGTACGCCGGAACAAAACGACTGGTTTTTACACGCCAAGGAAATTTCGCTCGATTACACGCAAAACTATGGTCAGGCCTGGCATGGCTGGCTTGAATTTCAAAACGTGCCGGTTTTTTATTATCCGTGGATGGATTTTCCGCTGGATGGCGGGCGCAAAACCGGCTTTTTGATGCCGACGCTCGCTTATAGCAGCACCAACGGTTTTGAATACTCACAGCCGTTTTACTGGAATATCGCGCCCAATTACGACGCGACTATCACTCCAAGCTATTTTGCTCAGCGCGGCCTGATGATGGGGGGAGAGTTTCGCTACCTGCAACCTTCTTATACCGGCATCATCAGCGCCGAAGCCATTAACGACAAAGAAGATCAAGAGCAACGCTATAGCGTACTATTTCGCCATAACCAGCAACTGGCAGAACGCCTGCGACTCACACTGAATTATCAGAAAGTTTCTGACGACCATTATTTCAGTGATTTTGGCGACCGGCTCTCCGTTGCATCACAAGTGAACTTGCCGCAGGAGGCCGTACTCTCAAGCAGTGGCAGCAACTGGTCGAGCTATATCCGGATGCAGCAATACCAGACACTGCAAAGCAGCACCAACCACGTTACAGAACCTTACGCCCGTTTACCACAGTGGTATGCAAGCTACTCACCAGATCTGGGTGGCGGAACAAAAACGTCAATCACGGGTGAAATCACCCAATTTTCACACGACACCAAGCAACAGGGTGATCGAGCCTGGGTCTATCCGACGCTGAGCCTGCCATTTACCAATGCCTACAGCTTCATCACACCGAAAGTCGGTGTGCATGCGACTCATTACAACAACGAGTCTGCCAGTGGTCAGGACCAAGGGAGTGCTAGCCGTATTCTGCCTATCACCAGTATTCACGGCGGCCTGTTCTTCGAACGCGAGGGCAGCCTGTTCGGCAGCAGCATCCTGCAAACGCTGGAACCGCAAATCTACTATCTGTATGTACCATTCAAGGATCAATCCACGCTACCTAATTATGATTCGGGAACGACCGATTTATCGTGGTCAAAGCTCTTTTCCGAAAACAAATATTCAGGAAACGACCGGATTAACGACGCCAATGAAATCACCCTGGCGCTCAATACGCGCATTTTTGACGATGAAAACGGTATTCAGCGTTTTTATGCCGGGCTAGGTCAGCGGATTTATTTTGTCCCGCCACGGGTTGGCATCAGCTCGACGAATGAAAGCAATGAAGAAAAATCATCTGATCTGCTGTTTATGCTCGGCGGCGAGCTACCTTACGACGTCCGTGTCAACTACACCTTGCAACAGGATATGCAGGATGGACGCACGGCTCGCGCCGACGCCAACCTAAACTGGTCACCGGGTGAGTTTAAAACCCTGAATTTGCGTTACAGTGTCAATCGCAGCACAAAAACCGAACAACTTGATATCAGCGGCCAATGGCCATTTGGTTCGGGTTGGTATGGCGTTGCACGACATAACTATTCGCTCAAGGACGATCAGGCGCTAGAGTCACTGGCCGGGCTTGAATATAATGCCGGTTGCTGGGCCTTGCGTCTTGCGGCGCAACGTTATGTCACAACCGACAGCGAATACAAAACAAATTTCTTTGTCTTGCTTGAACTTGGTGGTCTGGCAGGGATCGGGATGAATCCGATTTCAGTTTTGCGTCAGTCCATTCCCGGCTATGCCGACACTTACTCTTCGCCCCAACTGCGTTAATAGGCATCGTAATGAAACTAGATCAGTCGACATTCAGTCTGAAATCAATCCTCAAGCTTCGTCGCCACTGGCGTGCCCTTCCCTTGCTGACCCTGCTGATGGGATCGCTTGCGCAGGCAGAAGTGGTCACAGTCGATCGCGTAGTCGCCGTCGTCAATCGAAATGCAATCACCCAACTTGAGCTGGATCGTAAAATCAACTCGGTCAAGGTCAACCTGAGCCGACAGAAAGTCAAATTACCGCCCGATGAGATCCTCCAGCAACAGGTACTGGACCGGATGGTGATGGACCAGGTACAGCTGCAATATGCTGAAAAATCCGGGCTACGCGTTGATGACCGCCAGCTGGAAATGGGTATTAATCGCTTGGCCGAGCAAAATAAAATGTCGCTTCCCGAGTTCCGTCAAAAACTGGAAAGCTCCGGCATCAGCTGGCGGCAATTTCGCGAAGAAATCCGGCAGGAAATGCTGCTGGCTCGTTTGAAAGAACGAGAGATCGACAGCAAAGTGGTCGTCACCGAATCAGAAATCGACAGCTACCTGCAAACCACAGCGGGCAAAGCCAAAATGGAATACGAGTTGGCGCAAATTCAGGTCAATATTCCTGAAAATGCCAGCCCCGAACAAATCCAGGCCAAACGCGCCCGCATTCAGGCCGCGCGACAGGAACTGGCTGAAGGCAAATCATTCGCTACCGTCGCTGCCAGCTATTCAAACGATGGCAATGCCACCAAGGGCGGTGTCGTAGGCTGGCGTCCGGCCGGCTCATTGCCGACCGCGTTCACCACCTTGCTCGATAAATTGCAGCCGGGCGAATACACCGACATCGTTCGTACGCCGATTGCATTTCATTTGTTCAAATTGCTGGATAAACGCAGTCAGGAAGAACGCGTTATCGTCAAGCAAACGCACGCCCGTCATATCCTGATCCGCAGCAATGAAGTCACCTCAACGACCGACGCGCGCCAGAAACTCCAGCAAATGCGCGAACGGATTCAAGCCGGACAGGATTTTGCTGCCTTGGCCAAATCCTACTCGGACGATATCAGTGCCGCAAAAGGCGGTGATCTGGGCTGGCTCAATCCGGGTGAAACCGTACCCGCCTTTGAAGAGGCAATGAATGCACTCGCACCCAATGAAATCAGCCAACCCGTGCAATCACCATTTGGTTTTCACCTGATCCAGGTACTTGAACGCCGTGATCAGGACGTCACTCAGGAACAAGCACGCTTCAAAATCCGCAAAGAGCTGGCACAACGCAAGGCCGAAGAGCAATACGAAGACTGGTTGCGCCAGTTGCGTGATCGTTCACGTGTCGTGATCCGCCTGAAGGACGAGTAATGTCCACAGCAGTTCGTCCGCTGGTCATTACCACTGGAGAACCAGCAGGTATTGGCCCGGAAATAACGATCAGAATGGCCTTGGGCGATATACCCCACCCGATTGTCATTCTGGCCGATAAAGCGATGCTGCTGGAGCGAGCGACACAAATCGGCATTGATCCGGCGCAGATTGCCCATTGGCCCGATTACCGGCTGGATCAAGTTCAGCCGGTTTCAATCCTGCATTTACCGCTCAACTCGCCTTGTGCGGCAGGACAGCTCAACCCGGCCAATGCCCGTTATGTACTCGATCTGCTTGATCGTGCGCTGGCTGGTTGTGTCGCAGGTGAGTTTGTCGGCATGGTCACCGCACCGATTCACAAAGGTGTGATTAACGACGGTACTAGTGGGGCGTATTTCTCCGGACATACCGAATATCTTGCCGAGCAGACTCATACCCCTCAAGTCGTAATGATGTTGGCGGGCGAGTATGGCGAACAACAACACATGCGCGTTGCGCTGGCAACGACGCATTTGCCGCTCAAGGATGTTCCGGCTGCGCTGAGCGTTGAATCACTGACCTGCACGTTACGTATCCTGCATCAGGATTTGCAAAACAAGTTTGGTCTGGCTCAGCCTCGCATTATCGTTGCTGGACTCAATCCGCACGCGGGCGAATCGGGTCATATGGGACGCGAAGAAATCGACGTCATCATCCCGGTACTCGACACATTGCGTGCTGAGGGAATGACGCTGATTGGCCCGCTGCCCGCCGATACGCTGTTTAATCCGCTGATTCTGGCGCAAGGCGATGCGGTGCTGGCGATGTACCATGATCAAGGCTTGCCGGTACTCAAATTTGCAACGTTTGGCGCCGGCATCAATATCACACTCGGCCTGCCGATTATCCGTACCTCGGTCGATCATGGCACCGCACTTGATCTGGCGGGTACGGGCAAAGCTGAAATTGGCAGCCTGATTGCCGCGACCCGGCTAGCAGCCCAACTCGCAGCAAACCATTAATTAGTCGTACTAGGATCACATGGCACACATCCCACGCAAACGCTTCGGGCAAAATTTTTTGCAAGACCAAGGCGTCATCGCCAGCATTATCAACGCCGTCGACCCGCATAAAGAAGACGCAATCGTCGAAATCGGGCCTGGCCTGGCCGCGCTGACTATCCCGCTGATGGCGCGTGTGCCGACGCTGCACGTCGTCGAAATCGACCGTGATATCGTCGCGCATCTGTCACAACGCTACACCCCCGAGCAACTGGTGATTCACAATTGCGACGCGCTAATGTTCGACTTTGGCGCCTTGGCGCGGCAAATTGCACCCAGTGGCCGCATCAAACTCGTTGGCAACCTGCCCTACAATATTTCGACGCCCTTGCTGTTTCATCTGGCGAGCTTTGGCGACGTGATTTATGACATGCACTTTATGCTGCAGAAAGAAGTCGTCGATCGGATGGTCGCCGAGCCGGGCACGACCGACTATGGCCGCCTGTCCATCATGCTGCAGTATCGCTATCTGATGGACCACATTCTCGACGTACCGCCAGAAAGCTTTGATCCGCCTCCAAAAGTCGATTCGGCCGTGGTGCGCATGGTGCCCTATGATGTGTTACCACATCCGGCCAAAGACGAAGAACATTTGCGTAACCTAGTGCAAACCGCCTTTGCCCAGCGCCGAAAAACCATCCGCAATAATCTGAAAGGCATTGCGAATGACGAAGCATTGGCGGCAGTCGGGATTGAGCCCAGTATGCGACCTGAAAATGTCAGCGTCGCGCAATACGTTGCGCTATCGAACACCTTGCAAAGCTAGGGTTTTCCCCGCTAGGCTAAGTAGGTCGCACACTGCAAAATGAAAGGTCTGATTAATGACTACAAACACTGCCATGATCCGCTTTAGCCAAGTCAATAAATGGTATGGTCCTCAGCACCACGTACTCAAAAACCTCAACCTTGAAGTCAAGCAGGGTGAAGTGGTGGTTCTGTGTGGGCCTTCCGGCTCGGGAAAATCAACGCTGATTCGCACCATCAATCAGCTCGAAGCGATCAACGACGGCGAAATCTGGGTCGGCGGCATTCAGGCCAACAGCCCCAAAACCGATATCAACCAATTGCGCGAAGACGTCGGTTTTGTCTTCCAGCACTTCAATCTGTATCCGCATTTATCAGTGCTTGAGAACATCACGCTGGCACCGATTCAGGTCAAAAAACAATCGCCCGACGAAGCCAATCAACGCGCGCTTGAGCTACTTGACCGTGTCGGCCTTGCACACAAAAAAGACGCCTATCCGAGCAATCTGTCCGGCGGTCAGCAACAGCGCGTCGCGATTGCGCGTGGTCTGGCGATGAGCCCACGCGTGATGCTGTTTGACGAACCGACCAGTGCGCTTGATCCGGAAATGATCGGTGAAGTACTGGACGTGATGAAAAAACTGGCTGAATCCGGAATGACGATGATGGTCGTCACGCATGAAATGGGCTTCGCACGTGAAGTCGCCGACCGTGTGCTGTTTCTGGAAAATGGTGAAATTCTGGAAGACACAACGCCAGAATCATTCTTCACCAAGCCGCAAACGGATCGAGCCAAACAGTTTCTACGGCAGATTCTGACACCAATGCATCAATGAGATGCGAGGCAATCAGATTCTGGCATGGGTATTACTCGACAGGCATTGCCAGGCCTAGCCTACATCGACATACCCACCCTACAGCTTCAGCTGCAAGCCCAGCCGCATCCATAGCTCGGCCACACCCGATGGCACCGGCTGGCTGAAGTAAAAGCCCTGCATCTGGTTCACACCGAGTCCCTGCAAGAAGCGCAAGGTTTCCACTGTTTCGACGCCCTCGACAACCAGATCGAGCCGCAACCCTTGCGCCATTTGCACAATCGCCTGCATCACGCGTCGCCCTTCCTCGGTATGCAGTCGTTGAGCAAATGAAACATCCACTTTCAGCATTTGCGCCGGCATTTCGTGCAACTGCGACAGCGATGAATAACCAGTACCAAAATCATCAATTGCCAGCACAAAACCAGCATCGCTCAGTTGCCGTAAATGCCGCATCTGCCGCGCATAATCGGTCAGCGCCACGCTCTCGGTCACTTCAACAATGATATCGTTCGGGCGTAGTTTGAATTGAGTCAGCCGCTCGACCAGCGATGAGACAAACGTCGGCAAATACAGCTGGCTGCGTGACACATTGATCATCAGCTTCTGGGTCAGCCCGGCATCACGCCACTCGCGCAATTTGGCAAAGGCCTGCAGCATGATTTGCTCGGACAACTCCTGAATCAGGCCGACTTTTTCGGCCATCGGAATGAAGAGCTCGGGGCTGATCCAGCCGCTCTTGTCGTCCATCCAGCGTGCCAAGGCCTCAACGGCCAGAATCTCGCCAGTCCGAGCGTTGACGATAGGCTGGTAAAACACCTGCAGTCCACCGTAACGGATCGCACTGGAAAGTCGCGACTGAATCGCTACATGCTCGCGCCCCAATGCTTTCAGATGAACGATATCGCTGTAAAAACAAATGCTGTTGCGCCCGGCATTTTTGGCGTGGTACATCGTGTGATCGGCAGCGGAGAGCAATTCATCACCGCTTTCGGCATTATCAGGGTAAACAGCAAAACCCAGCGAAATCGTCGGCTGGGTTTCCATGCCATTGACCACCATGCTTTCGCGCGCCGCCAGCCGTAGTTGTTCGGCAATCAGCGCCAGCTCTTTCTGATCAGCCAGATCGGGGATCAGCACGACAAATTCGTCGCCTCCCCAGCGTGCCAGCAAAGCATTTCCCGGCAGCGATTCATTGAGCCGCTTGGCCAGTTGCACCAGCAAATCATCACCCGTTTTATGCCCGAAAGCGTCGTTAATTTGCTTGAAATGATCCAGATCGATAAAACCCAGCCCCACTTTTCGATGCTCACGCGCCGCATTTTCCAGCGCACGATGAACTTCGGCATCAAGCATCAAACGGTTCGGCAATTTGGTCAGATGATCATATAGCGCCATCTGGGTAATATGTTGCTCGTTAAGATGCGCGGTGGTGACGTCACGCAACACCCCGCGCAAAGCCGATGCTTTTTGATCAGGGGAAAAATGCGTAATCAGCCGCAACTCGACCCAGACGAACTCGCCGTCAGCACGCAACAAACGAAAGCGGGCACTGCTCGCCGCCCGGGAATGGATTTGCGCCGCAATCAGTTTATCCAGCGTCGCCAGATCGTCTGGATGAACCCAGCTCTGCAGCCTGCGTCCCAGCTCTCCGCCGAGTTCGCGCGCATCAATCGCGCGGATATTCCCCCAGGCATTGCTCACTTCGGTCAGTACACCGTCAGGCTGTAAATCGACAATGGCCTCTTCAAGCAGATTGAGTGTTTCGAGCATGGTTTTTTTACGCGCCGCATCGTGCATCAGCGCCGAAACATCTTGCAGCAACACGACCACGCTGCGCTGATCTCCCTGTTCCAGCGGCTGCAATCGAACCAGCAGGCTGACATTGTGTTCAGCCAGTATGCAATTAAATTGCTGGCTGGCTTGCCCGCTCTGGGCTTGAGGCAAACAACGAATCAGCTCATGCGCCAGCTCATAAGGCAACACGGCAGCCATCGGTCGGTCGCGTAAAGAATCAGGATCGGGTAATGCCGGATGAGCCGACCAGACGTGCCGGATCACGCCTTGCGCATCGAGCTCGAACATCATGTCCTGTGTCACGCCAACCAGCGCGCGCAAACGCTGCTGATTGGTCAAAGCTTCGGACTCCAGCTTGACTTTACAGAGCGCCTGCGCGATGTGATTGGACAACATCGCCAGCAATTGCAATTCAAGCGGATCGCGTGAGTGGCGCTCATTATCGTTAAAAAAGGCCAAAAATCCGAATAATTCACCACGTTGCAGCAAGGGAACACACAAGAGCTGGCGGATGCCAACTTGGGCCAGCCACATCTGCTCGGCCAGTGGTAATTCAAGCAATGACTTATTGAGCAACATACCAACAGCAAGGGTATCGGCCAGCAGCGCATATTGGTCATAGTCTACAGAATCAAACACACCCAGGGTATGTTGAGGCAACTTGCAATCGGTATCGCGCCAGCTAGCCACCAGCTTGGCATTCCGGCCTTGTTTGTCATTGAGATACAAGGCGGTCATGCTGCTGCGCGACGCCTGGCCAAGCACGCGCAGCATTTCAGACAAACAATCGGGTTCGTCGCTTTGCGCCAGAATACTCACCACACTGTCAAACGCGTTGAAATAAGTGTGATAAGTCGCCAGTGCCTGCTGCTCGGACATCTGCAGCTCACTCAGGGAGATCGAATTGGCAAAAAATTCAGACAACAAAGGACAACCTCAAGACATTAAAATGTCAGACAAAAACAGTGCAAGTAAAAACGGGAATTCTGTCGAATTCCCGTTTCAATCGCTCAAGCTGCAAACCTTACTCTTTCGGAGCAGGCGGTATCAGCACTTCACTATAACCGCATTCTTTTTGCGGACAGACTTTTTCCGTTCCACGGCGCTTGGTGACCTTGACCGTCATAATCGGCCATTTACATTGCGGGCAAGCTTCAGCTATCGGCGGATTCCACGTCGCATACTTGCAATCCGGGTAGGTATTGCATGAGTAGAACATCTTGCCATACCGGCTCTTGCGCTCAATCAGGCTACCCTTGTGACATTCAGGACATTCAATGCCGGTGTCTTTTGGTTTTTCCAGCGGTTCAATGTGCTTGCACTTCGGATAGTTGGAGCAACCGATAAACTTGCCATAACGTCCGACTTTGATATGCAATGGTGATTCGCATTTCGGGCAGGTTCGATCAGGAACGACTTCAGGCTCAAGCGGCGCAGCATTTGGATCGTCGCCAATATTACGCGTGTAATCGCATTCCGGGTATGAACTACAACTAATAAAACGGCCACGACGCCCCAGACGGATCGACAGATTGTGCTTGCCACATTTCGGACAAACTTCGTCCATCGCCTCGTGTGTCACTTCGGCGCGTGACAAGGCTTGCTTATCCTCGACTTGCTTGTGGAATTTTTTCCAGAATTCGTCGAGCACTGGCACCCATTCGCGCGAACCGGTCGAAATTTCATCGAGCTTGTCTTCAAGCTTGGCGGTGAAATTGTAATCAACGTATTGCGTGAAATGCTCGGTGAGGAATTTATTCACCACTTCGCCGGTATCGGTCGGCGTAAAACGTTTTTTGTCCAGAATGACGTATTCACGATCTTTCAGCGTGTAAATAATCGACGCATACGTTGATGGACGGCCAATACCGAACTCTTCAAGCGATTTCACCAAGCTCGCCTCGGTAAAGCGCGGTGGCGGTTGTGTGAAGTGCTGTTCGCCAAAGATTTTTTCAACCGGCAGCGCGTCACCTTCGTTCAAGACTGGCAGACGTGCTTCGTCTTCATCGTCTTCAACGTCGTCGGCGTCCTCCTGATACACGGCGATAAAGCCGGGGAAAACCAGAGTCTGACCCGTAGCACGGAACAGATTTTCCGGGCTGCCAACGGCAATATCAACGGCAACGGTATCAAACTTGGCCGGGGTCATCTGGCACGATAAAGTGCGCTTCCAGATCATTTGATAGAGTTTGAATTGCTCTGGCGACAAAAAGGTTTTGACCGATTCTGGCGTGCGCAGGATCGACGTTGGCCGGATCGCCTCGTGCGCTTCCTGTGCATTTTTGGCTTTGTTTTTGTAGGTAATTGGCGCGTTTGGCAGATAGTCTTTGTCGAAGTTGCTCGAAATATACTCGCGAATTTCGGCCAGCGCATCATTCGACAAGGCGACCGAGTCAGTACGCATATACGTGATCAAACCAACCGTTTCGCCACCAAGATTGACACCTTCGTACAGCGATTGCGCGGTACGCATCGCTCTATCAGTGGTAAAACCAAGTTTGCGCACCGATTCTTGTTGCAGCGTTGAAGTCGTAAATGGTGCAGCCGGGCTGCGCGATTTCTTTTTCTTTTCTACCGCATGAACGACGGCTTCTTTGCCGGCCAGACCACTCAGAATGGTCGTTTGTTCAGCTTCGTTCGGAATATCAAACTGATCGAGTTTCTTGCCCTGCCAAGTCGTCAACTTGGCAGCCACTTTACTGCGGCCTTTTTTGGTATCGAGATGAATCGTCCAATACTCCTGCGCGTTAAACGCACGAATTTCAATCTCTCGCTCACAAATCAGACGCAAAGCCGGACTTTGTACGCGACCAGCCGACAGACCGGTGCGGACTTTGCGCCACAGCAGCGGTGATAGATTAAAGCCAACCAGATAATCGAGCGCGCTGCGTGCTTGTTGGGCATTGACCAGATTGAAATCCAGATCGCGCGGGTTCGCTACTGCATTCAGAACGGCCGATTCGGTAATTTCGTGAAACACAACCCGCTTGAACTGTTTTTCAGGCTTAAGCAGTTTTTTCGCTTTCAAAATTTCCAGAATATGCCAGGAAATCGCTTCACCTTCACGGTCCGGATCGGATGCGAGGTAGACGTTATCGGCCTTCTCGACTGCTTCACAAATGGCATCGACATGTTTTTTATTTTTGTCGATGACTTGGTACTTCATTTTGAAGTCATGTTCGGGATCAACCGAACCGCTTTTGCGCACTAAACCGCGCACGTGACCATAAGAGGCCAAGATCTGGAAATCTTTGCCCAAGTATTTTTGCAGTGTTTTCGCTTTTGACGGCGACTCTACGATTAAGAGATTTGCGGGCATGGTTCCCCGTTCAGTATGAATTCAATAGGTTTGAGTATTCTTCAAGCGCACGCGGCATTAGTGCAATGCAGCGCCATCACGGCCAAAGAGCAGGTCTTCGATCAGGAGATTAGACAATCCATCACGCTTTTGCCAAATCACCATTAACACAATCAGTTTGATACGCTCGCAACTGACTTCTCCCTCCGGCTCGCGCCAGACGCGATCTAACACCAGTTCGCGCTCGCCTGGGCTCAGGATGCGAGTTGCATCGAGTGAAAAAATAAATTCGGCGGCTTCATCACTAAAACGAGCCAATTCGATTGGCTGCAAACTGCGCAGTTCTGTTTTTAAATCATCAAGTGCGCGATAGGGTGCTACATCAATTTGTTTGAGTTCACCCAGCCATGCTAGCGCATCGTGAATATCTTCACCTTCAAAACCAGCCAGAGACAATTTTTTGGCCAGCTGCGACACATCGGGCAAGCCGTCCGCGTTATAAAATTGTTCAAACAGATAAGCCAGTACTTCAAGCATAATCGGGTTTATCCAGCACCTGCGAGCCTTTGATAACGATTACCAGGCAGGCAGGAAAGCTGTCCTTCTAATTCCAAACCCAACAGAATCGCGCACAGCGCCTCGCTAGTCAAGCCAGTAAGCTCAATCAACGAATCAAAATCAATCGGCTCCCAACCGATTTTGCTTAAAATCGGGTCTTCATCTCCGGGCTTTCCGGGACTCTTTTTGCTTAATGCAGCGGCCCCTTCGGGCAAATCAAACAAGGAAAGCGGAGCAGCAAGCTCCTCAAAAATATCGATACCGGATTCGACCAGTTTTGCGCCATTTTTAATCAAATGGTGACAGCCTTTGGCAAGGGAGGAGTGAATTGAGCCGGGAATAGCAAACACTTCACGCCCCAGCTCAAGCGACTGACGAGCGGTAATTAGTGAACCGCTTCCCATTGCAGCCTCCACAACCAGACAACCCAGACCCAGTGCTGCAATCAAGCGGTTACGCAAAGGAAAATGTTCGGCCTTGGGTGGCGAACCGATGGCAAACTCGGACAAAATCAAACCCTGATCGGCCAATTGATGCGCCAGATCCCGATTGCTCGCCGGATAGACACGATCCAGCCCAGTCCCCACAACAGCAATACTGGAACCTTGTCCATCCAGACCGCCGCGATGTGCTGCGGCATCAATTCCGCTGGCCAGTCCGCTGACGATAGTGACGCCCTGCAAAGACAGGTGTTTTGCAAAAGACTGGGCATTCTGAATACCTTGCGGGCTTGCATTACGACTGCCGACAATCGCAATAGCAGGGCGATCAAGCCAGCTCAAATCGCCTTTGGCATACAAAACAACTGGAGGGTCTGGCAGCTCTAGCAGCTTCTTGGGGTAACGCTCATCAGCCAGCGTCAAAATATAGTGATTGGGTTGTTCAAGCCAGTTAAGCGTAGCTTCGATCTGCGGTGTAATACCTGCATTTGCAGCTGCACAGATTGCCCCGGCCACCTTCATCGGCACATATTGCGCAAGAATATCTTGCTTGCAACCTAAAATAACTACGGGCTCACCCAGAGCCCGTAGTAGTTGAATTTGCCCGCGAGCGCCCAAGCCTTGAACCAGACTCAGGCGCAGCCAAGCGATCAATTCATCGTGCACACCCTACTCCGCAGGCGTTGCCGCCTCTGCAATTGCGGCATCACCGACATTAACTGGCATAGTACTATCTAGCACCAAGGCATAGGACAGATTCGGAAATACGCGGTACACAAACAGATTGGCACTCTTGATTGGTGGCGTAATCCGGTCCGGTTCAGACTTGTCTTCTTTGGCAATCGAACGTGGTGCTTTATAACCAAAGAAGACCGTTCCGACATCAACACCGTCCAGTGCCCCTTTGTTGATCACCAAGGTCATTAGCGAACCGACATCCACAACACCTGCATAGGTTGACGCCACTTTGCCGGTAATCGTTTCCACCGGCAGGTGCGGTGCATAATTGAGGAAATTCCTTTCCGGCGTTTTTACCATGCGATCACCGATTTGAATTTCCCGGAAAGCAGAAACCACTTTCAGTGTGACCACATCGCCCGAACGATGTACGCGCACATCACCCAAATAATTGACTTCCATCCCCAAAAATTGTTTGGGATTATCCGGATCCATTATTTCCTTGCCTTGACGGAAAACCTGGAAAGTATCTCCGGACTCGGCTTCAGGCAAACCCACAGCATAAATCTGATCACCTGCTGTATACATGACCCGATCATCAGGACCCGCGGCAATGCGCGGAGCTGCCTTGAAGGTCGCCATATCCATAATCAACGGTTTATACAAAAACGGCTCAATCGAAGAGAGTGCAATACTTGGTGTTGCATCTCCCTCCAGCGGAGAAACGCGAACGCGGGGGCTTAATTTGCCGGAGCCATTACGTCCGTCAGCTTTTGTGTTCTTGAGCAGTCGCAAACATGGTTTGCCATCACAACTACCCAGTACAATGACGTCACCCGGGTAAATCCAGTGCGGGTTTTTGATTTCAGCCTTATTTAAGCGCCAAATTTCCGGCCAGCGCCACGGTTGCTTCAAAAATTTGCCCGAAATATCCCAAAGCGTATCCCCCTTGACGACGACATAACTGTCTGGCGCATTGTCAGCAAGTTTGAGCTCATCGGCAACGACGGAACCGGACACAAAACCGGCGAGCAAAAGAAAGGATATAATTGATTTACGCATAGTGTGAGCCCAGTTCCCGCCGCAATTGTTGTAGCGCCAGCAAGCAAATTTTGAATTTGGATAGATCGAACGAATCAACCGTTCTATTCAAATTTCTATATGATGAATTAAGCTTAAGCAATATTATTAACCCATTCTGCATCACAAACTTTTGGTCTAGCAAGCAAATATGGCAATTCTCAATATTCTGCACTACCCCGACGAGCGTTTGCACACAGTCGCGCAACCCATCACTGAATTTGATGCGGCTTTACAACGCCAAATCAACGATATGGCCGAAACCATGTACGCGGCACCCGGTATTGGCTTGGCCGCCACTCAGGTCGACTTTCACAAACGATTGGTCGTCATTGATATTTCCGAAAGCAAAGATGATTTGCTGGTTCTGATTAATCCGGAAATCATCGCAATGGATGGCATCACCACTTATGAAGAAGGCTGCCTGTCGGTTCCCGGTATTTATGAAGAAGTTGATCGCGCCGAGCACATCAAGGTTAAAGCACTTGATCGTGACGGCAAACCGTTTGAAATCGATACCGGCGGCCTGCTCGCGATCTGCATCCAGCATGAAATCGATCATCTGAATGGCAAAGTTTTTGTCGAAAAACTATCCCGGCTGAAATTAAACCGCATCATGCAAAAGCTCAAAAAACGCAAAGCGATGTAAGTAACTAAACAATAGCGGTAACCCAAGGCCCCCTCGTCACGCAAGGCGCAAAGCAGCGTGAAACCTTGGGTTTATTAATTAAGCTGCGACGCCCTTTCGCGCGATAGCTTCACCCAACCTCACTCTGCACACCTCGTACGCCATGAAAATTATTTTTGCCGGCACACCCGATTTTGCCGCCAGCGCACTCGAAGCACTGATTGCTGCCGGACATGACATTGCTCTTGTTCTGACCCAGCCCGACCGACCCAGTGGCCGCGGAATGAAGTTAACTGCATCATCCGTCAAGGAAGTCGCGTTAAACCATCAGATTCCCGTTTACCAGCCAGAAAAACTGCGTAGTGCAGAACAACAGGAACCACTACTGGGTATTGACGCAGACGTCATGGTTGTTGCCGCCTACGGAATCATACTCCCTCAGGCAGTACTTGATCTGCCTCGATTTGGCTGCCTGAACATTCATGCCTCGCTGCTGCCGCGCTGGCGCGGTGCCGCGCCGATTCAGCGCGCGATTCTGGCGGGCGACACCGAAACCGGCATTACCATCATGCAGATGGACGCGGGTCTTGATACCGGAGACATGCTCAGCATTCATCGCACATCGATACTACCCGGCGACAATGCCCAGACCTTGCACGACAAACTGGCCACGCAAGGCGCAGCGGCCATCGTTGCTGCACTGGCTGATTTGCCTGCACTGCAAGCAACGCGCCAAATTCAACCCACTGTCGGCGTGAATTACGCCGAAAAGTTGAAAAAAGAAGAAGCGCAAATCGACTGGACGCAGAGTGCAACTCAATTGGATCGGATGATTCGTGCATTCAACCCCTTTCCTAGTGCACAAACCAGCTGGCAAGGTCAGCCGCTGAAAATCTGGCAAGCCAGCCCTTGTGCCGGTCAGGGTCAGGCTGGTGAAATTCTGTCACTTCAGAAAGAAGCGATTGTCGTCGCTTGTGGCGAAGGTGCATTGCAAATCAGCGAATTACAAAAATCCGGCGGCAAACGATTGGGCGCACAGGCCTTTCTTAGCGGCAACGAACTCAACACAGGCGAGTTTTTTGGCAAGGGTATACACCCCTAAGCACAAAGAGCCTAAGCCACATAGCAATACCCCACTAAATACTTCGGAATCTCCCATGCTACTCACGCAAACCCTCGCCTGCGAAACCGTCTATTCGGTACTTGCCGGACAAAACCTGACTGAAGCGCTGGGTACGACATGGCGACAAAACCCCGGCTTGACGCCACAGCAACGCGGCGCGATTCAGGATATTTCCTACGGCACATTGCGCCATCTGGGGCTGCTTGAAGCCTTGCTCAATGCTCTGGCGAGCAAGCCGCTGAAAGAGCAGGAGTTGAAAGTTCTGTTGCTGACAACGCTGTATCAATTGCAATTTACCCGCGCAGGTGCGCACGCCGTCGTCGATCACGCGGTCAATGTCGCGGCCAAAATCGGCCAAGGCAAGGGCAAAGGCCTGGTCAATGCCGTGCTGCGCAGCTTTTTGCGCCAGCAAGATGAACTCGTTGCCGCCGCACAAAAAAATGAGCGTGCCAAGTTCAACCATCCGAAATGGTGGATGAGCGAAATGAAAAACGCCTACCCGAAACAGTGGCAACAGATTTTGCAGGCCAATAATCAACACCCGCCGATGACGTTACGCATCAACCGCCGCCACTGCGACGCGACGCAATATCTGGCTTTGCTCACCGAACAAGGCATCGCGGCAAGAGCCCTGGGCGAGTTCAGTATCCAGCTGGCAAAAGCCCAATCGGTTGATGAGCTGCCTCATTTTTTCGACGGCTGGGTTTCGGTGCAGGACTGGGGCGCACAAGCGGCAGCCTACCTGCTCGACGTTCAGGATGGACAACGCGTATTGGACGCCTGCGCTGCCCCCGGCGGTAAAACCGGTCACATCCTTGAACTGGCCGACGTTGAACTCAGCGCGCTTGACGCTGACTCCACCCGACTCAAGCGCGTTGAAGACAATCTGGCACGCCTTAATTTCTCGGCGACCATTCTGGCTGCCGATGCCAGCACGCCGGCAAGCTGGTGGGACGGCAAGCCGTTTGACCGGATTCTGGCCGACGTACCCTGCTCGGCCAGTGGCGTGGCACGGCGCCACCCGGACATTAAATGGCTGCGCCGCCCCGATGATTTTGCCGAGTTTGCCCGCCAGCAGGAAAAAATGCTCGATGCACTTTGGCCGCTCGTAGCGCCCGGTGGCAAACTGCTGTACGCTACGTGCTCGGTGTTTCCTGCCGAAAATCAGCAATCAGCAGCCGCTTTTGCTCAGCGTCATCCTGATGCACAGCGTGAAACACTGGATAGCCGGCAGATTCCGGCCGATCATTTTGATGGTCAGCTCTTACCGAATTCGGATCATGATGGTTTCTTTTATGCACTCTTTAGCAAGCGCATTTGAGTCGTTAATGCCACGACTCAACTGGCGCCTGCTGGGCTCCATACTCGCCCTGCTGTTCAGTGTGCAAACTCAGGCTGCCTCCATTAAAAACACCAAGGCCGAAGCCGACATTATTCCGCCACGCATCGAAGTATCTGCCCGATATTCGATCACCCTCAGCCCGGAGCTCGAAGACGCTTTGCGCAACGGACTCACCCTGCCGTTTATCTACGAGTTCAAACTGACCAAACCGCGTTTTTACGCCTGGTATCGCCAGCTCGCCGAAGGCTTTGGCGCCAATGCCGAACTAACCCAGCGCCTGTCATATCAGCCATTAACCAAGCAATTTAGGATTAGCGCTGGCGGCATTACGCGACATTTCGCCTCTCTGGACGAAGCCCTGATTGCACTCGGGCATATCAAAAACTGGTCGGTCATGGACGGCAGTGATCTCACCGAAGACGAATTTGCCGGCAAATTGCGTTTGCGGCTCGATAGTGCACAACTGCCCAAAACCTATCAGGTCAGCACTTTGGGTAATGCCAACTGGCAACTTGAATCGGGCTGGGTCGAAATCCAGTTGCATCGCAATACCGAAACGGAGGTCGGGCAGTGAAACGCTGGCTTCTTGTTTTAGGCTGTCTGGCCACTGTGCTGCTGTTCTTACTCGCAACAGCATCAGGTAATACTTCGCACTTCTCAAACCACTATGGTCTGGTACTCGGGTTGAATGTGGCCTTGCTGATCGGCATGGCCTTGCTGGTAGGGACACGACTGACCCGGCTGCTCAAACGCGTACAGCGCAAGGTTTTTGGCTCACGACTGACTTTGCGCATGGTCTTGATGTTCGCACTGGTTGCCGTCCTGCCCGGCGCTCTGGTTTACACCCTGTCTGTGCAATTTCTGAACCGCTCGATCGAAGCCTGGTTTGACGTTCGTGTTGATAATGCGCTTGATCGCGGCTTGAATCTCGGCCATAACGCCATCGAATTTCAGCTCACCGATCTGGAGCGCAAAGCCAGCGTGATTGCTTGGGACATTCATGACAACAGTGCGAGCAGCATGTTGCCGCGACTATCCAATTTGCGCGAACAAACCGGTGTACAGGAAATCACGCTATTTGATGACAACAACCAGCTCTATGCCAATATCGGCAATGAAAATGCCGCATTGATTCCTCAATTGCCAGGGCGCGATCTGGTGCGTGAAGCCGTGCGCGGCAGTTACAAAGGGATAGAAAAAACGCCATCGGGATTAATGATGCGAGTCATCGTCCCAATGCCCGAAGGCAATTTTTCCAATCGTACCCGATTATTGCAATTACTCCAGCCGGTTCCGACTCAACTAGCTCAGGATGCAGAGCTGGTCGAACAGGTGCGTAGCGACTACAAACAGCTCGCCCAGTCCCGGCAGGGGCTGAAAATCATTTACAGCCTGACGCTGACGATTGCATTAACCATTGCCCTGCTCGGCGCCTTGGCACTGGCGATTTATCTTTCGGACAAGCTCGCAGCGCCATTGAGCGTGCTGGCGGCTGGTACGCGAGCCGTTGCGCAGGGCGATTTTACTCAACAGCATCCGGTTATCAGTCGGGACGAACTTGGTATTCTGACTCACTCGTTCAACCGCATGACACGTCAGCTGGCCGATGCGCGGGACAAGCTGGAAGAAAATCAGGCCGAACAGGCCGAAGCCAAAGCCTACGTCGAAGCGATTCTGGGCTCACTGTCTGCTGGCGTGCTGTCATTCGACGAAGAATGGCAGCTGCAATCTGCCAACCAGAGCGCATTACGCATTCTGGGGCTCGATCCAGAACGGATCATGGGTCAACCCCTGTCTCGCTGGAATGAAAGCTACCCGGCACTCACTGCCTTTGCTGCACATACGATTCACGGTTTTTTGTCTGACGAAGAAGTCTGGCAACGCCAGATTGATCTGGCCGAGGAAAAACGCGTGCTACTGGTTCGTGGAACACGCCTGACGCAAATTATTGATGATGCCGAAGACCTGCATGGTTATGTGCTGGTTTTTGACGATATTACCGAATTACTCTCGGCGCAACGCGATGCAGCCTGGGGTGAAGTGGCACGTCGTCTGGCGCATGAAATCAAAAATCCGCTGACACCGATTCAGTTGTCTGCCGAGCGGATGGAAATCAAACTGGTCGACAAATTGGATCAGGCTGGAGCCGAATTTCTCACCCGCAACACGCAAACCATCATCAAACAGGTTGCCGCACTCAAGCAAATGGTCGATGCATTCCGCGACTACGCACGTAAGCCTTCCGGCAAGAAAAAACCGCTGGACTTGCTGGCGCTCGTCAAAGAAGTCTTGGTGCTTTATGAAGCTTCGCCTATCATGCGCGATTTTAAAGTGCATGATGCCTTGATCGTTAACGGCGATGCGACACATTTACGCCAGGTCATTCACAACCTGCTGCAAAATGCGCAGGACGCGATTGCCGATGCCGATGAAAAACAGATTTGCCTTATTGTCGAAAAAGACGAAAAATGGGCGCGTCTTTATATTGAAGACAGCGGCAAAGGCTTCCCCGCCGATCTGTTACCCCGCGTTTTCGAACCCTATGTGACATCGAAAGCCAAAGGAACCGGTTTGGGTTTGGCCATTGTGAAAAAAATTATTGAAGAACATCACGGGCGAGTGCAGGTGGGCAATGCCACTGGCGCTTTTGTTCGGATTGAGTTGCCGCTCTGGGAGGAAACAACAAGTGGTTAATCAAGAAATTCTGATCGTTGACGATGAAGTTGGCATTCGCGAACTACTCTCCGAAATCTTGCTGGACGAAGGATATAGCGTTGCACTGGCTGAAAATGCCGAAGCCGCACGTAAATACCGGAATCAGGCCGAACCCAAATTGGTCTTGCTCGACATCTGGATGCCCGATACTGATGGCGTCACGCTACTTAAAGAATGGTCGCGCAATGGACAGCTGACAATGCCCGTCGTAATGATGTCCGGCCACGCCACAGTCGATACCGCTGTTGAAGCGACACGCATCGGTGCACTGGACTTTCTGGAAAAACCGATTGGTCTGCAAAAACTGCTCGCAGCCGTCAAGCGCGCCTTTGCACAACCGACCACTTCGGTAAAGACGACGCAGGGTCTGCAGAGCCTCGGCAATAGCAGTGCGATTAATGCATTGCGCGAGGCACTTGACCAGGTTGCAAGCCAGTCCCTGCCCATTATCCTGACCGGTGAACCAGGCTCCGGTTTTGAAGCTTGCGCACGCCATCTGACCAAAGCCGGCGGCGGTTTTGTTTCGCCCAATTCCAACGAAGAGCTGGCGCTGCCACCGCAGGATATGCTCAACCGTGCCGCTGGCGGTACAATCTTCGTTCGCGACATTGCTTGGCTTGATCGCAAGGCACAAACCGGACTGATCAATCTGATCCCGAAACTGGAAAAACATAAAATCCGGCTGGTCACGGCATCAACTCGCCCACTGGATCAACTGACAGAGCTGATTGAACCGGAATTATTGCGTTTACTCACGCAAATCATCGTTCCCGTCCCCGCCCTGCGCAATCATGCCGAAGACATCCCGATGCTGGCCGAAAGCCTGCTGGCACAATCGGTTGTAGCCAACAAACTGGGCGTGCGCCGTTTTTCAAAATCCGCGCTGCAATTGCTCAGCCAGCAAGACTGGCCGGGCAATATCGACCAATTGGCCAATGTGGTCAAAAGCCTGGCCTTAACTGGACGCGACGGCGATATCGATATTCTGCCCGTCAGCCGTTTGCTGGCGCAACTGTCGCCCGAATCGCAACTGGCCACGACTGAAATCCAGCAAGCCATGCCACTGCCGCAGATCGATCTGGATCTGCCGCTGCGTGAGGCGCGCGATCAGTTCGAACGCTTCTATCTGGAACGCCAGATCGAGCTGTCGAATGGCAATATGAGCCGGGTTGCCGAGCGGATCGGCCTGGAACGAACCCACTTGTATCGCAAGCTGAAGCAATTGGGGATTCAGATGCCTCGCAAAGTGCGCAATCTCGAAGAAGCCTAAATAGTCCTTTTCAATAACGCCGACGCCATCCAGCGTCGGCGTTATTACATTGTTTCGGCTACTTTTAATCATGAAATTGAATCGGGTTACCCGCAATCGTCAACATTGTGGACACATGCCACCCCGGAGCTTCTATGCCTAATATCCTGATCCTCGGCGCCGGCCGGGTTGGCACCTCAGTAGCCGAACAGCTGGTGCGTGAAAACTATAACGTCACCATCGTCGACGAAAACCCAGTCAACCTGCAGCCCTTGGCCGACAAACTTGATCTGCGCACACTGGTCGGGCATGCAGCCAACCCATTGGTTCTGGCCAATGCTGGTGCAGCCGACGCCGATCTGCTACTGGCAGTCACGCCGTCGGACGAACTCAATATGGTCGCATGCAAAATGGCGCAAACGCTGTTCAATGTTCCCACCCGGCTAGGCCGGATCCGCGACCATGATCTGCTCGCCCGCACCGAGTTATTCAGACCTGACTGCTTTGCCATCGATCACATCATTACGCCAGCACAAATCGTGACCGATTTGCTCAAGCGGCTAATCGAAACACCAGAAGCTTTGCAGGTACTCGATTTTGCCGAAGGGCAGGCCAAAATGGTCGTCGTTCGAGTCGAACCGGGTGCGGCAATGGATGGCAAAGATCTGGCCACTTTACCAATCTATCTGGCTAAAACCGATTGTCGCATTGTTTCGATTTATCGCCGCAACCAACGTATTTCGCCCGATGGGCATATTGTCCTGTCAGCTGGTGATGAGGTTTTCTTTCTGGCGGCCAGCAAGGACATTCGCGCTGTGATGCAGCAATTGCGAGCCACCGAGCGCACGATCAACCGGATCACCCTTTGCGGCGGCGGCAATGTGGGTTACCGGCTGGCGCATGCATTGCAAAACGATTACCAGATCAAAATCATCGAAATCAACCGCGAACGCGCCCAGTGGCTGGCCGAACATTTGCCGCAATGCCTGATTCTGCACGGCGAGGCTACCGACGAAAACCTGCTGGAAAACGAGCAAATTGACCGTTGTGATTTGTTTCTGGCGCTGACCTCGGACGACGAAGACAACATCATGTCGTCCCTGCTCGCCAAACAAATGGGCGCACGCAAGGTCGTCGCGATCATCAACCGCTCACGCTATGTGGACTTATTGCAAGGCGGCAAGATCGACGTTGCCATCTCGCCAGCGCAGGCCACCATAGGCTCGCTGCTCGCACATGTACGCCAAGGCGACATTGTGGCGGTGCACAGCCTGCGCCGCGGCGAAGCCGAGGCCATTGAGCTGATCGCGCATGGCGACCGCAATAACTCGCGCGTCGTCGGCAGAAAAATCGAAGAAATCAACTTGCCGCAAGGTGCCAATATCGCAGCGATCATTCGTGGCGACGAAGTGCTGATGGCGCACCACGACACAGAGATTAGTAACGAAGACCATGTCATCGTCTTTATGGATAACAAGCGGCATATTCGCGCCATTGAACAACTGTTTGCCGTCAAGATTGGATTTTTTTAAATGAAACTGCCACAGCGCCTGCTACCGACGCTCAATATTCTGGCCAAGGTATCACTGCTTTTTTCGCTCTCGCTCAGTGTGCCAATTATCGTGAGCTGGTGGCATCAGGATGCCGGCTTCTGGCCGCTGCTTGATGCGCTGGTGGGTTTGCTGATCGTCAGTTTGCTGACCATTGCATTCACGCATCGTTTTAAACGTGAAATGCGCTCGCGTGACGGCTTTGTACTGGTCGTCGGAGTCTGGGGGCTGCTCCCGGCCGTCGCCGCTGTGCCACTCCTGCTCTATAACCCGCAAACCAGCTTTACCGACGCTTATTTCGAAACCATTTCCGCACTGACGACGACCGGCGCAACAGTATTTACCGGGCTGGATCATTTACCGCCATCAATCAATCTCTGGCGGCATCTGCTCAATTGGCTAGGGGGTATGGGCATCATTGTCTTGGCTGTAGCCATTTTGCCACTATTAGGTGTAGGGGGTATGCAACTATTCAAAGCTGAAACACCGGGGCCAATCAAAGACGCCAAATTGACACCTCGAATTAGGGAAACCGCGCGCAATCTGTGGCTGATTTATGCCGGACTGACACTACTCTGCACCTTGCTATTGAAGTATGTTGGCGGCATCAGCTGGCTGGACGCCGTTTGCCATGCTTTTGCCGCGCTGTGTCTGGGCGGATTTTCAACACACGATGCCAGCGTCGGGTATTTCAACTCCCCAGTTGTTGAAGGCATTCTGATCGTGTTCATGCTGCTGGCAGCGACCAATTTTGCGACGCACTATTTTGCCCTTTCCGGACGCAAATTGTCGGCGTATCTGAATGACAGCGAATTCAAAGCCATGCTGCTGCTGATTGTCGGCAGCACGCTGGCCTGCGCGGGCTATTTATATTGGCAGCAAACCTATCCGGACTATCTTACTGCTCTGCGCCATGTTGCATTTAATCTGGTTTCGCTGGCGACCGACTGCGGCTTTGCCAGCGTCGATTTTGCCCAGTGGCCGATTCTGGTGCCATTGGCGATGCTGCTGCTCTCGTGCATCACTGCCTGCGCCGGCTCGACCGGCGGCGGAATCAAGATGATCCGCACCATCATCCAGGTTCGTGAAGTCAGCCGCCAAATGTCGGTACTGCTTCATCCGCAGGGCATTCATCCACTGCGGGTAAACGGGCAAATCATCCCGAATAGCGTGTTGTTCTCAGTCATGGGTTTTGTTTTTATCTACTTTGCCTCGATTGTTATTCTGACCTTTGTCTTGCTGCTCTCCGGGCTGGACTTCATGAGCAGCTTTTCGGCCATTATTGCCTGCATCAATAACGCAGGCCCCGGGCTGGGGCAAGTTGGTCCGGCCAGCAATTTTGGCGGACTAAGCGACTTTCAAACCTGGGTCTGCAGCTTTGCGATGCTGCTGGGGCGACTGGAAATTTTCTCGGTGCTGATCCTGTTCACCCGGGTTTTCTGGAAAAGTTAAATACCTGCACAAGGTATATAGCTGCAGCTCAATACAGGAAACAACTTTATAGACATACCCATAATCAAGACCTTCCCTAATAGGCAGCCAACCCCCCCCCGGCTAAGCTAGGCGCTGCTGACGTTTGGTTTGCGAGTCGGATGGATATTTTCTTTACTGGTTTTTTGCTCTCGCTGTCACTGTGCCTTGACATCGGGATTGTCAACGTCGCACTGATTGATGTGACGCTGAAATATGGTCGCAAAGCCGCATTGTGGATGGGCTTTGGCTCATGCTTTGGCGATCTGTTCTATGCGCTGCTGGCGCTGGCCGGAATGAGCTTTCTGCTGCAATTTGTCTGGGTACAATGGCTGACCTGGCTGGGCGGTGGCAGCCTGCTGCTGTGGCTGGCGTTCAAAATGGCGCGTGAAGCCTTGCTCGACGCATCACGCAGCGAAGGTGAACACCCGCCATTGCCAAGGCGTCGGCATCTGTTTATTCGCGGCGCAACACTGGCGATGGCATCACCCTCTTCGCTACTGTGGTTTGCCGCAGTCGGCGGCACCTTGATTGCGCAAGCCACCGACGGAACATGGCGCAGCACAATCGAGTTTCTTGGTGGTTTTTTTCTCGGCGGGATCGCCTGGACACTCTTTCTGACGTTCACGGCCCATCATGGCGGCAAAACGCTGGGCTCGCGTTTCAAGCAAGGCTGCCACATCGCATCAGCCTTGCTCTACCTGTATTTTGCCGCGCTCGTCATTCGCAACGGCTATCAAAGCCTGATCGCCACTTGAGCAAATGGCGGGCGACCGACCTCAGTCGGTGATTTCGGTTTTGTTGCGGCCGCTGTTTTTGGCGCGATAAAGCGCCTCATCGGCACGCAAAACCATCGCCAAGCCATTTTCGTCTTCGCGCAGTTGCGCAATGCCGGTCGAAAAGCGCAAATCAATGCGTTTGGTTTCCAGCATATAGGGCGTACGCGCAGTGACCAGGTGCAAGCGGTCGATCACATAGGCCGCGCCTTTCACTTCGGTGTCGACCAGTAAAATCAGAAATTCCTCGGTGCCATAGCGCACCAGAAAATCCGACTCGCGCAAAACGGCCTTGGCCAGCGTCACCAGATGAAGCAAAACCTGATCGCCAACCTGATGGCTGAACTGATCATTGATGGTTTTGAAATCATCCAGGCTAATTAAGGCTGCAGTCAAACCCTGCTTCTCGCGCTGCGCCCGTTTGACTTCGCGCATCAGCAAATGATCAAGCCCCTGGCGATTCAGTGCCCCCGTCAGCGCGTCCTGCTCGAGCACTTTGCGGTTAAAGGCCAAATCATCCTCGATATGCCGGATTGAATCACGAATGGTCTGCAGCTCGGATTGCGAACCCAGCACGGTCGAATGCACATCGTGCGTGGTATTAATCACGGCATTGAGTAAATTGGTCAAGCTGGCGTGGGTTTCTTCCGGAGCCAGCTTTTGCGCTGCATGCGCTTCACGCACGGCATGCAGATCGCCCAGACTATCCTGCATCATCGATGTCGAACCGGACAACTGACTCAGTAAACCATCGGCCACACCGCCCATGTCGTAAGCCGCATCATCAAGCTTGTACAACACCTGCCACGCCAGCTGCATTTCAGACGCGGTTTTGCTTTCCGGCGATTTGATCGTGACGATGGCATTATAAAATTGCGAATAATTGTCCGGTGTCGGCGGCAAGCCGCGCTCGGAAATCCGTTTCAGCGCAATACGGGCAATTTCTACCGGATTCACCGGGGTTGCGGTTGACATAACAATGACCTAATAAAAACATCCAAAACGCGAGTCTGTAAAACCCAGCATCAACAAAACCCTAGGCTGACGATTGTAAGGCGTGAGCGCAGACTTAGCCAAGCAAGTTCGTTACAATGACGCAACTATTTATTTCAAATCAATGATTACCGAGCCCCAGGCTCTGTTGACGTTTTGTTTACGATCCCGCTGGAGCGATTTTTTGGATGAATCAAGGCATTGGCTGCGAGGCATAGTCATTCTATGTGAGCAGGCAATAACGCAGAGTCATCAAAAAAAGCGCCCAGCCCTGAAGGGTTTGGCTGTTTTTGGCCTGATACTGCGTTACGAAGCTCTTACATAGAATGACTATGTAGCGTGCTCCGTGCCTTGTTTCAGGCCAAAATCAGCACAAACGGGATTCGCAAACAAAACGTCAACAGAGCCTAGCGTTCGGTCAATAAGGCTTGGTATGCATATACATATTTTGGGCATTTGTGGCACCTTCATGGGCGGCATCGCCGCGTTGGCTCGCGAAGCCGGGCACAAGGTCACGGGCTGCGATGCGAATGTCTACCCGCCAATGTCGACGCAACTGGAAAATCTGGGGATTGAACTGATCGAAGGCTTTGGCGAGGAACAGCTCTCGCTCAAACCCGATTTATTTGTCATCGGCAATGTCGTCAAACGGGGTATGCCGCTGATGGAGGCGATTTTAAACGCTGGCCTGCCGTATACCTCGGGCCCGCAGTGGCTGGGCGAGCATTTGCTGCGCGATAAATGGGTATTGGCCGTAGCCGGAACGCACGGCAAAACGACGACAACATCGATGCTGGCGTGGATTCTGGAAGACGCAGGTCTGTCTCCCGGCTTTCTCGTTGGCGGGATTCCGGAAAACTTCGGCGTTTCCGCACGCGCGCCGGGCAAACCTCGGCTGGATGCGGCGAGCACATCGCCGTTCTTCGTTATCGAGGCCGACGAATATGACACGGCGTTTTTCGACAAACGCAGCAAATTTGTTCACTACCGTCCGCGCACGGCGATTCTGAACAATCTGGAATTTGACCACGCCGATATTTTTGCTGATCTGGCGGCGATTGAAACGCAGTTCCACCATCTGATCCGCACCGTCCCCGGTCAAGGCCGCGTCATCGTCAATGGCAAGGAAGACAGCCTGCACCGCGTGCTGGAACGTGGCTGCTGGTCTGAAGTCGAGCACTTCGCAAGCCAAGCAGGTAAGGACGGCTGGGCGCTGGGCACGATCTATTCCGACGGCTTTGATGTGCTGTTCAATGGCGAGCCACAAAGCCGCCTCGTTTGGAGCCTGATGGGCGAGCACAACGCGCACAACGCGCTCGCCGCGATTGCCGCTGCCCGCCATGTGGGCGTGACGCCGCAAGTGGCGATTGAAGCGTTGAGCCGGTTTGAAAACGTCAAACGCCGAATGGAAATCAAAGGCGTGGTCAACGGCATCACCGTGTACGATGATTTTGCCCACCACCCCACCGCGATTGCCACCACCGTGACTGGCCTGCGTGCGAAGGTGGGCACGCAGCGCATTCTGGCCGTACTCGAGCCACGCTCAAACACGATGAAACTGGGTACGATGAAAGAAGCGTTGCCCGGCAGCCTGGTCGAGGCTGATAGGGTGTTTTGCTATGGCGCCAATCTGGGCTGGGACACATCGGAAGCGCTCGCGCCACTGGGAGCGAAAGCACAAAGTTTCACCGAGCTGGACACGCTGATCGCCGCGATTGTGACTGAGGCCAAATCAGGCGATCAAATTCTGGTGATGAGCAATGGCGGCTTTGGTGGGATTCACGGCAAATTGCTTGCCGCGCTCAATTAGGGGTATCTCTCTACAGATCAATGCTAAATTAAGCTACAAAGCAATACCCAACAAAAAGCCCGCGAATTCTGCGGGCTTTTTGTTTAATACAGCGAACTTAGATCAAGCATAGTAACGCTGCGAAAACTCCAGCATCCGCTCAATCGGCAAACGCGCCGCATCCATATCGGCCTCGCTCAGGTAATCGATGACCGTACCCTGCCCCGCTTGCGCGCGCTTTACTGCCTCGATGGTGTTCATCTTCATATACGGGCAGGAATTGCACTGGCACCCGGCGTAAATTGGCGCCTGCTCGATATTCAGATCAGGGCGTGCCTGGCGCATGTTGTACAAAATGCCATCTTCAGTTGCGACGAAAATCGCTGCGTCAGCCTCTTTGTCGAATGACTTGATCCAGTTGAGCATGCCCGAGGTCGAGCCAACATAATCAGCCTGCTTGAGCACCGGTAATGGGCTTTCCGGATGCGCAATCAGGTATTTGGCCGTCGTGCAGGCGGCAAACGCTTCGTCCAGCGCGTTCTGGTTGAATTTGTCGTGCACCTCGCACACCGCCGACCACAGTGGCATATCGTAGCCATGCTGGAAATTCAGATACGCGCCCATATTGCGGTCGGGCGAGAAGATGACTTGTTTGCCCTCGGCGTACAAGTGAGCAATGATGTCGTCGACATTGCGGCTGGTCACGATCCAGTCGCTCAGCGCCTTGTGTTCGGCCGAGCTGTTGATGTACGACACGTGTACGTGATCGGGATGCGCTTCTCGCCAGGCCTTGAGCGCGCTGACGTCAGTCTGCGTCACCAGCGAACAGGTCGAACCGGCGTCAGGCAAAATCACCGTGGCATGCGGATTCAGGATTTTGGCGGTTTCAGCCATAAAACGCACGCCGGCAAAAACGATAATATCGGCATCGGCATCGCGTGCGAACAGAGACAACTCCAGACTATCGCCCACCTTGTCGGCCATTTGCTGGATTTCAGGAGCGGTGTAGTAATGGGCAAGGGTCACAACGCGTGGCATATCAAGCTATCCTCGATCAAACTCGGTAAAAATGCAGCATCCGGCACAAGCCATCGGCCGGCGCATAAATTCATGGGCGTATCTTATCACGCCAACGCGACTAGCCTCTGCCCCGGACGAGGTAATTTTGATGAATAAAATCAAGATTTATTGAAAAAGTCCATTTACAAAGCTTGACACTCCCCCTGTGCTTGGCCATAATTGCGCTCCTCTGCAAATCACTCTGAAATGCAGATCGGATGCGGGATTAGCTCAGTTGGTAGAGCGATACCTTGCCAAGGTATAGGTCGAGAGTTCGAGCCTCTTATCCCGCTCCAACAAGTAATACTGGCGTAGTACACAAGCATCAGGCAGTTTGCGATGCGGGATTAGCTCAGTTGGTAGAGCGATACCTTGCCAAGGTATAGGTCGAGAGTTCGAGCCTCTTATCCCGCTCCATACATTGCCAGCAATACATGATGCGGGATTAGCTCAGTTGGTAGAGCGATACCTTGCCAAGGTATAGGTCGAGAGTTCGAGCCTCTTATCCCGCTCCATACATTGCCGCAACACCGATGCGGGATTAGCTCAGTTGGTAGAGCGATACCTTGCCAAGGTATAGGTCGAGAGTTCGAGCCTCTTATCCCGCTCCAAATTTTCAAAGAAAGTAGTTTTGATACTTTCTTTACCCCTTAAGGCGGGGTAGCAAAATGGTTATGCCGCGGATTGCAAATCCGTTCACGCCGGTTCGATTCCGGCCTCCGCCTCCAAAATAAAAGCCCAGCACTGCTGGGCTTTTTTGTAGCAGAGACTGGCAAGCCTGATAGTAGGCTGCTAGAATTTGCACCCATGCTCGGGTGGTGAAATAGGTAGACACAAGGGACTTAAAATCCCTCGCCGAAAGGTGTACCGGTTCGATTCCGGTCCCGAGCACCATGAATACCCAAAGGGGTTTAGCTTTGAAAGCTAAACCCCTTTGTATTTCCAGCCCTATACCCCACAGCACTTAAAAAACGGCACTCTTGTGCCGTTTGTATCTTCCTGCCTCATACAGGCCTACTGTGCCAGCTCCGGCACAGCATTTAGCGCTGCGTGCCTAGCTGCAGCCCTGACTTCCGCACGCCGATCGAGCGCCTGTTTGCCGGCAATCAGAAAACCCAGCCCGATAAACGCGCCGGGTGGCAGGATGGCGAACAGGAATTGGTAGTTATATTCGGCCGGGATGACATGGATGATCAGCGATTTGGCTGCGGGGCCAAAAACCAGATCGATACTTGAGAATAAAGTGCCGCTGCCGATCAGCTCGCGCCCGGCCCCCAGAATCGCCAGTACCAGCGTCAGCCCCAGTCCCATAAAAAAACCATCAAGCGCCGAATGGCTGACCGAGTTTTTCGATGCAAACGCTTCGGCGCGCGCCAGTACAATACAGTTGGTCGTAATCAGCGGAATAAAAATCCCCAGCACCAGATACAGCTCATGCACGTAGGAATTCATCAGCAAATCGACCATCGTCACCAGCGCCGCAATAATCAGAATGAAAATTGGTGCGCGCAGTTCGTTCGGAACAAACTCGCGGATCGCCGCAATCGCCGCGCCCGAAATCAGCATCACAACGCTGGTGGCCAGACCGAGCGAAACGCCGTTGACGATATTGTTCGACATCACCAGCACCGGACACATCCCCAGAATCGCGACCACACCCTGATTCTGTTTCCAGATACTGTTGTAAATAATTGCCTTGGCTTCAGACCAGTTCATCATTGACCTCCAAACAGCGCACCCTGCTGCGCCGCGACAAATTCCAGCGTATTTTTGACTGCCTTGACGAGCGCGCGCGGGCTGATCGTCGCCCCTGCGGTCGAATCAAATGCGCCGCCGTCTTTTTTAACTTTCCAGCGATCCGCTTCAGGCTGGGTCAAGGATTTGCCATCAAAGCCTAAAATCCAGTCCGACTTGGCCGCGTCGATATAATCGCCCAGCCCCGGCGTTTCCTTGTGCGCGACCACACGTACACCAAGTACCGCACCGTCTTTGGCAACGCCGACCAGCAATTTGATTTTGCCTGAATAGCCATCAGGTGCGACGGTTTCGATCACCACGGCGTTCGCCTGCCCGTTTTTTCTGGCGCGAAAGATCTGCGCGCCCGGCTCGCTATTGAGTTGTTTCAGCGTTGCCGCGTCCTGGGTGATCGCATCGGCCAGAATATCGTTATCAAAGCTGCCTTTGGGCAAGACCTGCGCGAGCAGTGCGATTTTGGCGCGCTTTTCATTGCTCGCGACAATCTCTTTGGTCAGCGCATACGTGCCGGCCATCAGCGCGGTGAACACCAGCGCAAAAACAAACAGCGTCAGGGCGCCACGAACGCCATTTTGCACCATGGTTTTCATGGCTTCGCCCCTTTCTGGTCTGCCGTTTTCCGACTGACATTTTGTTCGGTCTTGCGGCGAGTGCTTTGTTCGGCCTTGCGGCCGAAGACGGCCGGTTGCGTGTACTGGTCGATAAAGGGCGTGGCAATATTCATGATGATCACGGCGAAAGCGACGCCATCGGGGTAACCGCCGTAAGTACGGATCAGCCAGGTCAGCAAACCGATTAGCGCGCCATAAATCAGCCGGCCACGCGGCGTGGTCGGCGCAGTCACCGGGTCGGTCGCGATAAAGAAAGCGCCCAGCATCGCCGCACCGCTGAACAGGTGAAACAGCGGGTCGGTGTAATTCGCCGGATCAACCAGATAAAACAGGCCGGAAAAACCAGCCAGCGCAGCCAGAAACGAGACCGGCAGCTGCCACTGGATCACGCGCTGTTGCAACAGAAACAATCCGCCGAGCAAATAAGCTGCGGCAATCCAGCCCATTTCACTGGGCAACCAGCCAGCCTGAAAAATCGCACCGGAAAAAATCTCGCTCATAGAATGAGATTGCATCAAAGCCGTTTTCACCGCGTCAAGCGGCGTTGCCGATGCCAGGGTATCGAACGATAGGCCTTGTGGCAATTGGCCTGTCAGGATATACCCGAACTGCTGCCAGACGTTCAGATCGTCATGTGGCAATGATAGCGGCGCGTTCCAGCGGCTCATTTGCGCCGGAAAAGACACGATCATGACCGCAAAGCCGATCATCGCCGGATTAAACGGGTTCTGCCCTAGCCCGCCGAACAAATGTTTGGCCAAACCAATTGCAATCAGCGTCGCCAACACAACCATCCACCACGCAGACAAAGGCGGCAGCGAGAGCGCCAGCAGCCAGGCGGTGACGATAGCCGAGCCGTCGGTGATAAAAGGTTTGACCGGGTAATCGCGCAACTTCAGACAGGCCGCTTCACACGCCAGCGCAGTCGCGGTAGCCAGCAGCAATTGCAGCAAAATCCCGGCACCAAACACATAAACATAGGCGGCGATGCCGGGCAGCAAGGCACCGGCGACTTTGAGCATCACCACCTGCAATGGCGTCGGTTTTACGACAAACGGCGATGTACGGATCATGCTTTACCCTCGTCTTCTGCGGCTTTCTTCTTCAAAGCATTTGCCGCTTTTTTTGCGGCTGCCGCCGCCATCGCTTCGCGAATTTTCGCAGCTTTTTCCGGATCAATTGCCTGCTTAGTCTCTACAGGGGTATCACCAGCAAGCTCTTTCTCAACTTGCGCTGCAGCAACATCCCCGGCAGGGGTATCTGCAACTTCAGCGCTGCCCGCTTTTCTGGCTGCCGCAGCTGCCATTGCGGCACGAATTTTGGCTGCTTTCTCTTCATCAATCGCTGGGGTATTCTCCTGCACAACAGGACCAGCCTGCTCTGCAGCAATATTCTCCACTGGAGTATCTGCAGCGGCGGCTTTTTTGGCTGCTGCAGCAGCTTTGGCAGCCTCAATCTTGGCGGCACGTTCGGCGTCACGCGCCGCACGCTGCTCGGGGCTCATTGCCTCAAGCTCGGCTTTTTCGGCGGCGCGTTTTTCCATGCTCTCTTTAATTTTGGCGGCCTTTTCCGGGCTGACAAAATTCGGGATTTTTGCTTCGGAATTGGGCGACGGCGGTGGTGCTGCTCCACCTTCCTCGGCTTTTTTCGCCGCAGCACGCGCCATGGCCGCTTTGATTTTGGCCGCTTTTTCATCGGCAATCGCCTGGGCATCACCCGACACATCCGTCACAGTAGCGGCCTCTGTTGCCGCTTTGGCCGGGACTGATTGACCCGCAGCTCGCGCCGCTAATCGCGCAGCTTTTTCTTCTTTCTCGCGCTCTTCGCGGAACTGTTTGAATTCGTGACGTTCGCGCGCCAGATCGGCCGATTTTTTCTGCCGTTCGGCATCCCAGATTTCCGATTTGGCAAATCGGTAATAATCAACGAGCTGGATACTCGACGGGCAAACGTAGGCGCACGCGCCGCATTCGATACAATCGAACAGATTCCATTCCTGCGCCTTGCCGAAATTCTTGCTGCGCGCAAACCAGTACAAGTCCATCGGCTGTAACTCGGCCGGACAAGCGACGGCACACTCACCGCAACGAATACACGGCATTTCACGCGGTTTTTCGGGAAAATGCTGTTCGTCCATCACGATCACGCAGTTGCCGGCCTTGGTCAGCCCGACGTGATTCGACGGCAAGTTAAAGCCCATCATCGGGCCGCCGTAAATGCATTGCGGCGTCGTTGCTGCGCCAGCGAATTTGAGCAGCTCGTCAATCGGCGTACCGATCAGAGCTTCGACATTGCCCGCTTTGGCGACATTGCCAGTCAGCGTCACGATGCGCGAAATGACCGGTTCGGCCAGCTCCAGCGCGGCGTAAATCGAATAAATCGTCGCGACGTTAAAGCATTGCACACCCAGATCGGTCGAGCGCACGCCACTGGGGACTTCCTTGTCGGTCAGCAATTTGATCAGCTGCTTGGCACCGCCCGACGGATACAGGGTCGGCACGACAACCACATCGGCGGCAAAACCGCAGTTTTGCAAAGCTTCGCGCAGTGCGATGATGGCTTCGGGCTTGTTGTCTTCGACGCCGATCAGCACTTCTCTGGCGTTCAGCAACTGGCGAACGATGGCAATCCCGGCAACGATTTCAATCGCGCGTTCGCGCATCAAGCGATCGTCGCAAGTGATATACGGCTCGCATTCGGCGCCGTTGATCACCAGCGTTTCCAGCGCTTCACGGCCAGCCAGTTTCAAATGCGAAGGGAACACCGCGCCGCCCAGACCGACGACGCCCATATCCTGCAAATAATCGCGAATCGCTTTGCCGTCACCGCGAGCCTGCGCGGCACGCCAGTCAAACTTTTCGCGCGCAATCCATTCGTCACGACCATCGCTCTCGAGCGTGATACACCATTGCGTCAAGCCGGATGGATGCGCAATCTGCTGTGCGTCAATCGCGACAATGGTTCCCGAAGTGGGCGCATGCACGGCGACCGAAACATTGCCGTCATCGAGCGCAATGGTCTGCCCTTTCAGGACACGATCACCAACCGCAACAATCGCTTTGGCCGGATTGCCGATGCTTTGTTGCAGCGGAATAAGCAGCTTTTGCGGCAAAGGACCGGCCATAATCGGCGTACGGTTCGACAGGTGTTTCATTTCAGGCGGATGCACACCGCCATGAAACGGAAAAATTTCGCGGGTGGTTTCCAGCATCAGGCCACCTTCTTCAATTGAATGACGGGGTAGCGCCATTTCCAGTTATTGACGTTTTCGCCGACCGGCACCATGTCGATGCAATCAACCGGGCAAGGCGCAATGCACAGCTCGCAGCCGGTGCATTCGGATTCGATCACCGTGTGCAGATGCTTGGCCGCACCGACGATGGCGTCAACCGGGCAAGCCTGAATGCACAAGGTACAGCCGATACAGATTTCCTCGTGAATCACCGCGACCGAATGCGGTTTTTGCGCAGCGCTACCGCCGTCGTCAAATGGAACAAAATCCTTGCCGAGCAGTTCGGCCAGCTTGCGAATCCCGTCTTCGCCACCCGGCGGGCATTTATTGATGCCGACTTCTTCATTGGCAATCGCCGTTGCGTACGGCTTGCAGCCCGGATAGCCGCATTGGCCGCATTGCGTTTGCGGCAAAATCGCGTCAATTTTGTCGACCAGCGGGTCTTCGTCCACTTTGTATTTGATCGCGGCAAAACCCAGAATTGCGCCCAGTAGCAGCGCCAAACCAGCCATTACAGCCAGTGCTAGCAAGAAACTCATTTCACCAATCCTGCAAAACCCATAAACGCCAGGCTCATCAAACCTGCCGTAATAAACGCCGCCGGCGTACCTTTGAACGTCTGCGGAATATCAGCGCCTTCGAGTCGTTCGCGCATCGCAGCAAACAGAATCAGAATCAGCGAAAAACCGAGCGCCGAGCCAAAGCCGAAAACCAGCGATTCGAGCAGATTATGCCGCGCGGTGGAATTGATCAGCGGCACGCCGAGCACGGCACAATTGGTCGTAATCAGTGGCAAATAAATCCCCAGTGCCTGATACAGCACCGGGCTGGATTTATGAATGAACATTTCGGTGAACTGCACGATCGCCGCGATGACAACGATGAAAGCCAGCGTACGCAGGTATTCCAGATGCCAGGCGATCAACAGCTGATCGATCATCCACGACGTCCCCGACGCCAGCGTCAGCACAAACGCCGTCGCCAAGCCCATGCCGATCGACGCTTCGAGCTTTTTCGAAACGCCCATAAACGGGCACAAGCCGAGAATACGCACCAGCACCACATTATTGACCAGCACTGCACCAATGAGCAGCAATAGGTAATGACTAAAATCCATAATCGTTTTCCGCCTTAGGCCGAACAATATACATCAAGGGGTATGCCTCCATAAACCAGCACCGATAATCATTTCAACAACATACGATCCAAATCAAATTTGGATTCGTGGGAGCGGGCTCGCCTGCAAAAGCCATATTTTAAGCGGCTGCGCCGCGCAAACGGGATACTTTCTTTGCTTCACCAAATAAAAATGATAAGCGCCAACAATGGTTATGCCTGCTACGCAGGCGGTAAACCGGCGGTTTCGCCCGCCTGACGAGCAAGGGGAGGTCTTGCTCCTCCCCTTGCAACCCCAGCGCGCCCGATCGCCGCGAAACCCCGTCCGTCCGGCAATCGGCAAGGCGACGCGGAAACTCGCTGCGCGCTAGCGTCGCGCAGCTCAAACAGCCGCGTCTTAAAACCTTGCCGACCACCTCCCGAACGGCGCGGCTCCACGGGCAATCCACGCAGCCCAACGATTTACGACATACCCACCACCGTATTTAATCAAAGAGTAAATACCGATTGGTCTACAGGCCTATACCCCAATACCACAATGGTGGGATAACTGGTTTTGAATTCCCGTTAAAGCGAAGGCCGAGTGAGGAGCGAGACAAACTGCTCTATCGTTTGGCTCGCGACGAGAGAGGGAACGGCGGAGCCGACTTCGCCCCGGGTCGTATATGGACTCCTCCCAGCTTGCAAGCATTTCACAGTTCTGGTTGTCGGATCGACTGCTCACGTATATCCGGCCTTCGCATTGGGCCTAATGACCCGGGCCATGATGGGCTATTCGCGCGGCAGGTCCTCATCGCCTTCACGTGCTTTTCGCACTTGGACCCCGTCAGGTTTGCCTGCCGCCGGTTCAACCTTTTGGCCATCACTGCTTCTTGCTTCGCAATCGGACTGGATTTTATTCGTTACACATTGCCACTACAAACCCCATTTTCTACTACACGCTTCAAACCACTTCACCCCTTGCTAAACCAAAGTCGGGGTCATAATCCATATTGCGACTGAGTAATGCCCACACCATTCGTGCCGTTTTATTGGCTAACGCAACGGCGGCAATGTTTTTGTTACGCCGACTGCACAGGCTTTGAATCCATACACTCAGCCTATCCGTCTTGCCTAATGCCGTTTTAACTACAGCACGTGCGCCATGAATGAGTAAGGTGCGCAGATACGTATCGCCCCGCTTGCTGATGCCCAGTAACCGCTCCTTACCACCGCTGCTGTGCTGCCCCGGTGTTAAGCCTATCCAAGCGGCGAGGTCTCTGCCGCGTTTAAAGTGATGCGCATCTTGGCCTATCGCTGCAATCAAGGCGGTCGCGGTAATGGGGCCAATCCCACGTAATTGTTGCAAACGTAATGCTTGTGTATTTTCGCGCGCTTGCTGTTGCACTTGTTTATCCGCAGTGGCAATTCGCTCGTCGAGATACACCAGATCATCGCGCAAACCATTAAGCAGGGCACGGAAGTCGGGGGTTAAGCCATTTTCGGCATCCTCCAGTAGCTCTGGTAATGCTTTGCGCAGTGACTCAATCCGTTGAGCCGTCACAATCCCGTACTCCCCCAACAAACCACGGATTTGATTGACCTTGGCGGTGCGCTGCTGCACCAGTTCGCTGCGGATACGGTGCAGTGCCTGTAAATCTTGTTGGGCGATGGTTTTGAGGGGCACAAAGCGCATCGATGGCCGACCTACGGCTTCACAAATAGCGGCCGCATCGTTGGCGTCGTTCTTGTTGCCTTTGACGTAGGGTTTAACGAACTGGGGCGCAATCAGCTTGACGGTATGCCCCATCAATTGCAGTTGACGTGCCCAGTGATGCGCGCCAGAGCAAGCCTCCATGCCAATCAAGCAAGGAGTGAGCTTTTTAAAGAAGTCGAGCAATTGCGACCGACGTAATTGTCGAGTGCAAATGACTTCTTCTTTGTGATTCACGCCGTGAATTTGAAAAACGGTTTTGGCAAGATCAAGGCCAATGCGGATAATAGACATGGTGGACTCCTTGTTCTGTGTGACTGTTGGCTGACACTTCCAGTCTGGCACATCGATGCCGTATCAGAGGGAGGAGTCCATCCCATTGCCTTTCTTTGCCTACTTTCTTTGGCGAAGCAAAGAAAGTAGGTGCCGCGGGGCATACCCGCCAACCCAGCCCAACCCTTCAACCACCGTCGGAAAACGCCTTCGGCTCATCCGAACTATGGGCTAATTAATTTTCATCCGATTTATTTCCAAGTAAAGGAATAGAAGTGCCGCTCGGCAACTCTTCAGCCCTTGATTGAGTTCGCCATACAATATCAGCCACTTCTTTAATACGATCTACGATTGGCTTTGCATCATTACCCAGCTTTCCAAGAACCACGCCAGCATCGCCAATCAAACCCCAAAAGCGATCAAGATCCGAAACTTTTTTGTGTATTTCGGATTGAAGTTTTTCCAAGCGTAATAACAACCTTCGTTGATGATCTTGCTCTAAAGCACTAGCATTAGCCACTAGCTCACGAATTTGGTTAATTAATTCTTGAATCTTCGCCAAATCCCCTTGAGAAAATTCATAGGAAAAAGTGGAAGAGAACGAATTCCGAAAATTCGAGCGAAAAGACTGAAACTTCAACTTCGATGATTCAATACGACATTGTGTTTCTAAATCGTTCAGATACTGTGAAATTTGTGAACAATCTTGGGCAAGCTCACCTGTAATTTCAATAAGCGAAAGTTCGAGATTTAATATTTTTGAATCAACGACTTCACAAACCAGGGCATAAGCTTCAATCAGAGTATCGTGCTCTTCTTGTGTCCACTCACCAAAATCATTACCAAGTCGATCTCTTGTCGATGTTACTAACATGACAATACCACTAAGAGGATTCTCTTTTAGGTTAAGTAAAAATTCTTCTGAGAAAATCACTCAGCACTCCTCTTTATTATTTCCATTAGGCAGCAGCAAGAAATTACTATCAATAAAGAAATTTGTTACGCAACAATTGTCAACAAATCAAAATCACTCCACCTCACACCCAAACAACACTTCCCCGCCCTGCTCATGCACCCAATGCTGCCCAATCACTTGGCTAGCCTCAGCAAACTTCGTCTTCTTGCGCTTGATCAGCCGCTTGACCATCAATTGCACCTCTTTCGGTGCAGACGAAATCGCCGCCAGTACTGCAGCTTCGTTTTCATTGCCGCCAGCGCGCTGATCTTTGACCACCGCATTCCACACAGTCAGCACCGTGCGCATCACGCCGGCGAACTGGTCTTTCGAGCAGGGCTTGGGCAGGCCGACCAGCACGGGCTGGGCGAATGAGAGTACGGTTCGGGTGATTTTTTCGTCTTCAGTATTCACAAACGCCCTTATCACAGTGGCACGAAGCGGGTTTCAGAGGTGTTCCTGCGCGCGCGCAATCGCGTCAGCACAATCGACGACCAGTTGCGGGCCTTCATAAATCAGTCCGCTATACACCTGCACCAGCGCTGCGCCGGCGCGGATTTTTTCGGCCGCGTCGTCGCCCGACATAATCCCACCGACACCGATAATCGGCAGCGCGCCGTCGAGCACTTGCGCGAGCTCGCGAATCACCGTCGTTGATTTGGCGCGCACCGGCTCGCCCGACAAACCGCCGGTTTCCTGACCGTGACGCAGATTTTCTACGCCGGCACGCGACAGCGTCGTGTTGGTGGCGATCACGCCGTCGATGCGGTGATCAATCAGCAGGCGGCCAATGTCCTGAATCTGGTTGCTGTCGAGATCAGGCGCGATTTTGACCGCGATGGGGACATAGCGGCCATATTGTTCGGCCAGCTTTTCCTGCTCGGTTTTAAGCTGCTTGAGCAGGCCGCCCAGCTCGTCGCCCTGTTGCAGCTGACGCAGATTTTTGGTGTTCGGGCTGGAAATATTGACGGTGACATAGCTGGCTGCGCCGTAAACTTTGCGCAGGCCGATCAGATAATCTTCCGCAGCTTTTTCTATAGGGGTATCGGCGTTTTTGCCAATATTGATGCCGAGTACACCGCGATACGGGGACTGGGTAACGTTTTCCAGCAGATTATCAACGCCATCATTATTAAAGCCCATCCGGTTGATAATGCCGCGCGCTTCGGGCAAACGGAACAGCCGTGGTTTCGGATTGCCCGCCTGTGCGCGTGGCGTCACCGTGCCGATTTCCAGAAAGCCAAAACCCAGCTCGGCCAGAATGTCGATGTAATCACCGTTTTTATCGAGACCCGCAGCCAGGCCGACCGGATTGGGAAATTCGATCCCCATCACCGTGACCGGATTTTTTGGCACCGTCGGGGTGAATGAGCGCAAAAAACCCATGCCACTGAGCAAGCCCAGACCTTTGAACGCCACATGATGCGCACGCTCGGCGTCCATCATGAACAACAGGGGTTTTGCGAGTTGGTATGCCATTACTAAAACCTTGTGAGGAGTGAGGGGTGAGGAGTTAGGTGTGCATTTTCAATAGTTCTGGAGCAAGGGGCACACCTCACCCCTTACTCCTCACACCTTACTTGCTGCGGTTTACGCAAGCGTCATAGGTATTCTGCATCAGCGTCGCGACCGTCATCAGGCCGACACCGCCCGGCACGGGTGTAATCCAGCTGGCGCGCTCTTTGGCCGTATCGAATTCAACGTCACCGCACAATTTGCCACTTTCCAGACGATTAATACCGACGTCGATCACCACCGCGCCCGGCTTGATCCACTCGCCTTTGACAAAATTAGGGATGCCTACACCAGCTACCACGACATCCGCACCAGCCACTTTGGCGGCCAGATCTTTGGTTTTGCTGTGGCAAACAGTCACGGTCGCACGCGCGAGTAACAGTTCGAGCGCTTGCGGACGACCAACGATATTGCTGGCGCCAATCACCACGGCATCTTTGCCAACCAGATCAATGCCGGTTTTTTCGAGCAAAGTCATTACACCGCGCGGTGTGCATGGGCGCAGCAAAGGCATTTTCAGCGTTAAACGGCCAATGTTATACGGGTGAAAACCGTCAACGTCTTTGATCGGGTCGATCAGCTCAATGACTTTGTCGGCGTCGATGTGCTTGGGCAGCGGCAATTGCACCAGAATGCCGTCGACATCATCATTCTGGTTCAGCTCGGCAACGAGTTTTAATACTTCTTCTTCGCTGGTTTCTGCAGGCAAATCGTAGGCCAATGAGGTCACGCCTGCGTTTTCGCACTGGCGTTTTTTATTGCCGACATACACTTGTGAAGCCGGATCAGAGCCGACCAGAATCACCGCCAGCGCTGGCGCACGTTTTCCCGCCGCTACCCGCGCATCGACTTTGGCGCGAACTTCGCGAACGATTTCTTGGGAAATGGCTTTACCATCAAGGATCTGGGCAGTCATCGGTGAAACTCCGGGCTATCAGTGCAAAAAAGCGATTTTCGCATTGATTGCTACTTTTTGCACTTTTGAGCGTGATTTTTTCACCGGGGGCTTGACGGCAAGCCAGGCAATCCGTATAGTTCGGCCTCTCTAGTCGGGGCGTAGCGCAGCCCGGTAGCGCACCTGGTTTGGGACCAGGTGGTCGTGAGTTCGAATCCCACCGCCCCGACCAGAAATACAAGCAGTAAAAATTGAATGTTTGTAGAGCTCCCGTAGCTCAACCGGATAGAGCAACGACCTTCTAAGTCGTAGGTTACAGGTTCGATTCCTGTCGGGTGCGCCAAGCAACTCGTAAAAATCAAAAGAATTCACCAGTTTTGTGGTGGCTGTAGCTCAGTTGGTAGAGTCCAGGATTGTGATTCCTGTTGTCGTGGGTTCGAGCCCCATCAGCCACCCCACAAAAGTAAAGGCCTCAGCTCACGCTGAGGCCTTTTTCATTTCCGTTCCATTATTACATTGCGGCTATTCTCACGCTTCGCCAGTTTTGACGCCGGCGTAATAAAATTGCCCATTACGGATTGTCGCTTCAAGCAGGCGGCGGCCGTAGCCGATTTCAAGGCCGGCCAGTTTATCTTGCTCGCCAATGGCCAGAACCCAGTCGGCGCCTTCGGGTAATTGTGCAACCAGCGCGGTGAGTTCGAGCCAGTCTTCAAGTGAGTTGGAATAGGTAATCATGTTTGGCACCCCCTCTTGATCAATTGACGATAATTGACGAACGCAAGACGACAGCAAACTTTTGGACTTAATTAGATAGATCGGTTTATTTGCAGCTTAGTTGAGCGCGTCTGCGCACGCTCTCATGAACGCAGTATAACGATCCGGGTGTGGCAAAAAATGAAGAATTAATGAAGGCTGGCGGCGCTTTAACGGGATAACACCGACTCGACACCCCGGTTGGCCAGCTGATCGGCGCGCTCGTTACCCGGATTGCCGGCGTGGCCTTTGACCCAGCGCCATTGCACGCTGTGTCGCGTAACCTGCTCGTCGAGTGCACGCCACAGGTCTTCGTTTTTGACCGGCTGCTTGGCGGCGGTTTTCCAGCCATTTTTTTTCCAGCCATGAATCCAGGTTTCGATCCCGTTTTTGACGTATTGCGAATCGGTGTGGATGGTCACTTCACAGGCACGGGTTAAAGAGCCGAGCGCTGAAATCACGGCGAGCAATTCCATGCGATTGTTCGTCGTATGCGCTTCACCGCCGAACAAATCTTTTTCATGTGCGCCATAACGCAAAAATGCGCCCCAGCCACCCGGCCCGGGATTGCCTTTACAGGCGCCATCGGTATAGATTTCGACCATACAAAAACCATTTTAAAGTTAACAAGGAGATCATCATGCGCTACATCAGCATCGCCGCAGTATTCACGTTTCTGGCCGGCAGTTGCCAGGCCGCCTCATTCTGCCTGTGGAAAATTCCGGCGCCCGAGAGCAAAACCGAGCGGTTTATCAATCTGACCGTCGTGCAATTTATCCAGCAATCCGACGAAGAGCTAGTCATCAGCTATGGCGGTGGCAATCTGGGTAGCGGGCATGATATGCGGATTCCGACCAAAAATCGCGAAGAAGGGGCAAAATTAATCGGCTCGATGCGCGACACGGTTAAAGCATGCGACAAACCATAGGGGTATATCAATCTAGCCAACAACTACAAACAGATACAGCAATATACCTGACAATGTATTATTTGCACTGATCCTGTTTGGCCTGAATCTGCATTTTCTCGACCGCCGCGGCGGCGCTGCGCTGGGGAACAATCACCGTACTCCAGTCCGGCTCAATGATATTCATTCCGCGCACGCGCTTGACGACGTCCAGACAATAAACGCCGCCGCCCGCTGGCCAGAATTTATCGCCAGCCTGATCCAGAAAACGGCTTTTATCCAGCCAGCCTTTGCGCTGCAGCGGCGGGCGATAGCACAGGAATTCACCGCGTATCAGTTGCAGATCAAGCAGTGAAATCCAGTCTTTCAAGCGGTTGAGCGCCAAGAAGTGTCCTTGCCATGGAATCTCGCGGGCTTTGATTCGCCGCAAGCCCCATAAGCTCCATGGATTAAATCCGGTGATCAGTATGCGCCCTTCCGGCATCAGCACGCGAGCGGCTTCGCGCAATACCGCGTGCGGGTCAATCGCAAAATCCAGCGTATGCGGCAGCACCAACAAATCGAGGCTTTGCTCGGCAAATGGCAAAGCTTCCGGCAGGCATTTGATTTGCGTTCCTGCCGCGCGGCCGACGATCTGCCGCCACGGCATACGATTGGCGCGCAGACAATCCACTTGCGGCAGCTCAAGCTGAACGGCTTTATAGCCAAACAGATCGACCGTGGTACGATCAAACCATGCCGCTTCGGCGTCACGGACATACTGACCCAGCGGCGTCGCCAACCAGGCGGCAAAATGATCAACTGCGGCAGTCATGGCCAGATCCGGGAATGGTTAATCATGCTCAATATCATCAATATCAGTGCAGTGCCTACCTATGAAGATAATTATATTTGGGTGATCCACCAGAACGGCAAGGCCATCGCAGTCGATCCGGGCGATGCCGCCCCCTTATTGGATTGGCTAGCTCGCAATGAGTTGCAACTGGCCGGCATTTTGATCACACATCACCACTGGGATCATATTACGGGTTTGGCCGCACTCACGCAGGCTAATTTGTCGCAACAGGCTCAGTTGCCCGTCTATGGCCCGGAACAAATCGCCCATATCAACCGCCCACTGCGCGGCGGTGAAACGCTGAATCTGCTGGGCGAAAATTTCAGCGTAATGGCCACGCCCGGCCATACGCTTGATCATTTGAGCTATTACGGCGCCGGAATTCTGCTCTGCGGCGACACGCTGTTCTCAAGTGGTTGCGGCCGATTATTCGAGGGCACGGCGGAGCAAATGTTCAACAGCCTGCAAACGCTGGCGCAACTGCCGGCCGAAACGCTGGTTTGCTGCACGCATGAATACACGCAAAGCAATTTGCGTTTTGCACTGCAAATCGAACCCGACAACCCGGCATTGCAAGCGCGCGCCACACAGGTAGCGCAATTGCGCGAACGTGGCGAACCCAGCCTGCCGTCGACACTGGCGATCGAGCTGGCAAGCAACCCATTTTTGCGCTGCGATCAGGCCACCGTTCGTGCCAAAGTTCAGCAACACGCCGGCATAGATTTTCAGGCCGAATCATCAGTCGAAGTTTTTACCGAATTGCGAAAATGGAAAGATCATTTTCGCTGATCCACAGCCAGCCATTTTTTGAAAAAATCAATACAAATCAGAGACTAAAACGCAAAATCTGTATTACTACTTCAACTATTGCCAGCTACAGATTGACACAGTCGGAAAGCCCCCATTACTATCTGGCTCAATTTAGAATTTACTCAGGAAACGGGCCAATGAAACTTCGCCTGTGCACAACACTATTAACCGCCCTGATCTCGCTGCCAGCCATGGCCGTTGAAGCGGGAAAACTCGATTACCAGCTCCGCAGTCTGAATCAGCCACTCCCCGGCAACACGCAGGCGACGATCAATCAATTGTTTGCCGACCCGGCCACGCCAATCTCTCAGGTTTACGCCCAGCAAAATTTATGGGATCGAGTGCGTAACGGCTTTGCGATTCCCGATATTGACAGCCCGCTGGTCACCAAATGGGAAAACTACTACGCCAGCCGCCCTGATTACCTGAACCGGATTATCGAGCGCAGCAATCGTTACCTGTATCACGTCGTCGGTGAAGTCGAAAAACGCGGCATGCCGATGGAATTTGCCTTACTGCCGATGATCGAATCGGCGTATAACCCGCGCGCCGAATCGCACGCCAAAGCTGCCGGCATGTGGCAATTTATTCCTGATACCGGCAAACGCTACGGTCTTGAACGCACCTGGTGGTACGACGGTCGCCGCGACGTTGTCGCAGCCACCGATGCCGCACTGAGCTATCTGCAAGACATTCACGGCATGTTTGATGACTGGCAACTGGCGCTGGCCTCGTACAACTGGGGCGAAAATGCCGTCAAACGCGCGCGTGATCGCAACGCCGCAGCCGGTCTGCCTACCGGCTATGTTGATTTACGCATGCCCGATGAAACACGCAATTACGTACCGAAACTGCTGGCGATCCGCAATATCATCGCCGACCCGGCAGCGTACGGCGTCAAGCTGCGCGACATTCCGAACCAGCCTTATTTCGCGACCTTGCAACCTGGCAAACACATGGACGTCAGCGTTGCCGCCAAGCTGGCCGAAATCAGCGTTGAAGAGTTGTTGCGCCTCAACCCCGGCTTTATCCGTCCCGTCATCGCCCACAAGGAAGACCGTAAACTGGTTTTGCCGCTCGATAAAAAAGAAACTTTCGAGCGCAATCTGGCGACTTATGAGCAGCCACTGCTGAACTGGCAGCCTTATGTCACCAAACAGGGCGAAAACTTCGAACAGCTGGCTGACGCCTTTGGGATTGCCAGCGAAGAATTGCGCGACATCAACGATATTGCTACCGGTGATCGCGCGGCGCGCGGCCAGACGATACTGGTTCCCAAAGTAGCCGGGCTGGATATTTCCGAACGCCAGACGCTGCAAGCACTGCACAATAATCGCGCAGCCGAAGCGATTGATACCGGTGAAAAAGACACGCCCAAGCCGGTGCTGACTGCAGCCAGAACGCATGGTGTCAAATCGGGTCGTGAACACAAGGTGGCCAAAGGCGATACGCTGTTCAATATCGCCAAACGCTATGACCTGAGCGTCGCCGAATTGAAAGCCATGAACGGCATCAAAAACGCCAACCTAACGCCGGGCGATACCTTGCGCGTCGGCAATGCCAGCGCCACGCCCAAATCGTATGTCGTCAAGCGCGGTGACACGCTGGCGTCGATTGCCAGAAAACATAACGTCAATCTGGCTGAGCTGAAAAAAATGAACCGCAAGCCAATTACGCCGGGAATGACGCTGGTGATGAACTGATCCAGACGCCAAACCAATAACGCCGCTACCCGGATGGACTAGCGGCGTTTTTTTTATCATGGGTATATTCATCCAATTCAGCATCAGTAAGAGCTATAACGACATACCCGGCATTGTATAGACACAGGCAAAGGACAATCATGATTCGCACAATTCTGGCTGTACTGGGGCTGGTTTATGGCTGGTCGATTTTTGAATTCAAGATCGGATTGGCATTTGCGCTCGTTGGCTTTCTGGTTGGCCACTGGTTTGAAAAACGCTCGGCCAATCCGCCACAAACCACACCTTCAGAAAGGCCAGCCGTACTGAGTGAGTTTGCCCAGCTCAAACAGCGTGTCGCGCGACTCGAAGCCGAAGTGGCGCAATTAAAAGCCGCCAGCCCAATGCACACCATACAAGCTGACGCAGCGCCTTCCGTCGTGGCCGATACGCCTGTCATTCCAGCAACCACCTTCGCTCCCCCTCCTGCACCGCCTGAACCGCTGGCAAACGATCCGGTTGCAGCAACGGCCAGCATATCGCCAGCCCCCGAAATCCCGAACACGTCCTCATGGCTGGAGCAAGCCTGCCTGCGTGGTAAAGACTGGCTGCTGGGCGGCAATACCGTCGTGCGGCTGGGCATGCTGATTTTATTTATCGGCGTGAGCTTTTTGCTCAAATTTGCCGCCGACCAACAGATGCTGCCAGTTGAACTCCGGCTGCTCGGACTGTCGCTCGGCGCTGCGGCCATTTTTGCTGTCGGCTGGCGCCTGCGTGAGTCGCGACGCGGCTATGCGCTGATCATGCAGGGCGGCGGTCTTGGCGTACTGTATTTCACGATTTATGGTGCGATGAAGCTGTATCAGCTGCTGCCAACGACGCCAGCCTTTGCTTTGCTGGCACTGCTCGGTATAGCCGCAGCGATACTGGCAATCCGTCAGGACAGTAGCGCTCTGGCCGTAATGGGAATCAGCGGCGGTTTTCTGGCCCCTATCCTGTGCAGCACCGGCGCAGGCAATCATGTGCTGTTATTCAGTTATTTTGCGCTGCTCAACGCCGGAATTTTCGGCATTGCCTGGTTCAAGTCCTGGCGCTCGCTCAACCTGCTCGGCTTTGTTTTCACCTATGCGATTGCCGGGCTATGGGGTGTGCTCGAATACCGAAGCGAACTGCGCGCCAGCACCCAGCCCTTTGTGATTCTGTTCTGGCTGTTTTACGCCGGAATCAGCACTTTATACGCGCTCAAGCGCAGCCACTCCCCCAGCCAGCACTCACTCAGATCAATCGTCGACGGCACGCTGGTTTTTGGCACGCCCATCGTCACACTCGCTTTGCAGTCGCAGCTGATGGAAGGAATTGAATACGGCATGTGCTACAGCGCGCTGATTGGCGCAATGGCTTATTTTGCGCTGGCGGCATGGCTTTACCGACGCGGCGATGAAGCGTTGCGATTGTTTTTCGAAGCGCAGCTTGCCATTGCAGTCTTGCTGGCGACGCTGGCGATTCCGCTGGCTTTTGACGGCAACGTCACCGCGGCGATGTGGGCGATTGAAGGTGCTGGCGTCGTCTGGCTTAGTCTTCGACAGCAGCGTCAGATTGCTTTGGCCTTCGGTCTGGCTTTGCAGTTTGCGGCGGGGATATTGGTTTTAGTCGCCAGCGATTATTACACCAGCACACCGATACTCAATGGCGTGTATCTCGCCGATGTGCTGATCGCGCTGTCGGGGCTGTTTTGTGCCTGGCGATTGCAAGAAATCCCCAAGCAGGAAAAACGTGGTTGGCAGGTGCCATTGAAGCCGCTCAGCTGGAGACCGGCGGTTGGCTGGGGACTGTACTTGTGGGGGATGTCCTGGTGGGCGAAGGCCAATTTCGACGAAATCGGGCGTTTTCTCAGCGGGCATCATATCGAGAGCGCCCAGCTCTTGGTAATTGCCTTGACCGCCGCCGTATTCCAGCAACTGCGTGCTCAGTGGCGCAATGCGCAATTGGTTGCGATCGCGCTCGGCCCGGTCTTGCTGTGGATGGCGCTGGAACAATTTGACCGCTTGCCGCATTTCTTTACGCTCTGGGGCTGGCCGATTGCGCTGATCGCCGTATTTGGCCTGCTGTTTCAGCAAGATGAATTCGGTCAATCGCAAAGCTGGCAGCATGTCGTTGCCGCCTGGCTAAGCTGGGGTATCTTCGTCAATGAAACAGCCTACCTGGCTGAGAGGCATATACATAGCAATGTATGGGTACTGGCGACTTTTGCCTGCATCACCAGTCTGGCTCTGGCACTCATTAAATGGCTCCCTTGGCCGGTCAAGGCGCACTGGCGTGCCTACTGGGTGTACGGCACCGCGCCGACGGCCGTGTTGCTGCTGTTATGGAGCTGGTATAGCGCGCTGTCGGGAGGGGATTCGCGCTGGCCGCTGCTCAATTCGCTCGATCTGGCGCAAATCGCCGTATTTGGCGTGCTGGCATTCTGGTGCCGCCAGACGCTGATCGAACTCAAGCCCAATACGAGACCGCGCTGGCTGTATGCGCTGGCCGGTGTCAGCCTGTTTGTCTGGCTCAATGCCATGCTGTTGCGAACTCTTCATCATGGCAGCGGGATTGAATATACCTTTGACGCACTGCGTCATTCGACGCGGGTACAAATGAGTTTGTCGATTTTCTGGACCGTGATCGCGCTGGCGTTGATGCTGGTCGCAACGCGCCGCTACGGGCGGGTTTTGTGGCTGACAGGCGCCGGGTTACTGGCCGTCGTCATTGCCAAATTATTCCTGCTCGATTTATCACATATCAGCGGAATTGAGCGCATCGGCTCGTTTATCGGTGTTGGTTTATTGCTGCTGCTGATCGGTTATCTGGCACCGCTGCCGCCGGGGAAAACCGACGAATAAGCCACCATTGCGGTAATGCCATTCACTTAGGCCGATACGTTGTAAGTTCCCCCCTTCGACGAAGGGGAGCTAGGGGGGATTTGGCTCTGCTTGGGCTTCTTTGGCGCTTGAAATATCGTCAAATCCCCCTCAATCCCCCTTTTATCAAGGGGGAAGCTAAAGTCAAATTCCTTAAGTGAATAGCATTATCCGTTACGATGGCTTTTTGTAGTTAGATCGCACTTAACGTGGTGGAGAAGTTCGCACCGGATTGAGTTCTTTATCCATTTCCAGCCAGCGCGCGTGGTGTTCGCGAATCAGGTGAATCGCGTCTTCTATCGTATCGACGACAATCGGAATCTGCATGTCGACCGCACTGGCCAGCCCGGCTTCGTTGCTGACCATATAATGCTGCGCCCAGTCGACCAGCTCGTGCCACATTTCACCGACCAGAATCAGCGGTGTGTCATACAGCTTGCGCACCTGCAGCAACTGCCAGACCATCGACAGCTCAAGCAGTGTGCCAATCCCGCCTGATGTGACGATAAACGCGTTCGAACGCAGCATGAAATGATGCAAACGTGAAAAGAAGGTTTTGTGCTCGAAAACACGGCCAACAAAATCATTCACATTCTGCTCGAAATCCAGATCGATGCGGATCCCGACCGATGCTTCAGGTTTGTTGGGCGCGCCCTGGCTGGCGCCCTCGTTAGCGGCCTGCATCAAACCGGGGCCGCCGCCGGTAACAATGTGGCAGCCCATTGCGGCCAGTTGCGCGGCCAGTTGCTTGACGGCCTCATAGCGCGGCGTGTTTTCTTCAATCCGTGCCGAGCCAAAAATAGTGACATGGTAATCGGGCGTGTGCGCCGGACGCAGGCGCGATAGTTCATCGACGGCATCCCACAATTTGAGCACCGTTTCACCAACGATATCGAGTGCTTCGTCGTCGTCGATAATGCCAATCGGTTTGTTTTTCGGGTTAATCATGATGCCCCCTAGGTTTTTATTATTGTCAAATTCGACCATTTCAGCTTAAGCCCAAGACCACGCCTTGTATAGTTTTTAGCGGCAAATTAGAGGTGTGGTGACATAAAAAAACCGCACCGGGCTTAGTCCGGTGCGGTTCATCGCTTGAACGACAGAAAAGCGAAATAGGTAAAATCACATACCCAAGCATGTATATTGGTAAAGTCTTTATACAAAAATGGCTCTAAACACATACCCCCAATTAAAAACCATCTTTAATCGCATATTGGTTGTCCGGCTGGCGCAAGGCTTTCGGTACCAGCCGGGCAATTAGCGCTCTTTATTCGCCGTATGGATACAGCAGCTCAAGCCCGGGGCGCGTCGACACCAGCGGCACTTCCAGATGCGTGGCGCTCGGGAACTCGACAAAGTGCGCGTCGCTCTGGCGCCCGTTCAGCGTGTCGGCATAGGCCGCTGTCAGCGCCAGATTGAAGTCACCGGCTTCGCTGCCGGCACTCAGATAGCTGCGGCGGCTGGCTTGCAGCGCACTCTGCGCAACGGTGTTGGCCTGGTTCAGCGTGGCGTTGTCGTTGTACCAGAGCGCCGGGCTGAACAGCAGGTAGTTGCTGAAGAGCCCCGGCGAGTTCAGCTGCAGGTGCGCGCCATATAGGCCACCGAACGATGCGCCGACAAAGCCACGCTTGGCCGGCTGAGCGCGAAAACGCTGCTCGACCGCAGGGATAACCTGCTCGCTGAGAAAGCGCGTGTAGGCCGCCGCACCGCCAGTCACTTGCTGGTCGGCCGACAGATCGGGCAGGAAGTTACGGACATAGGCGTCTTCATCCTCGCGGAAGGTCGGCGTGAAATCACGCTCGCGGCGGATCAGGCAGTTCAACAATTCCTCGGGGCAGCGGATTCCGGCGATGATCACCGGCGCGACCTTGCCCTCGGCTTCGGCGGCGCGATACTGGCTGATGAAGCTAGGGATCTGCTCAATCGGCACTTCGCGACCCTCGAACCAGGCGAACAGCGTCTGGGTTTGTGCCGGCTCGTTGAGCAGATTCCAGTCGGTGACGTAGAGCACCGGATAGGTGCGCTGCGGCTGGTAGCCGGTCGGCAGATGGACCTCGACGATGAAGTCTCGGCCTATCGTAGTGCTGGGGCTTTGCAAGGTTTTGACGGTGGCGGCATCCAGCGTCCAGCTACTGACCTGCGGGTACTGGCAGGCGCCGAGATCCTGCCATTCGCTGTCGTAGGGCTGGCTGCCGGGACGAACGGCCTGCGTCCACCACTTGGCACGATAGTTGCGACCCTGTTCGCTAACGGTGTTGTCGACCGTGTACGCGCGGTCGCCACGCCAGTAGTCGGCGCAATCGGCGGTGGCAGTGGCGGCCAGCGCAGCAGTACTACACAGGCCAAGCAGGGTGGCGATCAGGGTTTGTTGCATGACGTTCATGGTGTTCATCCTGTGGTGTTGCCGCTGCCACACGCTCGCAACACTGCCAGCGCAGGTAGGGCTGGTAGGGCTGGTAGCGAAGCATGGGTTTGGCTAACGCGTCAGTTTGCGCGCAGCGTGGTTCGGATCAGCTTCAGCAGCTCGTCGTGTTTACTGAAAAAATATCTGATCAGGAATGATGAGATAGGCTTATTTTTTCGCTTTGACAGTCTCAAGCAATTCAGCCATCACGTCTTCAGGCAAATCCGGTGCAAAAGTGGCTTTACCCATGCCGTCGGCTTCAAAGCGGATCGGCACGGTAAATTTCTGTCCGCACGCCTGCGCCACCCAGACTTCCTGCCATTTGCCGCGAATCATTTTGTACGGTTTAGGCTGTTTGACATCATCGAGTTTGAGCATCAGATATTCGCCGCCTGTGACCGGCTTGCTGATTTTAAAATCAATCGGTTTGATGTTTTCTTCGGTACACGCCGCTTTAAGCGCCTGATTCTGGAAGGCCGCAGCGACAAGCGGATGCTGCAACACTTCACGCCGCAGATACAAAGGCACATGGCTTTGCCCCATTTCGCTGGCCTTGGCCCAGTTTTCCTTATCGCACTGGCGATACCAGTTGGCGCGCTCGGTGCCACCCAGCGCCGTCACACTATTGCCCAGATCCAGACAAATCGCCTCAACCGCCAGTTTGAAATGCTGTTGCGCAGCCTTGTAAACCAGCTCGGCAGCGTAGCGCTCGTCTTCACGCGCGACCAGATCACGTTTGGCCAGCTCGGCATAACGCATCAGATCGAGCTGACCGTCGGCCATTTTCAAACCGGTCAACGCTTCACTTTGCAGCAAACCGGCGAGCATAAATTGTGCTTCGGGGAGTTTTCTGGCGACCAGCGGCTCAAGCAATGCGCGCGCTGCGGCACTATTTTTGTCAGTGCCTTTACCCTGCATATAAAGCTGCGCCAGCAATAAGCGCGTCACATCAGTGGCACTACCATCGTCCACGTCGGCTTTGGCCGAAGCAAACGCCAGTACATAGTCTTGCTTGTCAATCGCATTCTGGATCAACGCCTCGCCTGCCGAGACCGATCCGCACAACAGCCAAGTTAAATAAATTACCGATTTCAGTTTCATTTTGTCCCCCTGCCCGCTTTCCATTCGGGCTTTGGTAGCATCTTACTGTAGTCAGATTCAATCGCCTACATTGCACATCACAGCGCTGTTGGGATTGCGTTTGCGGGCAGAGATCAGACATCAACCCCCTCGGCGGAAAACTACACTATCCAACGCTGGCAAGACTGCCTATGATACTGCCCACTCGTCTGTTGGAAATCCCCCATGAGCCACGCCCTGTTTCGCAACAAGAACTTCATTTTGCTGTGGTCAGCTTCAATCATCGGCAATTTTGCACTCGCCGTCGCGATGCTGGCGGAAACCTGGTTTGTCGTCAAAACGCTGGGCGCCAAGGAGCAGCTGGGGCTGGTCATGATCGCAGGTTCTGTGCCGCGAATTGCCTTGATGGCCGTCGGTGGCGTGCTGGCCGACCGCTTCCGGCGCAGCCGGATTATTCTGATTTCGCTCGGCTCACGTGTGCTGATGCTGTTTGCGCTGGTCGGCCTGCTGGCGATCGACCGGCTCGACATCTGGGCATTGACGATTTTTGCTTTTCTGTACGGTTCACTCGATGCCTTTTTCTGGCCGGCGCGCGATGCGCTGATTCCGGCCATCGTGCCGGATCGCGACCTGACCCAAGCCAATTCGGTCATGCTGACAACCAATCAGATCGGTCTGGTTTTTGGCCCGGTGCTCGGCGGGCTATTGCTGGCGACCTTAAGCTATGAAATGATTTTTAGTCTGACCGGCGTCATGCTGGCCATCGCGACCCTTTGTAACGGCCTGATCAACGAGCCGTTTAGCGCCAAGGTACGCCATGCAGGCAGCACCATGCTGACCGAATTGAAAGAAGGCGTGCAATACGCCATCCGTACGCCGGTTTTGCGCTCGCTGATGCTGATTTATGCCGCCGCCAACCTGCTATTTATGGGGCCGAGTGTGATCGGCACCCCGATTATCGTCACCGATAATCTGAATGGGCATCCGACGACGCTATCGTATTTGCAAAGCGCTTTTGCTGCCGGCATGGTCATCGGCGGTGTGTTACTCACGCTGTATCCACCGACCAAAAAACGCCTGTTAATGATTACGGTGATTATCGCGCTCGAAGGCATAGCGCTGGCATTACTCGCACATACCGGCTGGGTCTGGATGGCCGTCGCGATTCAGGCGCTGATCGGGCTGGGAGTGGCTGGCAACAATGTGCCAATGATGTCGTTGATCCAGCAATATTCGGACAAAGACAAAATCGGCCGGGTAATGAGCCTGAACAGCATGGCCTCAATGGGATTGACGCCGATCTCGTATGCCATGGTGACCGGACTGCTTTCGCTGAATATTTCAATGGGCTGGATCATGCCGATTTTCGGCCTGACGATGAGTGCGTTAATGATCATCCTGACGCTCAGGATGCCGGTGATTCGCGAAATCAACTAGCACGCACGCGACGCCGTACACACTTACGGCGGACGCTGCTTGCGACTTAACAGCAGCAAGCACCTTCTCAAGTATCGGGAAAGCCACGCTATCCTCGCCCATGTTTTGAAGCCCCCCCCCGCCCCGTCCGGAAATTCCGCGCATTAATTACACCTTCCTCACAAAAAATAACCAATGGCTTTCCAAAGTCATTCGACAGTAAAAAACAACACCGCTCAAAATCAAGCCAAATAATTGATTAAATTTGATTTTTTAAAATTACACCTTGAGGTACAACAGGGTGTGATCCAGGCACGTTCCCAAGCGAAAATGACGTGGGCATAGTAAGCCAGCAGCAAAGAAATCAGAAAACATAAATCTTTGCGGGACAAATACAAGCGGTATAGGGCCATAGAGCACTGCCGTTCTAGCTTACCGGGCAATACCCACTAAATCGAGCCGATTTGTTGCCGGTACAAAGCGGCTTAGACCAACAAAAGGATGGAGAAGATGCAATTTAAGCAACTTAACCACGCACTGGTGATCGCCCTGTTCACCAGTGCTGGCTTGCTGGCAGGCACAGCCCATGCGCTGAGCCCAACGCCGATGACAACGCCAATCCCAAGCTACCCAAGCTGGGATAGCACCAGCGTTTATACCGCCGGACAGCGGGTTAGCTATAACGGCACTTTTTACGAAGCTAAGTGGTGGACGCAAGGTGATAACCCTGCTCAATCGGGCGAATGGGGCGCGTGGAAGCTGGTGACCGGCCTGCAGGTCACGCCCACACCAACACCAACGACGACGCCTTCGACGCTCGTCACCGAGCCGTTGACGACATCACGCCCGAATATGGGCGGTACTTGCGCCAATCCATCGCCGGCTAGCTGGCAAACGGGGCAACAAATCGCCGCTGGGCAAGTCGTCTCAGTCGCTGGCTATATGCCCGGCAATGGTTCAATGCTGGTGTTCAAAGCCGTCGCAGCCCATCTGAGCAGCGAACAAAACAAACCAGTCATCACCAGCACCAGCGTGACGTATGACAGCAGCCTCTGGCAGACCGGCGCTTGGTACATTCCGCCTTGCCCGACGATATCACCGACGCCGGTGCCAACCCCCACTGCGACGCCAAGCAATCAGCCGCCAAGCGTCAGCATTTCCTCCATTTATGCCGCCATCAATAACGATATCAGGTTCAATGCAACGGCAAGTGATAGCGACGGCAGCATTACCAAAGTTGAGTTTTATGTTGACAACAGTTTGGTCGCCACCAAGGACAGTTCACCTTACCAAGTATCTCAACGCCACAGCTACTTTCTCGGCAGCACACATACGGGCTACGCAGTAGCGACCGACAATCTGGGCGCGCAAACGACCTCCAGCACCATTACATTCACCATTGCAAGTGATGTTCCTCCACCAAATTGTGTTGATGCCGCATGGAATAGCGCGACTGCCTACACTGGCGGCCAGAAAGTCAGCTACAACGGTCGCACTTATCAGGCGCAATGGTGGACTCAGGGCGAGCAGCCAGACCTGAATACCGGCTCGGGCAAACCGTGGAAAGATTTGGGTGCATGCTACGCGCCGCCGCCAACTCCGACACCGACACCGACACCGACAGCCACACCATTCACCGCAACACCGACCCCCCTAGTGTGCCCGATGGTAACGCCACCAGGGCCTGGTTCGGTATGGGTTTCTCAAGGTGATTGCGCGGGATATTGGACTACCCCGCCGACGCCGACACCGACTGCCAGCAGCAAGCCGGTACTCGAGTCAGCACAAATCACCACCTGGAAAAACGGTGCAAAAGGCGCGTATTCACTGGTGCACGATGATTACTGCTCGATGTACTACGGCAATGATCCGTACATCAAGATCATCGATCCCGAGCTGAAAAAACGCGGTCTGGTCGCAGGGTTTGGCGTCATCACCAATAACTGCTCCGAGCAACACTGGACTGCGGCGAAGCAATTTATCGCCAATGGCCATGAAATCGTCAGCCATAGCCGCAACCATCCTGACCCGTATGTGAGCGATGCCGATCTGGAAGCGCAATTGAACGGCTCTGCCGCCGATATTGCCGCCAAGCTCGAAGGCTATCAGGCCAGCTATTTCATCTGGCCTAGCGATGCAGCGTCCACCGTTGCGACGGACTTCCTGAAAAACAACACGCAATACCTCGGTGGTCGCGCATCACACCTGGTTGCCAACGGCACAGTCGATTACACGACAATGCCAGCGGGCGTGAATGCGGCGAATTTTGATAATCCGTTCCGCGTGAAATGGGATCTGTTCACCACCGATGGTCGCTGGTCACTGTACCCGATGGGCAGCGAAATTCTGAACCTGCACATCGACGCAGCAATCAGCCAGGGCGGCTGGGCAACACGCACAGCGCACGGCGTGGATACCGGCTACTGGGAAACCATTCCATTGGCACGCTACCAGGCGCATCTGGATTACGCCAAAGCCAAGGTGGACTCGGGTGAGTTGTGGATGGATACGCCGTCGAACGTGATCAAGTATCGCTATGCGCGAGAAAATTGCCGTCTGCTGGTACCGGCCGTCATTGGCAACAACACGATAGGCTTCAGCAGCACGACTACATGCCAGAAATACGCGACACCGCTGACGCTGCAAATCACCGCCAGCAATGTACAAGGCACGCTGGCCATTATGCAAAATGGTCAGGCTCTGCCGCTGAAAACGGGTCCAATGGGCAGTGTGCTGGTCACGGCTGATCCACGGGCTGGCAATCTCACGCTGGTCAATACTCAGTAAACTGTACTAATACAAGCGCCTTTAGCTCACATCCCCGTCCTGCCGCCGATCCCCGGCGCAGACGGGGATTTTTTATTTCCACTCGCGGGAATAGTTGCTGCTGCAGACTGGATGAGATAGCCCGCCGCCCGTCAGCACTCAAAGCCGGCTGGACGCATAAGGTTTTTTCGCCTGCAGCTCTGTGTTACTCTGCGCCTCTTGTTGATCCAGGCCGAGTTGTTGTGGTTACTATCAAGAAACGCAATGTCATCACCGTCACCGATTTAAGCCGGACCGAGACGTGGGTGAAGTTTTACAATGGTTTATGCGATGATTGCGTTGGCAGTTGCTGCACGATGCCGGTAGAAGTGAAAATCGTCGACCTGATCCGCATGGGCGTCGTTGATGAATTTGACGCCGTCGAGCCCGCCAAAAACATCGCCAAACGGCTAATGAAAGCGCGCATCATCGAGCATTTCAATTTCAAAAACGAAATCTACACGCTCGCGCGCCGCAGCAATAACGACTGCATCTATCTTGATGCGCAAACGCGCCGCTGCACAATTTACGAAAACCGCCCCAATACCTGCCGCAAACACCCGCAAGTTGGGCCTCGTCCCGGTCACTGCGCCTATAATCGCAAAGGTATATAGCTGTAAACCAATACTGAATTGGCCTACAAACAAATACCCCTACTCAGCGACATTCCACTCTATTGATGGCAAACTGGCCGAACGCGAACCGGCTTGCGGCAGATTGTCGCTGGCGTGGTAGCTGAACACCAGCGAATATTTGGTCGCGCTGGTGGCATTGCGGCTGGCGGCATGAAAAGTTCTGGCGTCAAACAGCACCACATCACCGGCTTGCAGGGTCGGAAATTCGGCCTTGCTCACCCACGGCGCGGCCAGCGGATGATCCGGCAGCAAAAACTCTTTTTCATCGAAAGCGTCGTCAGGAAAATCAACGCGATGCGATCCGGCAATAAAACCCAGACCGCCATTGACCGGTGACTCATCGCCCAGCGCCAGCCAGCTCGACACCAGCTCGGGGCGCGCAAAGCGCCAGTAACGCACGTCACGGTGCCAGAGCGTATCGCTGCTGAAACTCGGTTGTTTGGTCATCAGACTGTTGTGATGTGCCTGCGTCAGCGAGATGTCCTGACTGCCCAGCAGGCGCGCAATCAATTGCAATAAGGGCTGCTCGCCAGCCCAATCGAGAAACACGGCGTCACGCGTCGCCATGCCACGCAAACGGCGTATCGTTGAGCCGCCCTGCGCTTGAGTCGAATCTGGCGCGCCCGGATAACCCAGCTCGGCTTCCAGCTCCAGCGGCGGCAGGCGCAATTGCAACTGGTGCATCGCCTCGGCACGAATCGCTGCGACACGTTCTGGCCGGGCAAAACCGCGCAAAATCAACACCCCGTCACGGACAAACGCATCGGCAATCGCAGCCAGATCGCTGTGATCGGCAAAGGAAATTATCGGCACTATCAGCACACCCCAAAGTCGGAACGCGATTGTAAGCCTTTGGGACGCCAAAAACCATCACGGTAAACCCCAGTCCGGGTGAAACCGGGAGTAATCCCAGCAAGACCGCAAGCGACTCAATCGACCAGATTCAGCCGCACCGGCATGTCAATCTTGTCTTCGACAGCCACGCCACCGCGCTGCGCTGCTTTGAAGCGCCACGAAGACAGCACCGTCTTGCGCGCCAGTTGGTCAAATTCAGCCGCGCCACTGCTGCGCACAATGATTACCTGCGTGGGCTTGCCGTTGCTGTCGAGCGCAATGCGCAGCATCACCGGCTCTTTCACATTATTGCGCCGTAAACTGGGCGGAATGTCGGGAGCCGGACTGTACAACACCTGCGGCTTGATGTATTCGTCGAGCGTATCGTCATCCTCGCTGACCGTTACTTTTTCCGGCGCTCTGGCCTCAGGAAAGTCAAAATCGCCACGTACACCGCGATTACCCGTTTCAGCAAGCGCCTGTTGCACCTGTTGCGCTGCTTGCAAAGCCGATGCCCTGACAGCGGGCGGCGCAGGCTGTGACAATGACGGCGCAGTTTTTTCTGTTTCCACGACAGGGGCTGTGTGAGCTGCTGGCGGCAACGACTGTTTCTGGCGTGGCGGTGATTTAAAGTCGAGCGAGATCTGCAAGGCAGCCGGAGCAAACGACGGCCTGTTACCCGCGCCAGGCAACAGCAGCAAAGCCAGCAAATGCAGAAGCACGGAAGCAGCCCAAATCCAGCCATAGCGAAGATTCACACCTGGGCAATTCTGCGTCATCAATCCCTACCTCTTAATGCATAAGCCACGTACTGCAAAATGCTCAACGCCCCGGCGATGAGCTGCTAAAGTAAATTCTGTTCTCATCCGGGCCTAACACCATGACTTATACCGTACTGATTGTCGACGACAGCAAGGTTTCCCGAATGATGCTGCATGCCATGATCAACCGAGAGCGCCCGCAGTGGCAGATACTTGAAGCATCAAGCGGTCAGGAAGCCATCGAGCTGGCCAGCCGTGAATCGATACAGCTGATCAGCATGGATCTGAACATGCCCGGCATGGATGGCATTGAAGCTGCAGAGAAAATACACGATTTGCATCAGGAAACCAAAATCATTCTGCTCACCGCCAATGTCCAACAAAGTGTTCGGCAACGCGCAGCCAATGCCCAATTGCATTTTTCTGCCAAACCGATCAATGAGCGGACACTGAGCGACTTGCTCACGTTTGCCGGGGCCTAGCGATGCATGAGTTTACCCCTTTACAGCAAGACGCGATTTGCGAAGTGTTTAATATCAGCGTTGGTCAGGCCGCAGCAACAATGAGCGAAATGGTCGGCGAAGAAATTTTGCTCTCGATACCCAATATCCAGTTTTACACACTGGAAAAAGCCAGTGAAATCCTCAACCAGAATAACGAACGCATTTGCGGCGTTCAACAGGATTTTTCCGGCTGTTTTCACGGGCATGCGCTATTGATTTTCCCGGAAGATCGCTCGCTGGAGCTGGTGCGGCTGATGATAGGCAAGAATATGCCACTCGAATACCTCACCGAGCTGGAGCAGGATGCGCTGGCCGAAGTGGGCAATATCATTCTCAACGCCTGTCTGGCTTCGCTTTCCGATATTTTTCAGCATCAATTTCAATGCGGGCTACCCGTTCTGCATATTGGCAACAGTCAAACAGTTCTGCTGCAATGCGACCCCGAGCATCAAGTGATGCTGCTGCATATCCAGTTCACACTGGCACACCGTAAAATCGAAGGCTATGTGATTTTCATGATGAACGCCGAATCGCTCGATTTGCTGCTCAAGGCCATCGAACAATTTACCTCTGGTATATCCTCATAACTCAATCAGTATCTGACCTACAGAAAGATACCCAATGAAAACTGTTCATCCACTTTTATTACACAGCGCCATTGACTCGCTGGATCTGGGGATCATCCTGCTCAATGGGCGCGGCGAAATCGTACTCTGGAATCGCTGGCTGACCCGATCCTCCGGACGCACAGCCCAAGCGGTCACCGGCAAAACACTGCTTGAAGCTTGCCCTGAACTCAACAATAGTCGCGTGCTGCAAGCACTTGATGCTGCATTAAATAAAAATCTGTCCGCCCGGCTATCACAGTCACTCAATAAAGCGCCATTCGATCTATTTTGCCCAGCCGGAAATCCGAATCAGCCCCCACTCAGAATGCAGCAATCGATCCATATTTCTCCGCTCTTGCAAGACGATCAGCAGCGATATGCGCTGATTCAGATTCACGATGTCAGCAGCTCGGTGCTGCGCGAACAACTCTTGCACGAGCGCGCCGAAGCATTACGCCGCCATGCTTATCAGGATACGCTGACCGGCATACCCAACCGAAGCTGGTTTGCAGAAACGCTGGATCATCTCTGGCGCGTTGCCGCGCGCCAACATGGCGATATCGGGTTGATCGTCATCGACATTGATCACATGTCAAAGCTTAATGAAAGCCAGGGAATGTCCACTGGCGATCATTGCCTGCAAGCCATTGCGGCGTGTCTGCAAAAAACGCTACACCGCCCCGAAGACTTGCTGGTACGTTATGAAGGCGATGAATTTATCGCCTTGCTGCCCAACACGCCCTTAGCCGGAGTCAAAATCATTGCCCAGCAAATGCTCGATGCCATCGGCAAACTCCATTATCCATTTCCGCAATCTTGCGATGGCTATGTGAGTGCCAGCATGGGCTGCGCCAGCTTGAAAAGTAGCCATGAACTCGATTGCAGCATGCTGCTTCAGGAGGCCGAGCTGGCGCTGTTTTTTGCCAAACAAAATGGCCGAAATCAGATTTGCGACAGTCTGGGTCCCCTCAAGAATTCCGAGTGATTGGCTTCTTTGAGGTTTCAAGCCCGCTCCTGCACGGCTCAAACTTTAAAAGGGCAGATCAATAGAGTCTGTTGCACCAGCAAGCACAAGAAACTCCCACTCCCTGCCCGCTCTCTGGCTAAACTGAAATCAGGAATGGGCAAGGAGATGCAATGCTTCACGACACCGGGCAAACACGCCGTTTGCTGGCTCTCTGGCAACAATCGGGTCTGGCTAAAATCCGGCGCGACTCGCTGAGCAATGATCTGGCAGCCGGAATCAGTGTCTGCGTGGTGCTGATTCCGGCCTGTGTCGCCTACGCCGATCTGGCCGGAATGCCGGCACAAAACGGTTTGTACACCGCGCTGGCCGGCATGCTGGTGTATGCGTTGTTTGGCAGTTCGCGCCAAGTCATTGTCGGCCCGGATGCCGCCATTGCCTTGCTCGTCATCGCGGCGATTTCTCCGCTGGCACAGCCGGGCAGCTCACAATATATCGTGCTGGCGGCAATCTTGACGCTCGAAGTCGGCGTGTTGATGCTGATTGCGGCCAAAGCCAAGCTGGGTGCAATCGCCGACTTGCTGTCCAAGCCGGTGTTGCTGGGTTTTATGAACGGCGCGTCGTTGATTCTGATTGCCAGCCAGCTGGGTAAATGGAGTGGTTTACAGCTGATTGAAAGTGCTTTTTTCCCGCGTATGCTCGAGCTGTTTTCCCGCGCCAGCGAAATGCATGGCACGACCTTGATTATCGGCCTGCTCTCGCTGGCTTTTCTGGCGCTCATGCGGCTGCTGTTTCCCCGTTTACCCTCAGCAATTGTGCTGTTTATCGTCGCCATCAGCGCGGCCTTTCTACTCGATGTCGGCGAGCGTGGCGTCGCTTTACTGGGGCAGTTGCCCAAAGGCATTCCAAACCTGAATACACCGCAGATCAGCTGGAATCAAATTAGCACCCTGCTGCCGGCCGCAGCAGGGATTGCGCTCCTGGCGATGCCGGAAGGTATTTTACTGGCACGCGCTTTTGCGCAGAAAAATCACTATGAAATCTCCCCCAATCGCGAATTAATGGCGCTGGGGCTGGCCAATCTGGCGGCCAGTCTGTGGCAGGGTTTTGCGCTGGGCGCAAGTCAGTCGCGCACCGCAATTAATGATGCGGCGGGTGGTCAATCGGCTTTGTCCGGGCTCATTGCCGCCTTGCTATTGCTGTTATTTCTGTTGTTTTTATCCGGCTCGCTGCAGTACTTGCCGGTGACCACTTTATCAGCCTTGCTGATTTTTGCCGGTTTCAATCTGATCGATACCCGCAGCTGGCTTGAAATGTACCAGCTTGATCGCACTGCGGCCATTTTCTCGCTGATCACGACCATCGGCGTACTGGTGGTGGGGGTATTGCCCGGAATCATCGTTGGAATATTGCTTTCACTGGCATACCTCATACAGTTTATGGCCAGACCATTTGATGCGGTGCTGTGTTCGGTGGCTGGGCGCAAAGGTTTTCATGACGTAGGCGAAGCGAATTTGAGCGGCGAGTCGCACTATTTGCAGGGTTTGCTGGTGTACCGCTTTTATGCCCCATTGCTGTTTGCCAATGCCAGTTTTTTTATCGACCGAATCAGGGAGCTGGTCGCGTCAGATGGCGATACACGCTGGGTGCTGATTGATGCACAGGCGATCACGTTTCTGGATGTCAGCGCTGCCGAGCAATTGCTCACGCTCAATCGCCTGCTCGAAGAGGCTGAAATTGACCTGAAATTTGCCCGCTGCAACCGGCCATTGCGCGAAGCGCTTGATCGCTATGGCGTGACCGATGCGCTGGGCGCTGACAGCTTTTTTGCCCACGTGCATGAAGCTCTGGCTCAATACAAGCAGCTTTATCCCGACGTCGTGCCTGAGCCGGTCAGCCCCCATGAATGGGATGGCGTTGAGCGACGCAAATGATTTAGGCTCTGTTGACGTTTGGTTTACGGTCGCGCTGGGCGATTTTTGTGACGACTCTGCGTTGCAAAACCCTCGCATAGAATGACTATGCTGCGGGCTTTGCGTCTTGTTTCAGGCCAAAACCAGCACAAACGCGACTCGCAAACCAAACGTCAACAGAGCCTAGAACGGATCATGAAAAAGCCCATTTAAAAATGGGCTTGGCTTGGCTTGGCTTGGCTTGGCTTGGCAGATCAAGGATAGCTGTATTGCTGCCAGCGCAGCTCAGGATCCTTCACGATATAAATTTCCGCAGCAGGCCAGGCCATCGCAGCCGGTTTGTCTGTTGTCGAAGCTTTCCAGCTCGCAGCAGGCTGAGTGGGTAGTGCTGCGGATTTGCCCGTGCTCATTGGCACGATTTTGCCTGCCGGCAGGCTACTGCCGGGTCGCACTCTGACTAGACCGGCAGTGGCTGATTCATGGCCTTCCGAGTTTTCCCCCGTTTTAGGCGCTGTTTTAGACACTGTTTTAGCTTTGGGTTTCGGCGCCTTGGATGCCACATACTGACGCGGCACCGGCCGCGATGTGCCGTATTTGGGTGGCACATACTGCACTACCGGCGGCTCGGTGGGACCGGAGCTCGTTGCGGCTTTAGTTACGGACGCGGCATCGGCATGATTTTTCGGTTTCGGGCTCGCATGTGAGCTCGGAGCACTGGCTGTTTTTGCCGCCGATCCGGTAATGAGATGATCAACCTGCATTGGCGCCGCATTTTTCATCGGCGTCGTCGTGCTTTTCGGCGGCGGCACCGCAGTGCTTGCCGCAAATACGGCGGCAGGAAAAACCAGTAAAATCACAGCAAAACCATGTTTCATTTTGTTTTCTCCCGCCCGACCAGTCGCACATAATCACCGACCTGAACCGCCGAGCCGCTCATCACGCCGACCGAAAACAAGGGCTGAACCTGAATCACATTGAGATTGCCAGCCATTTCTTCAGGCAAACCTAGGCTCATCGAAGGATCAAAGCTGGCTGCTGCCAGCGGCAAGTTGCCCGGCATCACACGGTACGCCTGCAGGGTGTCGCCAACTGCCAGACCTGAAGTCGTTCCGGCGTCGAAATAAACGCGGCCTTTTTCCACCCGCGTCACCCGCGCCGAGAATGGAATACACGACACGTCCTGCATGACTTTTGCCGCGCCTTCAACCAATTTGGCTTCAATAAGACGGCCGAAATCAGTTTCCTTAAAGCCCTCGGTTCCCATACTGGTCGCATTGTCTTGTGCCACGCTGCCAGTTGCTTTCCCAGCCAGGCGATGGCGATTGATCAAGGCGCCGGAAATACCGTCAAAAACAAATAGCTCATATTCAAAACGCCGAGACTCTGGCGTGGCCTTGATGCCCACTTGCGTAAAATTGATATAAGGGATATTCAATTCAAGCTTGCGCTCACCAACGCGTACATCGTTGCCATAACTCATCATATAGCGCTCGCCACTGGTCGAAATATCCCGAACAATGCCGCCAATGACAAACTGTGTCGCAAAGCGACGCGCCAGCTCCCGCACCCGTTCAGGCTGCAAAATGGGATCGACATATTGTGGCTGGAAGTCAAAAACAGCTTCGGATGGCGCACGCTGCGGCAGAAAACCGCCGCTATCATACAATTTGCGAAGCATTTCCTGCTGCAAGCCTTCAGGAAAGCGATCCAGATCGCCCGCCTGCCCCGGGCGCTGCATCCAGAAATGCGAAACCAGAATTTTGCGTTTGTATTCTGCGCCCAGACATTGTGGGGCTCGTTGAGCATGGGTGGCTGTCGTCGTTGCTAGCTCGACTGCCGCCTCGTCGACATCGACGACGACGTGCAAAAAGCCATTGCTCTGCCATTCCTTGATCTTGCGATAGCTGCCTATCGGCGCACCACGCACCTGGCTCGATTCACTGAGCGATTTACCACTTTTCTGGCTGGCCGATTTAACCGACGCGCCATTGAACAGTGCGGCGTTTTCCAGCGCATCAGCAATCGCAGCGGCGCGAGCCGACTCCAGACCTTCGGCACCGAGCGGCGCAATTCCTTCATGCTGCATCGCCAGTGCGTGCACACTGAACAACAGCATCAGGCAGAACAGGCGATTTAGAATCACAGTGAGAGATAGAAATTCTGATTAGGCTCGACAGTCATCGATACCGGTTGCGGAACCACCTTCTGAACCACCGGTTCGGCCGGATCAGCCGAAGCAGAACCAGAAGGCGAGCTGTTCATCTGTGCAGCAGTGCGATAAAACTCACCGCCCAGCGTAATTTCCAGTGTGGTCTCAAAAGCGCCGTCTGGCAATGGCGTCACAGTCACGACGCGTGCGCCGCGCAAATAGGCTTCGACATAAGCGCGGAAACCATCATTATTGAGCGCCATCGCCGATACGGTACTGTTGCCGGTAATTTTGATCCCCGATACCACTTCGGCCAACGAACGATAAGCATCCAGTTTGGACGAGCGCATAGACAGCAAACGACGTTGCGTTGGAGACAACCCTTCCATCGTCGGCATCGCGCCATAGCCCACAGCAGTAATTTTACCCGGCAAGACCACAGGCGGCTGAGCAACGCTGTCAACGCTGGCACTGTCAGAATGCGAAGAGCTGGCACAAGCGCCCAGCAGCAGCGCAGCCAGCAGCACAAACAGGGATTGAAGCTTGAAAGAACGAGGCATGATGCTCTCCTGACGATTAATTAAGTAAACTGCACAAAAGTTTTGGCCTAAGGCCACCCCGTCACGCAAGGCACAAAGCCGAAGATCAGTACAAATCGTACGGCAAGGCGAAGTAACGAAGGGTGAGAACTTTTGCTTAAGCACTTAGCTTTCTTAGGTTCTCAATATATCGGCAGTAATCCTGCTTTCTAAAGGGAGCCGTAACAATCCGCTGATTGAATTGCAATATAGCGGACAGCTACCACTGACATTCAACAGTGGCAGGCCCATTTTCCAGTAAGCTTACTGTTTTATATCAGATTTTTTTGAACACCAGATCCCAGACGCCATGTCCAAGCTTGATGCCCCGGTTTTCGAATTTGGTCAGCGGGCGATAATCAGGGCGCTCGGCGTAACCCGTTTCGCTCGTTGCCGTGTTTTGCAAAGCAGGCTCGGCGCTAAGGACTTCAAGCATTTGAATTGCGTAATCTTCCCAATCGGTCGCCAGATGCAGATAGCCGCCGGTTTTAATCCGTGACACCAGCTGTTTGACGAACTCCGGCTTGATCAGGCGACGTTTGTTATGGCGTTTTTTATGCCAAGGATCGGGAAAGAAAATATGCGCGCCGTCAAGTGAATCGCGCGTGAGCATGTGCTCAAGCACCTCAACCGCGTCGTGCTGAACAATCCGCAGATTCGTCAACGATTGCTCACCAATCAATTTGAGCAAACTGCCAACGCCCGGCGTATGCACTTCAACGCCTAAAAAGTCGGTTTCAGGACGCGCCGCAGCGATTTGCGCAGTCGCTTGCCCCATACCGAAACCGATTTCGAGTACCCGTGGTGCCTGACGGCCAAAGGCGGCATTCAGGTCAAGCGCGCTCGGCACGTAGTCAATACAGAATTGCGGGCCGAATTCTTCCAGCGCACGCGCCTGACCACTCGACAAATGCCCCTGGCGCAATACAAAGCTGCGAATACCACGGCGCAGCGGGTTTTCTGCGGCTTGCTCATCGCCTGCTGGCGCGGTGATATTTTGTTCGTTTTCAGTGCTCATGATCTATCCTTGCGATGCAAAAACGCCGCGCTCCCTGACCCAGATGATCAAGCCGCAACGGCGTTTTGTTCAATACCGGCATTTTAATCTGCGCATGGGTTTTCACCAAGCACGGCAATCAAATCGTCAGACTGTAATAGCGATACACCGTATCGAGCTGATAGCCGAGTGAGTCATACAAGGCTTGCGCTCGGGTATTGGTATGCGCGGTCGATAGCTCCAGCCAGGCTGCGCCTGTGTCTCGCGCGTGCTGCGTGGCCTTGTTCATCAAAGCACGCGCCACACCCTGAGCGCGCGCTTCATCGCAGACATACAAATCCGATAATAGCCAGATGCGTTCAGCAGCAATCGAGCTGAAAACCGGATACAGCTGAATAAAACCAAGCGCCGAGCCTGCGCCATTTTGTGCGAGCAAAATCACCGACTCGCGCAAGCTCAAACGCTCGCCTATAAAAGCGCGCGCCACGACCAGATCATGCGGCTGTTCGTAAAATACGCGATACGCGGCAAACAGCGGTGCAATCAAATCCAGATCATCGAGCGTGGCGTAGCGAACCGTCGTCATTTTATCTCATCCAAACCAAAGGGTATTGGCCTGCAGAATACGGCTTACGTATCCTGCAGAGCAATACCCTATTGGCACTCTTGCAAAAACACTGTGTTTTTGACGGCGATTTATTTAACGGTTGAAATCAATCCCGTCACCGGGCTTGATGGATCAGCGCTGTACAGTTTGCGTGGCACACGACCAGCGAGGAAGGCATCGCGTCCGGCTTGCACCGCCAGCTTCATGGCCCGCGCCATGCGGATCGGATCACGTGCACCGGCAATCGCGGTGTTCATCAAAATCCCATCGCAACCGAGCTCCATCGCAATCGCCGCGTCCGACGCCGTACCGACGCCCGCATCGACCAGCACCGGCACTTTCGCCGATTCGATAATCAGCCGCAAATTCCACGGATTCAGAATCCCCATCCCCGAGCCGATCAAGGATGCCAGCGGCATGATCGCGCAGCAGCCGATTTGCTCAAGCTCTTTGGCGATAATCGGATCGTCCGAGGTGTAGACCATCACGTCAAAGCCCTCTTTAACCAGCGTTTCAGCGGCTTTCAGTGTTTCGCGCACATTCGGAAACAGCGTGTTCGGATCGCCCAGCACTTCGAGTTTGACCAGACGGTGATCGTCGAGCAATTCGCGAGCGAGGCGCAAAGTACGCACCGCGTCGTCGGCAGTGTAACAGCCGGCAGTATTGGGCAGATAAGTAAACTGGCTCGGAGGCAAGTAGTCGAGCAGGCTCGGTTGCGAGGCATCCTGACCGATATTGACGCGGCGAATCGCGACCGTCACGATCTCGGCGCCCGATTCATCGACCGCCAGCCGGGTTTGCTCAAAATCCTGATATTTGCCCGTGCCCACAATCAGGCGTGATTGATAGCTTTTACCTGCAATCTGGAAAGTGTCATTCATCTCATTCATATACATACCCCTGCCAGGAAAATAAAATCTTAGGTATATCACTGCAGATCAATATTGAAGAGACCTGCAAGCAGATACCTCTCAGCCACCACCCACAGCAACAACCATTTCAAGCACGTCGCCATTTTGCAGCGTGGTCGCTGAATGCAAACTTTTAGGCACGATCTCGCCATTGCGCTCGATGGCGATGCGTTTGCCACTCAATTCAAGCTCGGCGATCAACTGGGCAATGGTCAGCGGTGCGGAAAATTCACGTTGCGCACCATTAATCGAAAGCTGGATCATGGGGTTTAACCTATGTTGAAGTGTCTTAATTCAAGGCCAGCAGTGTACCATGCAGCTGAAATGCCACCTTGATCAGACGCAGTACAATCCATTAATTTCGACCGTCACCGGAAATACCCCATGCTGTTACGTTGGTTCATCCTGCTTTTGTTATCCGCGCCAGCACTGGCGATTTCCTTACCCGGAATCAAGAATCCAGCGCCCGCGTCAGCACCCGCCAGCAACGAAACCGCAACCGATGCATTGGCGGCCAAAACTAGCCAGGTTCAACAACGACTGGAGCAGGTACAGCAAGCGCTGCAGCAACTGAAAAATAACGATCCGCAAGCTTATGAGCAGCAATTTCTGCTCGAAGTCCAGCTCACTGCATATCGCCAGCATCTGGCGGCTTTATCCGGTTTGCGCACCCAGCAAAGTCTGGCGCAAACGCAAGCGCCAGTCGGCCAGATCGCCAGCGGTGTGCTGGCACTCAATGCGAGACGCAAATTAATCCAGATCAGTCAGCTGGACGTTGAAAACCTGATGGCCACACTCAAAAGCCAGGAAGCCAAACTCGACGAATTACGCAGCGAGATTCAGCAAAGTCAGGCTCAGCTCCGGCTCAAGAGCGAAGCACTCGAACGCGCCAAACCGGCCCAGCAGCGCGAAGCGCTGGCCGAATATACGCTGGCCAAACTCAAGGTAGACACCAATACCGCCGTGCTGGGCGCGCGCGAAGAGCGCAATCATTACACGCGGATTCAACTGCAAAACAGCCGCGAGCGATTGCAGGCACTCAATGAGTCAATCAAGGACGCGCCTGCTCATCCGCCGGTCAGCAATGCCGAAATGGCTGAAATCCGCCAGCAGCTCGACGCGCGACAGCAGTCATTGAACACCCAAATCGCGCAATTGCTCGAAGACAAACAACAATGGCAAAAACAGCAAACCCAGCTTGAAGCCGAGCGCGATGCAGCGTTCGCCCGGGTCGGCTCCAGCCGTGCAAGCGAAGCCGAAAATACGACCAAACCAGCCGAGCTTGACTCCTTGCTGCAAAAAGAACGGATCAATCTGCTCCGGCTCGACAACAATGCCATTCACATCGGCATCTTGCTCGACATGCTCAATAATCAGTCACTGGAAGAGGCTTTCTGGCAGATTTATTACAATATCGACCAAGACGGCAGCGCCAATGAACTGAGCCAGTTCCAGCAACACAGCAAAAAATGGGACGAGTCGCTCAGCCAATCCGAAGCGCAAGCGAAACAGGCGGCACTGGTCGCGCGCATGAGTGCATCACTGATTACGCCGGACTCTGTCGCCAAGCAGACCGAGCATGAGCTGTGGCTGGAACGAGCCCGGATTTACACCGAAGCCGAAAATGAATGGTCGAGATTGCGACTGATCATTAACCGTCGCAGCGTCGAGTTTGCAACGCACAGCCCCGAAAAATCAATCGAAATGCGCGCCGATTACTGGCAGGACAAAGTCGCCGATTTCATCGTGCAAGTTTGGCAATACGAATTATTCAGCGTAGCCGACACGATACAAATTGACGGCAAGGACGTTTCGCTCGAACGCGGCGTCAACGTCAGCAAAGTGATTTACGCGATTTTGCTGATCACCATCGGTTTTTTTGTCACGCTAAAACTGGCTGGCGCGCTGGAGCGGCGGCTGGTCAGAACAATGCATTGGTCTCCTGTGACCGTGCGGATCGCCAAGCGCTGGCTGCTGTCGGTCGCTTTCATTATTTTGTTGATGAATTCGCTGCTGCTGGTGCGAATCCCGCTGACCGTTTTTGCCTTTCTGGGCGGCGCAATCGCCATTGGTCTGGGCTTTGGCATGCAGACGCTGCTGAAAAATCTGATCAGTGGCTTGATGATGCTGCTCGAGCGTCCGTTCAAACCCGGCGACACTGTCGAAGTCGGCAATTTGCGCGGCACTGTCGTCGACATGAGCGTCCGTGCGGCGGTCATTCGCGACATTAACGGCATTGAAACGCTAGTTCCCAACAGCACCTTTCTCGAGCAGAACGTCACCAACTGGACTTACAGCAGCAGCCTGATCCGCCAGAGCGTCAAAGTCGGCGTCGCTTACGGCAGCGATGTCAGGCAGGTCGCCGAGCTACTGGCAGCCGAGGTCAAACGGCACGGGCAGATTTGCCCCGAGCCGGAGGCCGAAATTTTGCTCGAAGATTTTGGCGCCGATGCGCTGATGTTTGGTGTGTATTACTGGATCGACGTGAACGCCGGAACGATAGGCCGCCAGGTGGCCAGCGATCTGCGCTTTATGATCGAAGCAACCTTGCGCAAGCACGAAATTGAGATTGCTTTCCCGCAGCGCGATCTGCATATTAGCCAGCCGGTGCAGATCAAAGTCGAAAGAAATACATCAAGGGGTATTTGATTGAAGATCAATATTAAACTAACCTTCAAAAACATACCCCTAGAGTGACCTCACACGTTGCAGCCGCTGCACGCTAGGCAGTGCACGCAATTGCTTGAGCACTTTAGCCAGATGAATCCGGTTATGCACTTGCAGCGTAAATTGCACGCTCAGGTAACGCTCCTGCGCCGCCAGCGCGTCGCCCATCGTCACCGCAGCAATATTGGCTTCGGCGTCGGCTACCGCGGCGGCCAGCGCAGCCAAAGTACCGCGTTCATTGTCCGCCAGCACCTTGATCGGCACGTCAAACAGCCGCGCGACGTCCGGGTCCCAATCGACATCGATCAGCTTGTCGGCGTCAATCCGTCCTCTGGCCACTTGCGGGCAATCATGCGTGTGCACGACCAGCCCCTGATCTTTTTTAACAAAGCCCAAAATCGGATCGCCAGGAATCGGGTTGCAGCAACGCGCAAACTGGATCGCCATCCCTTCGGTGCCGCGAATCGACACCGACATCGGTTTTTTACCCTGACGGCCGTCTTCAGACCAGGTTCCAGCCAGCTGCAATAAGCGTTTGGCGACGACGACACCGAGCTTTTGCCCCAAGCCAACGTCGGCCAGCACCGCTTCGCGCGATTTTTCGCCATTTTCGCGCAGGTATTTTTCCCAGATTTCATCATTGATATGCAGCGGCTGATGCAAGGCCGAGAAAGCCTGATTGAGCAAGCGCTCGCCCAGATGCACTGATTCGTCAAAACGCATCGTTTTGAGAAAATGCCGGATTTGCGAGCGCGCTTTGCCGGTCGTTACAAACGACAACCAGCTCGGATTCGGTTTGGCGTGCGCGGCCATGACGATTTCGATGTGGTCGCCATTTTTCAGCTTGGTGCGCAGTGGAACCAGCTCGTGATTGACCTTGGCGGCAATACAACCGTGACCGACGTCGGTATGCACGGCGTAGGCAAAATCGACGCACGTTGCGCCATTGGGCAGGCTGAGAATCTTGCCCTTAGGCGTAAAGACATAAACCTGATCGGGAAACAGATCGACTTTCAGATGCTCAAGAAACTCGACCGCATCGCCCGACTCGACTTGCAACTCAAGCAAAGATTGCAGCCATTGATGCGTTTTTTGCTGCACATCCGAATAACCTTCGTCACCGCTCTTGTACATCCAGTGGCTCGCGACACCGGCATCGGCAATGCGATGCATATCAGCGGTGCGGATTTGCACTTCGATCGGCGTGCCATAAGGGCCGAACAGCGTCGTGTGCAGGCTTTGATAACCATTGCTTTTGGCAATGGCGATGTAATCTTTGAATTTGCCCGGAATCGGCTTGAACAGCGAATGCAAGGCACCGAGCGTCAGATAGCAATGCGCATGGTCTTTGACGATGACGCGAAAAGCATAAATATCGAGCACTTCGGAAAAACTCAGCTGCTTTTCGACCATTTTGCGGTAAATCGAAAACAGATTTTTCTCGCGGCCCGACACCTGCGCTTCGATCTGGTGTGATTCGAGTTTGGCATTGATCGAATCGAGAATTTTCTGTACCACTTCGCGGCGATTACCACGCGCGGCTTTCAAGGCCTTGGATAAAACCTTGTAACGATTGGGATGCAGATATTTGAACGCCAGATCATCCAGCTCCTGATACACGGCGTTCAGCCCGATGCGGTTGGCAATCGGCGCGTAAATTTCCATTGTTTCGCGCGCAATGCGTTTTTGCTTGTCGGCGCGCATCGCGTCCATCGTTCGCATATTGTGCAAACGGTCGGCGAGCTTGATCAGCATCACGCGCAAATCGCGCGCCATCGCCAACAGCATTTTGCGGAAATTTTCGGCCTGCGCTTCTTCCTTGCTCTGAAATTCGAGCTTGTCGATTTTGCTCATGCCATCGACGAGCTCGGCGACTGGCTTGCCGTATTTCTCGGTCAATTCAAGCTTGGTGACGCCGCTGTCTTCCATCACATCGTGCAGCAGCGCACCGGCCAGTGCCTGCGCATCGAGCTTCCATTGCGTCAAAATCGTCGCAACAGCGAGTGGATGAGAAATATACGGTTCACCCGAACGGCGCATCTGGCCACGATGCGCGTTTTCGGCGAATAAAAAAGCCGCCCTCAACATCTGGCGGTCTTCAGGCTTAAGATAAGCCGTGTGCTCGGTGAGGAAGCTGTTCGCTTCCCTGATCACTTCGGGCGCGTCCTGCAGCGCAGGAACATCCTCAATCGTGAGCACCGAGTCTGTACTCATGCTTAACCGCGGTTGCGCGTCAGAATTTCTACGCCAACCAGACCCGCGGCCATTTCACGCAAAGCCAAAACAGTCGGTTTGTCACGGCCATTGTTATCAACTTGCGGTGATGAGCCATTTTCCAGCTGGCGTGCGCGATAAGCGGCAGCCAAAGTCAAATCAAAACGATTCGGGATACGATCCAGACAATCTTCAACCGTGATACGGGCCATAATTTTTCTCTCCGAAATACAAGTGCGGCGCGTCCAGATAGGGACGAAACCGTCGATTATACAGTGATTTGACTAAATCAGCAGGCCGTTGAAAAACGTCGCGAGGGGCTCGAAGGCAAGGCAAAAAATGGCGAAAAACCGGAGTTTACGAGTGTAAATGAGGATTTTGAGCCATTTTTTAACGCAGATTTCGAGTTCCGCAGTAGTTTTGCAATGGTCGGCTAGCCTTTCAGGCTTGAAATCAAAGCGGTATGGCGTGCAGACTGGCGCGCCAGCGTCAACCGTTGCGAGCGAACCACAGCAACAATATCGCGCACGGCATCGTCGATATGCTCGTTAACGATCACATAATCGAACTCGTCAACATGGCTGCATTCTTCCTGTGCCACCGCCATCCGTTTGGCAATCACTTCATCGCTGTCCTTGCCGCGATTACGCAAGCGGCTTTCCAGTACGCTCAATGAAGGTGGCAAAACAAACAGGCCTATTGCATCCGGAAATAGACGCCTTACCTGCTGCGCGCCTTGCCAGTCGATTTCAAGCAAAATATCGCGGCCGTTATTGATTACGTCGTTAATCCAGACTTGCGAGGTGCCGTAGTAATTGCCATATACTTCGGCATGTTCGAGCAGTTCACCTGCATTGATCATCCGCTCGAATTCGGCGCGGTCGACAAAATGATAATCCTTGCCATCCACTTCGCCTGTTCGTGGCGCACGCGTGGTATACGAAACCGACAGCTGCACCTTGGCATCAGCCGCCAGCAAGGCAGCAACCAGCGTCGTTTTACCTGCGCCCGAAGGCGCAGTGACGACAAATAAATTTCCCTTGGCCATGCTAGCCTCCGTTCTCATTAATTGGCTCAAGTATATGTGAACTGCTGCAGTTCAGAAAACAAGTTCACCACTGCCCGGCAGCGATCACTCGATATTCTGAATCTGCTCGCGCATCTGTTCGATCAATACTTTGAGCGCCATCGACACCTTGGTCGTGTCGACCGACACCGATTTAGAACCAAAGGTATTGGCTTCGCGGTTCAGTTCCTGCATCAGAAAATCAAGTCGTTTACCCGCGTTACCACCTGTTTTGACGATGCGGCGCAATTCGGCGATATGGGTAGCCAGCCGATCAACCTCTTCCTGAACGTCGATTTTCTGCGCAAACAGCACCAGCTCCTGACGAATCCGGTCGTCGTCAGCCGTGCCGATTGCATCAACAAAGCGCTGTGTAAGCCTGGCTTCATACTCTTGGATAATTTGCGGCAAGCGCGGTTTGATTTCAGCGAGAATCTGCTCCATCTCATCGGCTCTGGCGAGCAAGATTGCACCGAGTTTTTCGCCTTCACGCGCGCGCGAAGCCAGAAAATCATCCAGTGCTACATCCAGAATTTCCAGTGCGGTGCTTTGCAATAGTTCGGTAGGCAGCGCGTCTGACTCGATCACGCCGGGCCAGCGCAAAATTTCGCCCATACGCAAGTCACCGGCTTCTTGCTGATGCTCTTTGACCTGATCAGCCAGGCGCAATAATTCGGCAACCAGAGCGTTGTTTAGGCGCAACTGTACATTGGCTCCCTCACGCTGATTGAAATTGATCCGGCATTCAAGCTTGCCACGATTAAGACGCCCGCTCAGTTTTTCACGAATGGCGCCTTCGAGTGCACGAAACTCCTCGGGCAGCCGCAAACTCAGGTCAAGAAAGCGGTGATTGACGGCACGCAACTCGACTGCCAAAACTCCTTGCGCCAATTCGCGCTGGCTACTGGCGTAGCCGGTCATGCTATAAATCATCATTAATCCCTGTAAGAAGCCGCTTTACAATTGATAAGTCGCGACACACAATTAAAGCCAGCCCGATTATAACGAAAGCCACGCATGGCCACCCCTAGCAATCAACCGCTTTCACGCGGTTTCCAATTACAAAACTATACGATTGCCAAGCTGCTCTCTGCTGGCGGCTTCAGTATTGTTTATTTGGCGCACGATGAAAACGATTATCCGGTCGCCATCAAGGAATACCTGCCCAACTCGCTCGCCTTGCGCAAGGAAGGCGTCGCAGTCAACGCCACCAGCGAAGAAAACATTGCGCTGTTCCGTCATGGACTGAAGTGTTTTTTTGAAGAAGGCAAAACGCTCGCGCGCATCCAGCATCCCAATATTGTCCGCGTACTCAATTTTTTCCGCGCCAATGACACCGTTTATATGGTGATGGAATACGAACGTGGCCGTACCTTGCAAAAGGAAATTCAGCTTAATCACGAACGCGAAGGTGTGGATGAAAAGCTGATTCGCAGCGTTTTTTACAATCTGCTCAATGGTTTGCGCGAAGTTCATCTGAATAAACTGCTGCATCTGGACATCAAACCGGCCAATATTTATATCCGCAAGGACGGCTCGCCGGTCTTGCTTGATTTTGGCTCGGCACGTCAGGCTTTGACGACCGAACATTCGAAACTGACACCGATGTATACGCCCGGCTTTGCCGCGCCAGAACAGTATGACCGCAAGGAACAACTCGGCCCTTGGACCGATATCTACGCCATTGGCGCATCGATGTTTGCCTGTATCTCCGGCACAGCGCCACAAGCCTCTGACATGCGGGCCAAAGAAGACAAAGTCCAGCGCCTTGAAATGCTATACGCCGATCGCTACTCGCCTGAATTGCTCAATCTGATTCATCAGTGCATCGCGCTTGATCCGGCTCATCGTCCGCAAAGCGTATTGCAAATTCAAAAAGCCCTGCTTGAACCGGGCTCTGCGCCGAGCAAAAGATCAAACCTGCTCCACGCAGCCAAACGCAAATGGCAGGAACTGCTACGCCCGAAATCGAAAGGTAATGAATGAAATTTACCGTTTTTCAGGACAGCCGCCAGGGCGGCCGTGAGTACAATCAGGATCGGGTGGGTTATTCATATAGCCGGGATGCCTTATTGCTCGTCGTCGCCGACGGCATGGGCGGCCATTTGCACGGCGAAGTCGCCGCGCAAATCACCGTCGAAATGCTCAGCGATCAGTTTCAGAAAAAAGCCACGCCCATTATCAGCAGTCCGGTGCAATTTCTGGGCGATGCGCTGCTCAATTGCCACGATGCCATTTACAACTATGCGATCAACCATCGTCTGCTCGATATTCCGCGCACGACGGTCGTTGCATGCATTATTCAGGATGAAGTCGCCTACTGGGCGCATGTCGGCGATTCACGACTGTATTTGCTGCGTGATGGCAAAACCATCGCGCAAACACGCGATCATTCCAAAGTACAGAAACTGGTCGACAGCGGCGTCATTACTGCCGAACAGGCGCTGCACCATACCGAAAAGAACAAGATTTACAATTGCCTGGGCGGCACACTGATGCCCGATATTGACATCGGCGGGCGAGTTGCCTTGCAAGATGGCGACTGCGTGATGCTCTGTACCGATGGCGTCTGGGGCTCGCTGGCCGACGAAGAAATCAGTCATTTCCTCAGCTCTTTCCCTGTCATGTTCGCGATCCCGCAACTAATGGACAAGGCCGAGCTGCGCGGCGGCAAATTCGGCGACAATCTGACCGCGCTGGCGATCAACTGGCACGCAAGCGATGCACTCGACGATCCGAACTTTGTTTCAACCGTCAAACTTGACGCCAACACCGTCAGTACGCACATTGACGCGATGGGCGACAATGCAACGCCCAATATCAGCGAAGACGATATTGAAAAAGCCATCGCGGAAATTCAGGCAGCGATCAACAAATATTCAAAATAGGGGTATTGTCTCACAGCACAATACCAGCAATGGCTACAGCCATATACCCAAACACCCCAGGCAAGGCTGGGGTGTTTTTTTATAGGCCGCTTGCCACAAATCGAGCAGACAATTCCAGCTCTTCATTTACGAACCAATACGGCCGCCATCTTCCCGCGTAATCACAATCGTTGCCGAGCGTGGACGCTGGCCTGCGCCATAACCGGCATTGCTGGGCCACTGGCTGGTGTATTTGGCCGGGTCGGCAATATCGGCCATCTTGGTGCCTTCACCCGGATGCTGGATATTGATAAAGATCGCCTTGCCATCCGGCGTCTCGCAGAAACCGGTGATTTCGCAATCTTTCGGCCCGACCAGAAAACGCTTGAGCTGGTTCGCAGCAGGCGTTGCGCCGACTTGTGTCAGCACATCGAGCTTGCTGCCATCGGCCTTGGTGTAAGCCAGCGTTTTGGCCGCACCATCGCCGATTTTGCCCGGGATCGCCGCCAGCATCATGCAATTGCTCACATCGGTATAGGCGCTGTCATCGGTCTGGATCCAGCAAATGCCGGTACTTGGGCTAAAGACCAGACCATCGGGTGACGACATATCCTGCTCATCGGTCAGATTCGACAGATTGATCATCGTCTTATCCGCGTCAGCTTCGGCGCCAAACAGGTAAATATCCCAAACAAATTGCCCCACGCTCTCGCCTTCTTTCATCCGCAGGATATGACCATTCGGATTGCCTTTGCCCTTATTGCCATCGTTATCAGCATAAGCACGCGGATTAGCGCTATCGGGTGCCAATTTCGCGCCTGAAAGCGCATCAATCGTGCGATTACTATTATTGGTCAGCGTCTGGTAATACTCGCCGGTCAGCGGATTTACGCCGCCCCATTCCGGCCTGTCCATTTTTGTTGCGCCCACCGCGTCGCCCGCTAAACGCGCATTGACGCAAATATCGGCCAGATCGCTAAAAGCATACGCCGAGTAAGTCGTGATTGCCGGATTGCGCATCGACAGCTCCAGCCATTCGCCCGAACCATCGACATTAAATTTCGCAGCATACAAAGTGCCCGAATCAAGGTATTTATCACCCACCCGAATCCGGTCGCTCGGCTTGGCATCACTGGCGGACCATTTTTCTTTGGAAACAAATTTATAAATGTATTCATTGCGCGAATCATCGCCCAGATACACAGTGAGCGGCTGGCCCGCGACCGGAATAGCAAATGCGGCGCTTTCATGTGCAAACCGCCCCAGCGCAGTGCGTTTTTTCAATACTTTGCGCTTGTCATATGGATCCATCTCGATGATATAGCCCTGACCATTCATCTCATTGCGATAATCGTCCGAGCCATCTGCCGAGGCGCCCAGCTTGCTGATATTCCAGCGCGCATACCGATCATCCGAGCCTGCGCTTTCCCAGCCATGCCGCGACGCAGCACCGGCATTTCGGCCATAACGCTTGAGCGCCACGACACTTTTATCGCCACGCGCAGCGTCATCACTGGCAGTGCGATAAAAATACCCGGCCCAGTTTTCTTCACCCGACAAATAAGTACCCCACGGCGTTTTGCCGCTGCCGCAATTATTGATCGTGCCACGCGTTTTTACCCCATTGCGCGAGTATTTGGTTTTTAAGTAGGCGCTGCCGCGTGCGGGGCCCGATATTTCAACTTCGCTCAACGGCGTGACGCGTCGGTTAAACGCCGAGCCGGGAACCGTCGCCCAAGACTGATTAATTGCGCGGATTTCAACGACCGACAAACCGTGAATGGCGACTTCCTTATCCACTTCAGCCGCAGGACGCGGCAATGTTACCGTGCCGCCATTGGCGTGAATAAAGAACGACGACAACTTTTCATCGGTAGTCGCTTCATGATTCATCGCCAACAGCGCACGGTTCACTGAAGCCGGCGAAGGTCGGCCTGCTGCATCAAGACCAAAATACTCCATGCCGTCATGATGATCGCCGGCACGATTTTCAAAATCGCTATCGCTGCCGTCGTTTTTGTAGGCCGGCGTAGACGCCGTCAGCGGGTCGCCCAAGGCATAAATGATCTGATAGCGATATCCGTCAGGAATCACGATCTGATCGAGCAAACTTTTACCCACCGCAGTAAAGCCAAGCTGCGCCAGCACCGGATTTAACGCCTTGTTCGGTATGGCCTTGACTGTAGAACCTGCGTGGCTCAGCGATGAAGAAGTCGTCAAACCCAAACCCACACTGCCCAGCACGGCTACGCCTGATAAACCCATGCCCAGAAAGGCGCGGCGATTGATCAAACGTTGCTCAAGAATGGTCTCAAAGCTCGGGTTGTCGGAGGTGTTGCTGTTTTCATCATTAAAGTGCTTGGACATGCGTTATTACCGCTCTGCGGGTTAAAACGCACAACTTTAACGATGAAATATGACGGAAAAACGCCAAAATCATGACGGTTTTATGAGCAATCAAACCGCCAGATCAGCGCTGGGTGCCAAGCATTAACGCTGCAGGTATTTTTTCACCGCAGCATTATGTTCTGCCAGAGTATTTGAAAATTGGCTATATCCATCGCCGCGCGCAACGAAATACAGGGCAGAGGTATCTGCTGGCTGCGTTGCAGCACGCAATGCAGCTTCGCCGACCATGGCAATCGGCGTTGGCGTCAAGCCATGCCGCGTGTAGGTGTTATACGGCGTATCGGTTTTTAAATGATTCTTGGTGATATCGCCGTCAAACGCTGCGCCAACACCATAAATCACCGCCGGATCGGTTTGCAGCCGCATTCCCTTGTTCAGCCGGTTGATAAACACCCCGGCGACCATCGGTCTATCACTCGCCTGCCCGGTTTCCTTTTCGACCAGCGACGCCAGAATCAGTGCTTCATAGGCGTTTTTCAGCGGCAAATCGCTCTTGCGCACCGCCCAAGCTTCGTCGAGTTTTTGCTGCAAACGGCGATTCGCCCGCGCAAGCAGTTGCAAATCCGAGCCACCGGCTTCGATCTGATACGTGTCGGGGAAAAACAGTCCTTCGGGCGAAGCCGCATTAATGCCCAGCTGCGCGAGCAATGCTTCATCGCTCAGCTGAGCGCTATCGTGCTTGAGAAAAGGATCGCTATTAAGTGCCTTGCGCAAATCGCGCCAGCTCCAGCCTTCAACAATCGTCACCTGCAATTCATCGGCGTCACCCTTGACCAATTTACGCAGCAAGAACCACGGCGAAATATCCGCACTGATGCGATAGCGCCCGGCTTTGACTTGCGTGTCTTTGCCGCTCAATCGCGCCAGCCAGACAAACAGCGTCGGTGAATCAATCGCGCCCTGATCATGCAGCTGCATAGCCAGTGATTGCATATTGCCCGGCTTGAGCACCACCGCGCCAGCCACTGGCTTGGGCTGGCTTTCGGTCGCCCAGCTATAAAACCAGCCGCCAGCGGCGATCAGCGCGAGAAAAGTAATCAGCAGCATAAATCCCAACACACGCCCCAAGGTCGAGGGTGCGGGCGTCGGTTTACGCTTTGCGGGAGATTTAGTTGCCACGATTGAAGTCCGAAAATGTATTTATCTTAAAAATTCAAAATCTTTCACCACAGAGGCACGGAGAAAATCTTGGGAGCCTTGCTGTACATCTTTTAAGTCGCTGGCAAGCCTTCTTCGTCCTGCTTTTCCTCTGCGTCTCTGTGCCTCTGTGGTTCACGGTTTTTTAGTTTTTCTGCCTGTTTCACCGCATAAAATTTTTGCACATTCGCCAGCTCGCGCGAGCGGAACATCGGCGGCAGGCTGCGCCAGATCATTTTGCCGTATTGTTTCTCAACCAGCCGAGTATCGGCAATCATCAGGATGCCAATGTCGGTTTCATCACGAATCAAGCGCCCTGCGCCCTGTTTGAGCGTAATCGTCGCGTTCGGCAATTGGTAATCCATAAACGGGCTGCGACCGGCTTTGGTGATCTGCTCCATCCGTGCCGACAGCACCGGATCATCGGGCGGCGAGAATGGCAGCTTGTCGATGACGACCAAGGACAATTGTTCCCCGCGCACGTCGATGCCTTCCCAGAACGTCTGGCTGGCGACCAGAATCGCATTCGGCGCGCGGCGGAACTGATCGAGCAATTCGGTTCTCGATGTTGTTCCCTGCAGGAAAACCGGCCAATCCAGATTGGCTTCTTTGAGTTTCTCCACCACCAACTCGTGTGCTTCACGCATCGCTTTCAAACTGGTAAACAGCAGAAAGGCGTGGCCTTGCGTTGACTGCAGCAGCGGCCACGCTTTTTCAACGACAGCCTGGGTATAGCCCGCAGTATTAGGTGGCGGCATATCTTGCGGCACATACAGTACCGCCTGCTGCTTGTAATCGAAGGGGCTATCCCATGTGGCCGTCTCGGCTTTCCACAACCCTAATTCGTGTTGGAAATGGGTAAACTGATTGTTCACCGCCAGCGTCGCCGAGGCAAAAATCCACGCACGTGGGTTCATATTGATTTGTTTCTGGAATAAATCAGCGATATTCAGTGGCGTCACATGCAGCAAAAAGCCATGTTGTGTGACGTCGATCCAGTGCACGGTGTCCTTGCTGTCTTCTTCCAGCCAATGATCAAGCAAGGTCAACATTTCGGACGCGCGTTGCTGGCATTTTTCCAGTCCTTCGGCGCGCTCGGCCTGTTTGGCGAGCAATTGCGCGACTGTTTTAAGTTTGTCTTTCATCACGCCCAATTGGGTGAAAAACTCACCAAAGCGCTCTTTGAGTTCATGCTGCGGCAGGCGAAGCTGTTCTTTAAAAACCAGCCGCACGTCTTTAGCAGCTTTTTCCAGCACTTCGGATGCATTGGGTAATTCGATGAAATCTTTGGCGACAACGAGCGCTTCGGCGCGCGCGTCACGCGCCAATTCGACGACTTGGCCGCTGGTCAGCGTGTCGCCAAAAAACAGGCTGGCGACTTCGGGCAGCTGGTGCGCTTCGTCAAAAATGACGGTGTTGCACGCTGGCAGCAACTCACCCGCTCCTTCGTCACGCAGCCAGACATCGGCAAAAAACAGGTGGTGATTGACGACCACGACGTCAGCTTCCTGCGCTTCGCGCCGCGCTTTTAATACAAAGCATTCCTTATGACTCGGGCAATCCTGCCCCAGACAGTTATCGCGCGTGCTGGTCACGTGCGACCAAATTGGCGCGTCTTCGGGCACGCCCTGGCATGAGGCTTTGTCACCCGACTGCGTGCTGGCGGCGTAGCGTTTGACCTTTTGCAGGTCGACCACATCTTCGCGGCGCATAAAGCGCCCCTCGTGCTCGGCACGCTCCAGATGATAGTGGCAAACGTAGTTCGAGCGACCTTTTAAAAGCGCGACCGTGACGGGCACTTTCAGTACATCGCGCACACCGGGAATATCGCGGTTGAACAACTGATCCTGCAGCGTTTTGGTCCCGGTTGAAACAATGGTTTTGCCGCCGGAGAGCAGCGCCGGAACTAAATAAGCAAATGTCTTGCCGGTTCCTGTTCCCGCTTCGGCGATCAACTGGCCGTGACTTTCAATCGCCTTGGCCACCGCCTGCGCCATTTCCAGCTGCGGTTGGCGCAGTTTATAGCCGGGAAAAGCCGCGGCAAACGGGCCATCGTTGGCAAAAGCTTCTTCGAGAGTCATGGCTGGGAACAAAAGGAAAATTCAGATGCAGATTGTAGCAGCCAGCTCGCTGTTACTGCGCAAATAGATCAAAAGCAAAATCTTGAACCACAGAGACGCAGAGGCACAGAGAAAACCAAGAAACTCTGCCTTTCCTCTGTGCCTCTGTGGTCATGCTTTTTACGACCAATTCAAACCAATGACATCCATCCCCAACACGCCCAGCTCAATACTTTGATGCAGCGGAGTGACGCGCGGCGATTCGCCTGCTGCAGCGCGGGCGATCAATAGCGGCAGAAAATGCTCGGGGGTTGGATGTGCGCGGCGCGCTGATCTGAAACGGTTTTGCCAATCCAGCCATGCATCTTTGCCTAGGGTATTGAGCGCTGCGTAGCTATCAGCAATAAACTCAGCCGCATACTCCTCAATGGTATATTCACCTGTTGCCGATTGCATTCTGGACATATTGAAGAAGGCCTCACGCAAATTGTGCGTAATGCTGCCCGAGGTAATCAACAACACATCGTCGGGCAAGATTTGCCCCAGTCGCTCTCCGAGCGCCCAGTGACTGGCGTTATCCATATTTTGCGACAGCGAAATCGTGATCAGCGGCACATCGGCCTGCGGGTAAATCAGTTTCAGCGGTACCCACGCGCCATGATCAATCGCCGGATCGTCGCTGATCGCGACGTTCTCGCCTAAATCCGCCAACGATTGTGCAATTTGCAACGCCTGCTCGGGCGCGCCGTGCGGGCGATATTGCATTTGATACAACTCTGGCGCAAAGCCGCCAAAATCGTGCCATTCCTGCCATTTCGCCGCAGTACCGACGACGGTTTGCGTCGCAATATTGTGCGCTGAAATCAGCACAATCGCGCGCGGTCGCGGCATCGTTTGCCCCAGTTGCTGCAAGAAGTGCCGCGCCGGAATATCGTCGATCACCAGCGTCGGTGCGCCGTGGCTGATAAAAAGAGTCCGAGCCATGATGTCTTCCAGATTGTTGGGATAAATCAATGATACGGAATGGGCGCGTGGCTTGCGGCGAAGAGATTTGAAGGACTCGTCCAAAATGGCTGAAGCACCTGATATTTCCCCTAACGGTCATCACCAGCGGCTCGCGCTATAGTCATGTCATCGTCAACAAAGCAGAGAATGGCCATGACTCGCACTCATTACCCCATAGGAACACCCGGTCAACCCTGGGGCGCGGCAGAAAAAGCGCAATGGCTTGCGGCGCAAAACAAAAAGCGCAGTTATCAGGACGAAGTTGTTGCTCCGCTGCGCGCGTACTTAAGTCACAATCCTGCGCTTGCCCAAGCTGCCGAGCAGCTCGAATATGGACAGCTCGATTACAGTGATCGCGGCCTGGGAAAATACCCTTTATTTGCCGTGCGCAGCCGCAACTGGCAAGCAGGGCTGCCCGTTGTGCTGGTCACCGGTGGCGTTCATGGTTATGAGACCAGCGGCGTTCAAGGTGCCCTGCAATTTATTGCCGAACACTTCACCCGCTACAGCGGTGAGCTGAATTTGCTGGTGTTGCCATGCATCAGCCCGTGGGCTTATGAAACAATCAATCGCTGGAACCCCGATGCGATCGATCCGAACCGGTTTTTTGTTGCGGCTAGCCCGTCGCAAGAGGCCGCAGCGGCGATGCGATTTGTGAAAGACCAGCCGGGCAATATCATCGTGCACATCGACCTGCACGAAACGACCGACAGCGACAACGATGAATTCGGCCCGGCCAAAGCCGCGCGCGATGGCATCGCGCCAGAGTGGAATGAAACGCCCGATGGTTTTTATTTGTGCGGCGACGCTCAAAGACCCGAGCCGGATTTTCAGCGCGCACTGATTGAAGCGGTCAGCCAGGTCACGCATATTGCGCCAGCCGACGATAAAGGCTGCATCATCGGCTCGCCCGTTCATCAGGAGGGCGTGATTTATTACGAGCAGAAAGCACTTGGTCTGTGCGGCGGAATGACCGACGCGGAGTTCACCAGCACAACCGAAGTCTACCCCGACAGCCCGAAAATCAGCCCGACGCAATGCAACTTGGCGCAAGTAACGACCATCTGCGCGGCAATTGATTATGTGCGCGGCTGCCTGGCAGGGTAGCAGCGAGCCTTCTTGCACTGTCCCTGCCTGAAAATGGGTCGGGGATGCGAGCGCGTACCGGCCAGATCGATATGCAAAAAAAAGCCCCGCACAAGGCGGGGCAAAATTACTAAAGGAGAGATGGAACTTCCCGTGTATCAGCCACGGAAGCGGTTTGGGAGATCAATAACCAACCACCCTCAGTCAGAGTCTCTTCTCCGCTGAAAGTTCACCTTCACCCCATATCCGGTATCGGCACTATTTACGCTTTATTGAGGACGGTTGAAAAATAAAGTTTGCCCGCTTTGCCCGGCGCTCGCCTGCCCCAGCCAGTACAGGATAGCCGGCATGATCGCACTGGTTTCGGGGATAGTATCTTTCGATTCGCCAGGGTGCGTCGCGAGACGGAACGGCGACTGGATCGGGCCAGGGACAAGCTGGTTGATCCGCAAATGGGTGAATTTATCCCATTCGGAAGCTGCAATTTGCACCCAGTTTTGCTGCCCGGCCTTGGTAACGCTAAAACCGCCCCAGTAAGCGCGCGGCTCGAACGCGTGCGTCTCGCCGATCACCAGCACGGCGGCATCGGGCGACGTTTGCAGCAAGGGCAACAGTGCGCGCGTCATTGCAAATGGCGCGGCGACGTTGACGCGGAACATATCAACCCATTCGTCGAGTTTTTGCATGCTGAGCGGCGACAGATGATTAAAACCGTTGGCGCAATGCAAAACGCCATCGAGACGACCAAACTCTTTCTGGATCAGCACGCCCAGTTGTGTCAGCTCGGCCTCGCCCACTTTGGCCAGATCCATTGGCACCGCCGCTGGCTGCGGGCCGCCAACCGATTCGATTGCGTCATAAGTGCGGCTCAGTTTTTTTTCATTACGACCCAGCAAAATCACCGTTGCGCCCAGTTTAGCCAGCTCAACCGCTGCCATCGCACCAATGCCCTGCCCTGCGCCGGTCACCAGAATCACGCGATCCTGCATTGATTTGGCTTCGGCCTGATATGTTTTCCAGCTTTCCATGATGAGATCCAATTTAAAAATACATAGCAAGGTATTGCCATCTAGCTCAATTCAGACAATGACTGCAGAGCAATACCCTTATAAATTTTTTAATACCGCACGCGCGGCTTTAACCCCACTACGCACTGCGCCCTCCAGCGTCGCCGGATATTCTCCACGATCCTTTCCCGACATCGTAGCCAGCCCAGCGGTATAATCCCCCGCCAGATACAGGCCCCGCACCGCCGTGCGATTTTCGGGGCGAACCAGATCGGGGGTGCAGGCAAAAGTCGCGCGTTTTTCGGTGATGACTTGTTGCTGCAACACCAGATCAGGCAAGCCCAAACGCTGGTGTAATTCTTCCTGCACCGCCAGCGCCAATTCATCGTGGCTCAGCCCACTGTGAATACCTTGCGCCGAGATCACCACCGCGATCAGGCCGGCGCAATCATGCGTGACGCCGCGATCAAACACCCATTGCGAAATCGCGTCCGAGAGCCCCAGCATAGGCTGGCTTAATTTCACCTCGGCTTCGTATTGCAAATACACGGTGACGATCGGCTGGTACGGCCAGGCGGCGAGCTGCTGCGCGAGTACACTCGTTTGATCGACATCAGCCAACAATTTGGCTGCTTGATGTGGCGCAGTCGCAACGATGACGGCGTCAAAACGCTGATCATCGCCATCCAAATACCACCCATCTGTATTGCCCTGTAGCGATTTTACACGTTGGCCTAGCTGAATATACCCACTATTTTTTTGAATATACGCTGCAGCGGGCTCAGGCAAGAGCGCGGAAAAATCTACTTTCGGCAGCAATAAATCCGACGCCGCACGACGGCCACCCAAGCTATCGCGCAACACATTGAGCAGCACTTGCGCGCTGGCCAACTCCAACGGCGTATTGAGTGCGGCGAGCGTTAATGGTGTCCAGAATCGGCTAATTAATCGCTCTGGCTGGCGCTGTTCAAGCAACCACTCTGCGACAGTTGCATCGCGGCTTCCTGCGGCAAGGCCGGATTTTGTACCCGGCTTCCAGCCGCGCCATTTAGCGACTTGAATCGCACGAATTAAAGCCCAGCGTTCCGACCAGTTGAGGCCTTTCGCGCGAATTAACGCGACGGCCAAATGCAAAGGCGCAGGCAGCTTCGGACAAGTGAGCAAGAAATCGGGTTCAACCTGCAGGCGCATCGGTTGACGTAAAAACGCCGCGTCCAGATCGACGCCGCATTGCGTCATCAATCGCAGCAATTCGCTGTACGCGCCAATGACCAAATGCTGGCCATTATCGAGCGGTACAGGTTTGTTGACACTGGCATGCGACGACAAACTCGCTCGCTCAACCCGCCGCGCACGGCCACCGAGGACTTTGCCGGCTTCAAACACGGTCACTTCAACGCCAGCCGCGGCCAGCTCAACGGCAGCCGCCATGCCCGCATAACCGCCACCAATGATGGCGGCGCGCTTTTTGATTGGCGCGCTCAACGATTTCACCCCCACGACTGTCTTCACCCTAGTCCTCCCCCGTCGAAGGGGAGGAGATGAAATGGCTTAAATGTCGATCAATGTCGTTGATCACTGATTCAGTTTCCAATAAAACCTGATTATCCCAATATCGCAAAACATGAAATCCTTGTTGGTTCAGCCATTGGTCTCTCAGCAAATCTTGCGATGAATTTAAGTGCTGAGCACCATCGAGTTCAATAATTAAACGTCGTTCCAAACAGACAAAATCAACAATGTAAGCTCCCAATGGGTGTTGGCGACGGAATTTGCAACCCAGTTGCTCGCCACGCAAACGATGCCAGAGCTTGTTTTCTGCATCAGTCGCTTCTTTACGCAAATCCCTTGCGAATTGCTTTTGCCATTCAGGAACAATATGCCTGGCCAACGTTTACACCCCCTCCCTAGCCCTCCCCCGTCAAGGGGGAGGGAACTCACGCGGCCAATTCAAACTGAATGCTTCAAATCACACTGCACAAGCTCCTTCCCCCTCGATGGGGGAAGGTTGGGATGGGGGTGAGCCTTTCAAACTCAAATCAAGCAAACCACCAGGTTTTCCACGCCAGCCACAGTTTGCGGATTGGCGTCAGCGAGGTGCGCTGGTTCAGGACTTTTTGCGCACCGTCGAGGCGAATTTCGGCCAAAGTCGCGCGGTAAATCGCCGCCATCACCAGACCGGTACGCTGGTTTTTCTTGTCAACGGCCGGCAGCAAGGCCATCGCCTGTTCGTAATATTGCTCGGCGCGGTCGATCTGGAAATTCATCAGCGCCTTGAATTCGGCGGTTTCGCGGTAGTTCAGAATATCGGCGGCGGGCACGTTAAAGCGTTGCAATTCATCGACCGGCAGATAAATCCGGCCGCGGCGCGCGTCTTCGCCGACGTCGCGGATGATATTGGTCAACTGAAAGGCAATGCCCAGATCGTGCGCGTATTTCAGCGTTTTACGGTCGGTGTAGCCGAAAATGCTCGCGGCGAGTTGGCCGACGACGCTGGCGACGCGGTAGCAATACAGATGCAGGTCTTTAAAGCTGTTGTAACGCGCCTGATTCAGATCCATCTCCATGCCGTCGATAATTTCCAAAAACAGCTCGCGCGGTAAATCGTAGGCTTTCACCGCTGGTAGCAAAGATTGCGTGACCGGATGCTGCGGCGCACCGGCGTACATCTGGTCGATTTCATTGCGCCACCAGTTCAGCGTTGTGCGGGCGACACCTTCGTCGGTGCATTCGTCGACAACATCGTCGACTTCACGGCAAAAGGCGTAAAGCGCAGTAATCGCGATGCGTTTTTCCGGGCTTAAAAAGCGGAAGCTGTAATAAAAACTCGAGCCGCTTTGCGCGGCCTTGTCTTCACAATATTGATCAGGGGTCACTCTCGGCTCTCGAATGAAGGTTAGGGTTGAGCGGGCGGCAGCGGAATACGCACTTCGCGATTCACGCCCGATGGGCCTGGAAACGGTAGAAACAGACTGCGCAGCAACCATGGCACAGCCGATTCCAGATCACCACTGCGGCTTTGATTTGTTGCATGACCTTCATACAGCTTGGCAAATTCGCCTTGCTTGAGTGTTTTGCGGTCGAATATATCGAGCCAGAGCTCGCGGGTATAGCGAGTTTCATTGTAAGTCTGGCTACCGACGACGCCGAATTCCGGGTAATAACTTGGCAGCAGGATAACGCCACCCGAGGTATGTACATGCGAATAGCCAATCGAAAAACCGATCGTTCCCCATACCGGCTGCTGATACGACTGAACAACCCCATTGTCGACGCGGTAATCGAGCTTGACCAGCCAATCTGCACGATTTGAATCACCTGGCTTCGAGTCCGCGATCCAGACCAGACCTTGCTGTGTTAAATGGGCAATCAGCTCGGTTTCAAATTGCTGAAAAGCCAGACTTTGCGACTGCGCGGGCAGGCGTTCAATCGTAAAGGTTTTCGGCAGAGCCATCGCTGCTTGCACTGCAGCAGCGCCCGTCGCCGGGGTTGAAGCCATGATTTCGGGCAATTGGTGCCGAACCGAAACGGTAGCAACAAAAGTCGGCGTCGTACAGCCAGCGAGTACGAATGCCAGCACGATCAGCAGTACGGATAAACTGCGTGAGCGGCACGAACGCTGTCGGCAAAACATCAGGCGATCTTGCCCGGAATACGCGGCGTATCAACGACGACGTCGCCGCATTGCGCACGATGGCGCAGCGCATGATCGATCAGTACCAAGGCCAGCATCGCTTCGGCAATCGGCGTTGCACGGATGCCGACGCAAGGATCATGACGGCCTGTCGTGGCCATCATCACCGGGTTGCCTTGCTTATCAATCGACGCGCGCTCCTGCGCAATACTGGAGGTGGGTTTAACCGCCAAGTTCACAGTAATTGCTTGCCCTGTCGATATACCCCCTAGTATGCCGCCAGCATGATTGCTCGCAAAGCCATTCGGAGTCAGCTCATCGCAATGCACCGAGCCACGTTGCGCGATGCTGTCAAAGCCGGCGCCGATTTCAACGCCTTTCACCGCGTTGATATTCATCATCGCGTAGGCAATTTCAGCGTCCAAACGGTCATACACTGGCTCGCCCCAACCCACAGGGACATTCTCGGCAACGACCGAAATTTGCGCGCCGACTGAATCGCGCTCTTTACGAATCGCGTCCATATAGTCTTCGAGCTGCGGAACAATGTCGTTGTTCGGCGCAAAAAAGGCATTGTCAGCGATGTAATCCCAGCTCTGGAATGGAATATCGATTTCGCCGAGTTTGCTCATATAGCCGCGAATCACAATGCCGAATTTTTCGCGCAGCCATTTTTTGGCAATCGCGCCAGCAGCAACGCGAACTGCCGTTTCACGCGCCGAAGAGCGGCCACCACCGCGCGGATCGCGGATGCCGTATTTATGCCAGTAAGTGTAATCTGCGTGGCCCGGACGGAAAGTCTCGGCGATTTTGCCGTAATCCTGACTGCGCTGATCCTGATTACGGATCAAGAGTGCAATTGGCGTTCCGGTGGTTTTACCTTCATAGATACCCGACAGAATCTCGACGGTATCGGGCTCTTTGCGTTGCGTCACATGACGGCTGGTACCCGGTTTGCGGCGATCCAGCTCATACTGGATATCCTCCAGCGTTAACTCCATTCCCGGAGGGCAGCCATCAACGATGCAGCCTATGCCTGCGCCATGGCTTTCACCAAATGAGGTTACGGTAAATAACAAGCCCAAACTATTGCCAGACATGGTTTGCTCCAAGAATCTTTTTGCTCTGAATGGCGGCAATTTTACCATGCGGGGAGAAGGTTCTGTTTTAGAAACTGGTTCCGTTTTAGAAATTGCAGAGCGAAAAGCGTTCATCCCAGATAAACGACAAAAAAGCGGCCGAAGCCGCTTTTTTGATTGGAAGGTACTAAGCTGAACAAGTCAGATTAGAAGCCAGTCCACACGCCAACCATTACGTAGTCGTAATCGCCGTACAGATCTTCAGAACGATCTTGGTAACGAACGTAGCCTACAGTGTTTTTAGACAGGCTGTAACCGTATTCGATAGACCAGATTTCGCCATCATCAACTGCGCCAACAGTAGCTTGGTCGCCTTGAGTTGCTTGGTAAGCTGCTTTTACGAAGCTTTTGCCCCAGCCGTAAGTACCGCCAACGATCCAGTCGTAACCATCGTACTCAGCACCAGCACCAGTGTCGTTGCTGTAACCAGTGTACAGGGCACGCACGTTCAGACCGAAGTCGAAGCCGTAAGTTGCACCGATGTAGTATTGGTCTTGGCTAGTGCCCACACCAGCGATGTCTTCACCGAACAGGTAACCGGCGTTCAAGTTCAGAGAACCAGTGCTGAATGATGCTGACAAGTCAGTAATGGTGTACTGATCGAGTTGAGGCGCGCCCCAAGCTGGACGCATTTGTGAGTCGAATGTATCCCAGCTGTGCTGAACGCCGAAGCTGAAACCACCAAAGTTTGGAGACTGGTAGTTAACAGAAGTAGGAGCAAAGAAGTTTGCAGTCAATTTACCAGCAGCAGCTGAAGTAGCCCAGTTGTTTTCTGCCAGTTGCCAGAAACCACCTTGACCATACGGCCAGTCCAGAGTCAGGTAGCTGTTCAGGAATTGACGACCAGCTTTGAAAGTACCCCAATCACCGCTCAAACCAACCCAAGCCTCACGACCACCCCAAGTATTTTGGTTCAAAGTACCAGTACCTGATGCAGCGATTTCTTGAGTTGGAGCACCAGAAGTGATTTTCTGAGAAACACGCCAGATCAGTTTGCTACCTGAGTCCAGTTTGTCAGAACCGTCAAAGTTCAGAACCAGACCACGATCCAGATACTGCTCATCGCCACCAGTAAAATCAGCAGCAACGAAGTTCATTTCCATAGAACCAGTGATAGCAACTTCAGCGAAAGCTGGAGCAGAAACTGCTGCAGCTACGGCTGCAGCGAGAAGAGCGCGCTTGAACATTAAAATTTCTCCAAGAGAGAGTTGAATTTATAAACCACCGTAACAGCGGGCCTTTCTTACGTGACCACTGCTTTACAGACTCAAGGTTACGGAAAAACCCCGGACAAGGCAAAAGCTATCACCCTTTTCCTCGCATATTGTTGCCTGAGCACAACAAACTTCACCCGCCACAGATTGACCGGACAAACAAAAAGCCAGTCATCAACTGACTGGCTTTTGAAGACATAAAACCCAATAAGATCAAAGGTTTTAAAAAATTAACACGCCTTATTTCGAGGCCATGACGCGAACCATTTCCAGCACCTTGCTAGAGTAGCCCCACTCGTTGTCGTACCAGGAAACCAGTTTCACGAAAGTACCATCCAGAGCAATACCCGCACCCGCGTCAAACACCGAAGTGCAAGACTCACCACGGAAGTCGGTCGACACCACTTTCTCGTTGGTGTAACCCAGAACGCCTTTCATTGCGCCCTCGGAAGCCGCTTTAACAACAGCACAAATCTCTTCGTAAGTCGCAGTTTTGTTCAACTCAACCGTCAAATCAACGACCGATACATCCGAAGTCGGCACACGGAAAGCCATGCCGGTCAGCTTGCCTTTGATTTCAGGAATCACCACGCCAACCGCTTTAGCTGCGCCGGTTGACGAAGGAATGATGTTTTCCAGAATGCCACGGCCACCGCGCCAATCTTTATTTGACGGGCCATCGACAGTTTTTTGCGTCGCTGTCGCCGCATGAACCGTTGTCATCAGGCCGCGTTTGATGCCGAAGTTGTCGTTAATGACTTTAGCCAATGGCGCCAAGCAGTTAGTGGTACAAGACGCATTGGAAATAATCGCCTGACCTGCATAGCTAGCGTTGTTTACGCCGTAAACAAACATAGGTGTGTCATCTTTCGATGGCGCAGACATGATGACTTTCTTCGCGCCGGCAGCCAGATGCTTCTCGCAAGTTTCTTTAGTCAGAAACAGACCAGTCGATTCGACCACGACATCAGCACCAATCTCGCCCCATTTCAGCTCAGCAGGATCTTTCACTGCAGTCAGGCGGATTGTTTTGCCATTCACGACCAGATTGCCGTTTTCAATCGCAACATCGCCCTTAAATTTACCATGCACCGAGTCGTGCTTGAGCATATAAGCCAGATAGTCTGGCTCGAGCAGGTCATTAATGCCTACAATTTCAATATCATCGGCAAAATTATAAACAGCAGCACGGAAAACCATGCGGCCGATACGGCCAAAACCATTAATACCAACTTTGATAGTCATGAGTTATCTCCAGACAAGAGGTAATTGAATAAATCGGGACACGCTAGCATGCACTATTTCAGACCATGCAGCTTTTGCGCCATAACAAAAATTATGCAAAAAATCAGAACCGAACACGAAATGCAAACATCAGGCACACACTTACCGCCCTCAAATGAATTGTGCCAAGCTTGTTGCTTGGCACATCACGGCTCAGAACTTAATTAAGCGCGCAAGCCCGAAGCTTCTCGCGCCAGCGCGGTAATACCGGCCCAATCACCTTTAGCAACCATGTCTTTTGGCGCCAACCAAGAGCCACCAACACAACCGACATTCGGCAAGGCCAGCAATTTAGGCGCCGACTCGACGCTCACGCCGCCGGTTGGGCAGAACAGAATTTGTGGCAGCGGACCACCCATTGCCTTGAGCATTCCCAAGCTACCCGCCTGCTCGGCAGGGAACAACTTCATTGCATCAAAACCTTCTTCCAGCGCGGCAATCGCTTCCGATGGGGTCATCACACCCGGCAACAATTCAATACCACTTTCACGCGCAGCAGCAGCCAGTTTAGGCGTCAAACCCGGCGTTACCGCAAAAACAGCTCCCGCAGCTTTAGCCTGAGCAAACTGCTCAGGGCGAACCACAGTACCGACGCCAACAATGGCATCCGGCACATTATCGGCAATCGCTTTCACTGCAGCCAGCGCCGCGTCGGTACGCAGAGTTACTTCCAGCACGCGAATACCACCGGCAACCAGCGCCTTTGCCAAAGGCACAGCGTGTTCTTCTTTTTCAATCACCAGCACAGGCATAACCGTGCAAGAGCGCATGATGTCACGAATCTGCATGAGAATTTCCCATTTTAACGTTGCGACCTTTTTCATTCAGGCCGACAAAAGTTTCAAACCGGCCAGCGCATCCTCTCAATCGCCAGCCGCTCACCACCAAACCAATACCTTGACGGGTATCAACACCCACACCAGGCAATTCAAAACCCCGATGAAGATACCCCCATTGTCAATGTGCCAAACCGAGACTAATCGCGCCCTCTTCCGCACCCGTTGCAACTGCACGGAATGACGTGAACAACTCACGCCCCATACCAAAGCCATTAGCTGACAGATCGGCGCTCGCGACTTCGCGCGCGGCCCATTCAGCAGCATCCACTTGCGCCACCAACTCACCCGTTTCGGCATTGAGCAAAATCATATCGCCGGTACGCACTTTACCCAGCGCTCCGCCCGATACAACTTCCGGCGTGATATGAATCGCAGCGGGCACTTTACCTGAAGCACCCGACATGCGGCCATCGGTCACCAAGGCCACTTTAAAACCTCGATCCTGCAACACGCCCAGCGGTGGAGTCAATTTATGCAACTCCGGCATCCCATTGGCGCGCGGCCCCTGGAAACGAACTACAGCAATAAAATCACGTTCCAGCTCGCCACGTTTAAACGCGGCAATGACGTCTTCCTGATCATCAAACACGATCGCAGGCGCATTCACAATACGGTGTTCCGGCGCAACCGCCGAAGTTTTAATCACCGCACGCCCCAAATTGCCCTGCAGCAATTTGGTGCCGCCATCAGCCTGGAACGGATTGACCGCCGGACGCAATACGGATTCATCGCCACTTTGGAGCGGCGCATCACGCCATACTGCAACACCATTATCGAGGAAGGGCTCTTGCGCACAATGACGCAAACCGTAACCGGCAACAGTCCAGACATCTTCATGCAACAGACCGGCGTCGAGCAGCTCGCGAATCAGATAACCCATCCCGCCTGCCGCGTGAAAGTGATTCACGTCAGCGGCGCCATTTGGATACACTTTGGCGAGCAATGGAATAATGGCGGACAAATCATTAAAGTCGGACCAATTGATCATCACGCCGGCCGCACGGGCAATCGCAATCAGGTGAATCGTATGATTGGTCGATCCACCCGTTGCCAGCAAACCAATGATGCCGTTGATAATGGCTTTCTCATCGATGACTTTACCAACCGGAATAAATTCGTTACCCAGCGCAGTAATTTTGGCTGCACGTTTTGCTGCTGCCGCAGTCAGCGCATCACGCAATGGCGTTCCCGGATTGGTGAATGCCGCACCCGGCAGGTGCAAACCCATGATTTCCATCAGCATCTGGTTCGAGTTGGCAGTACCAAAGAAAGTACAGGTACCCGGGCCGTGGTAAGAGCCTTCTTCCGACGCCAGCAGGGCATCACGGCCGACTTTGCCTTCGGCAAACAGCTGGCGGGTAATATTTTTTTCTTTATTGGCAATACCCGACGTCATTGGCCCCGCCGGAACAAAAATGGTCGGCAGATGGCCAAATTGCAACGCGCCGATCAACAAGCCCGGAACAATCTTGTCACAAACACCCAGACAGAGCGTCGCATCGAACATATTGTGTGACAGCGCCACCGCAGTCGACATCGCAATCACATCGCGACTGAACAGCGACAATTCCATGCCGGCCTGACCTTGCGTCACACCATCACACATCGCAGGCACACCACCAGCGAACTGGGCCGTTGCGCCCACTTCATGCGCTGCTTTTTTTATGATTGCCGGAAATGCTTCGAATGGCTGATGCGCCGACAGCATCTCGTTATACGCCGAAACAATCGCAATATTAGGCTGATGCATTTCGCGCAACATGATTTTGTCAGTTTCAGGCATGGCAGCCCAAGCATGCGCCTGATTGGTGCAAGCCAAACCTTTCCGGACGGGCTCTTTGCTTGCCGCCTGCTCCAAACGCGCCAGATAACGTGCACGTGATTCTTTACTGCGTTCAATAACGCGCTGGGTAACTTCAAGCAAACCGGGATGCAGGGACATGAAAGAACTCCAAATTTTTAAAACTAAACCGCCCCTCAGGCGGAGTTAGAAATCAAGCGTAGTTTTACTACAACAGCAGCATTTCGACAAGCAAAACTCGACACACCAAGCTTTCGCCGCAGTGCAACAAGGCATTGCAACACCAAGGGTTTGCAGGCAAAACACTGATAACGCCAGCTACCTCGTTATTGCGTAACAAATTCGATTGCTCGGCAGTTTGAGGCTGTAGTAAGATTACAAAGCTTACTACGCTTGACCTTCGTCAAGCCCAATTCCATACGAGGATTTTTGGCTTATGACTGCGATCGACGCTTTCGATATCGTATTTTTTGGCGGCACCGGTGACCTCGCTTTACGCAAGCTACTCCCTGCACTTTACCACCAGGACCAAGACGGCAATCTGCCAAGCGAAGGCCGGATCATTTGTTTGGGTCGCAGTCCATCCGACACCGCAGGCTATGTCGCCAAAGCCCACGCCAAAGCCAAGGAGTATCTGGGCAGCCATTATAACGATAATGACTGGCAAAAATTTTCAGCTCGTATCGAATACCTCAAAGTAGACGCAAACACGCCGAACGATTTTGTCGCGCTAGCCGAGAGCTTGGGGCAATTCCCGAACCGCGAACGCGTTTTCTACCTCTCGACTGCCCCTGACTTTTTTGCGCCGATTGCCAAAAATTTGGCAGAGCAAGGCCTCAATCAAGGCAACTCGCGCGTTGTACTGGAAAAGCCACTCGGTCACGATCTCGATTCATCCAACAAAATCAACGACGAAGTTGGCGAATACTTCAGCGAACAACAAATCTACCGGATCGACCACTACCTCGGTAAAGAGCCGGTATTGAACCTGATCGCACTGCGTTTTGCCAACACCTTGCTCGAACCGCTGTGGCGTCGTGAATGGATTCGTGATGTACAAATCACCGTGACAGAACAAGTTGGCGTTGAAACCCGCGCCGATTTCTACGACAAAACCGGTGCATTGCGCGATATGGTACAAAACCACTTGCTGCAATTGCTGACCATCGTTGCAATGGAACCACCAGCATCAATCGATGCCGACGCAGTTCGCGACGAAAAACTCAAAGTCCTGCGCGCACTCAAGCCACTGACCAGTGACGATGTCAAAACCAAAGTCGTTCGTGGCCAGTATCGTGCGGGCGCAGTGGCAGGCAAGCCTGTCATTGGCTACCAAGACGAGCCCGGTGTACCGGCCGGCTCCAAGGCAGAAACCTTCGTGGCACTGAAAGCCGAAATCGAAACCTGGCGCTGGGCTGGCGTACCGTTCTTCCTGCGCACCGGCAAACGTCTGGGAGATCGCCTGGCGCAAATCGTGATTAATTTCCGCGAAGTGCCAACATCAACATTTGGCAAGAACACGCGCCCTAACCGCCTCGTGATCGAACTGCAGCCCGACGAGTCAGTGCGCCTGTACATGATGGCCAAAGAGCCGGGTAAAGATCAGCTGCGCGAAGTGTATCTGGATCTGGACTTCAAAGAAGCTTTCAGCACCCGCAGTCCGGAAGCCTACGAGCGCCTGCTGATGGACGTCATCAAAGGCGATCTATCGCTCTTCGTACGTCGCGACGAACAGCGCGCAGCATGGCGCTGGGTTGAGCCGATCATTGACTCATGGGAAAACAGCAGCGAAGGTCCAAAAACCTACACCGCAGGCACCTGGGGACCGGCCGCTTCATCGGCACTGCTGTCACGTGACGGTTTGTGCTGGCACGAAGAAGCCTAAATACCCTCCCGCAGTACCAACATCAAGACCATGCTCAGCATGGTCTTGATTGCAATACCCCGCAGCATTTTTAGTTTGGAGATTTGAATGGCTTTGCAATGGCATGAATTTGGCAATAAAGAAACCTTGGATCAGCAATTAGCCGCCACCATCGCGAGCGAACTCAAACAGGCCATCGCACTGCGTGGCCGCGCCGGAATTGCTGTTTCTGGTGGACGTACACCGGCCGGTATGTTCAAAGCCTTGCGTGTGAGCGATCTGGACTGGTCACGCGTCGTGATCACGCTGGTTGATGAGCGCTGGGTACAGCCCGATCACGCCGACAGCAATGAGCGCCTGACGCGCGAAAATCTGCTGCAAGACGCTGCAGCCGCTGCCACCTTTATTTCTCTGGTCAATACCGCTACGACGCCACACGAGGCCGTAGCCGAAATCGAAGCGCGTCTTGCCACGATGCCTGATCCGATTGATATCGTGATTCTGGGCATGGGCGACGACGGCCACACCGCATCGTTATTTCCAAACGCGGCCGAGCTGGAAAGCGCTTGCGCTTCAACAGCACTGCTGGCTGCCGTCACACCGCCAGTGGCACCGCATCAGCGCATTACCCTGACGCTACCGAGCATCGTAAAAAGCCCGAAAGTGATCGTGCATATCACCGGAGAAGGGAAAAAAACCCTGCTGCAAGCCGCGATGACCGAACAAACTTCAGTCAACGAACAACACCCGATCCGTCGCGTGCTTGATCGGGTTGCGCAAGCCGATGTATTTTGGGCTGCCTAAGCCAGCAAATCATGACGACGGCATCCAGCTTTACTTCTTTACAGCACTCCGCCAACCGGCGGGTGCTTGTGCATGTTTGAGTGGGGGCACAATATGCTCGAACGCATCAAAACAGTGATTGATTCACTTTCGAAATCCGAACGTAAAGTCGCCGAATTGGTTATCGCTCAACCCAATCTGGTCGCCAATGCGCCGATTGCCCAGATTGCCGAACTGGCCGACGTATCGCAACCAACCGTCATCCGCTTCTGCCGCTCGCTCAATTGCTCAGGTTTGCAGGACTTCAAACTCCGCCTGACGCGCAGCTTGGTTTCCGGCGTACCTTATGTGCATTCGATGGTGTCGGCCGATGATTCGGCGCACGATCTGGCGCGCAAATTATTCGACAACAATATTTCCCACTTGCTGCGCTGCCGTAATGAGCTCGATACCGAAGTGCTCGAGCGTGCGATCAAGGTATTGTCGAATACGCACAAAATCGAAGTTTGGGGTCAGGGTCAGTCCGGTGCCGTCGCGATTGACGCGCAAAATAAATTCTTCCGTCTGGGCGTGCCAACGGTTGCCTATACCGACCCACATATGCACGGCATGAGCGCCTCAATGCTCAAACCGGGCGATGCGGTCATTGCCGTATCCAACTCGGGTCGAACACTCGATATGCTGCGCTCGGTCGAGATCGCCCGCGATGCAGGCGCCGACGTGATCGGCATTACGCACAGCAAATCACCACTCGCGAAGCGCTGCAATATCTGTCTATACGCCGATACGATGGAAGATCCGGATCTATACACGCCAATGATTACGCGCATTGTGCATCTGGTGATTATTGACGTGCTGGCCGTTGGTGTAGCGCTCAAACGCGGTCCGGAGCTGATCGATCAGCTCGAAAAAATGAAACGCAATATGAAAGAAAAACGGGTTCGCGGTCATGAGTAAAAAACGCGCTCCCACCAATAAAAATAACGACCAACAAGGAATGGTGCCGATGTCCAAACTTATTTCATCGCCAGCTTGGCAAGCGCTTGCAGCACATTTCAAAGAAATCGAATCTCTGCATATGCGCGAATTATTTCAGAACGATCCGCATCGTTTTGAAAAATTCTCGCTCGAAACTGGCGGACTGTTTTTTGATTATTCAAAAAACCGGGTCACTGAAGAAACCATGGCGCTGCTGTTCGATCTGGCACGTCAGTCGGGAATCCCAGAGCGCATTGAAAAAATGTTCTCGGGTGAAAAAATCAATATCACCGAAAACCGTGCGGTTCTGCACACCGCCCTGCGCAACCTCGATCACAATCCGATTGTGGTCGATGGTGAAGACGTGATGCCTAAGGTGAACGCGGTCAAAGAACAAATCGGCGAATTTTCTGACAAAGTGCGTTCAGGCGAATGGCAGGGCTATACCGGCAAACCGATTACCGACATCGTGAATATCGGCATCGGCGGCTCGGACCTGGGCCCGTTGATGGTCTGCCAGTCACTGAAAGAATACGGCCACGCCCGTCTTTCGATGCATTTTGTTTCGACTGTTGATGGCGATCAGATTGTCTCAACGCTGAAAAAACTTAATCCGGAAACGACACTGTTCATCATCGCGTCAAAAACCTTTACGACGCAGGAAACCATTACCAACGCCCGTACCGCGCGCGCATGGTTTCTAAAAGCCGCCGATGATGAAAAACATATCGCCAAACATTTTGTCGCGGTTTCGACCAATGCCAAAGCCGTCGCTGAATTCGGCATCGACACCAGAAACATGTTCGAATTCTGGGACTGGGTTGGTGGCCGCTACTCACTGTGGTCGGCCATCGGCTTGCCTATCGCGATTTATCTGGGCAAGCACAATTACCAGGATTTGCTGCACGGCGCGTACACGATGGATCAGCATTTCCGTGGCAAACCGCTCGAACAGAATGTTCCGGTCATCATGGCGATGCTCGGCATCTGGTATGGCAATTTCTTTGGTGCGAACACGCACCTGGTATCGCCGTACAATCAGTGCATGTCGCGTTTCCCGGCCTACCTGCAACAACTCGATATGGAATCAAACGGTAAAACCGTTGATCTGGAAGGGAATCGTGTCGATTATGCAACCGGCCCGGTGGTCTGGGGCGACGCCGGTATTAACGGCCAGCACGCTTATTACCAGATGCTGCATCAGGGCACGCAAATCGTACCAATCGATTTCATCGCAACGATAGAACATCCGGATATTCCCGAGCCGCACAGCACGATTCTGATGGCCAACTTCTTTGCGCAAACCGAAGCCTTTATGCGCGGCAAAAACGAAGACGAAGTCCGTGCCGAGCTGGAAAAATCAGGCATTACCGGCCAGGCACAGGACGATCTGGTGCCGCACAAGATTTTCCAGGGCAATCGACCGACCAACACCATCATGATGCAACGCCTGACGCCACGTCGTCTGGGTGCATTGATCGCACTATACGAACACAAGATTTTTGTTCAGGGCACAGTTTGGAACATCAATTCCTACGACCAATGGGGTGTTGAGCTAGGTAAACAGCTGGCCAAGCTGATCGAAGCCGATCTGACGACTCCAGGCTTGACCAGCAGCCACGATGCATCAACCAATGGCTTGATTAATTATTTCAAACGCAATACACCGCGCTAAGAATGTGAAGGGTTAGTGTGAGGCGAAAAACGCCTCACATCTGACACCTCACACCTCACCATAAGAAACCCACTCACAAGGTAGATACACGATGGCAGATCAGATTAACGACCACGATCCACAAGAAACCCGGGAATGGCTGGATGCGCTGCAAGGCGTGATCGAGCAGGAAGGTGCAGAACGTGCCCACTTCCTCGTGGAAAAACTGGTAGACCAGGCTCGTCAGGACGGAGTGAACATCCCGTACACGGCGACAACGGCGTACATCAACACCGTACCGGCTCATCTGCAAGCCAAACATCCGGGTAAACCGGATCTGGAAGAGCGCATCCTGTCGTATACCCGCTGGAACGCGGCTGCGATGGTCGCCAAGGCCAATCGTGATCCTGCTGAGCCAGGTGGTCATATTTCTTCGTTTGCTTCGGCAGCAACCTTGTACGATGTGGGCTGGAATCACTTCTGGCATGCGGCCAACGAAAACCACGGTGGCGATCTGGTTTACTTCCAAGGTCACTCTGCGCCGGGCATGTACGCTCGCGCCTACCTTGAAGGCCGCATCTCAGAAGACCAATTGAACAAATTCCGCCGTGAAGTCGATGGCGACGGTCTGTCTTCTTACCCACACCCATGGTTGATGCCGGACTTCTGGCAATTCCCGACCGTATCAATGGGTCTGGGCCCATTGATGGCGATCTACCAAGCCCGCTTCATGAAATACCTCGACGACCGCGGTTTCAAGCAGAAAGGTGATCGTCATGTTTGGTGTTTCTGTGGCGACGGTGAAATGGACGAGCCAGAATCTCTGGGCGCGATTTCATTGGCTGGCCGTGAAAAGCTCGACAATCTGATTTTCGTCATCAACTGTAATCTGCAGCGTCTGGACGGCCCGGTACGCGGCAACGGCAAAATCATTCAGGAACTCGAAGGCGACTTCCGTGGTTCAGGCTGGAACGTCATCAAAGTCGTTTGGGGCACGGGCTGGGATGCCCTGCTGGCACAAGACAAGAAAGGTCTGCTGCAAAAACGCATGATGGAAGTCGTTGACGGCGAATACCAGACTTACAAATCAAAAAATGGCGCGTATGTTCGCGAGCATTTCTTCGGCAAATACCCTGAGTTGCTCGATCTCGTTGCCGGCATGACCGACGACGACATCTGGAAACTGACTCGCGGCGGTAACGATCTGTTCAAGGTTTACGCAGGCTACAAAGCTGCCGTTGAACACAAAGGCCAGCCAACGCTGCTGTTGGTAAAAACGGTAAAAGGCTTTGGCGTTGGCGCTGCGGGCGAATCGCAAAATACCGCACACAACACCAAGAAACTGGCCGAAGACGACCTGTTGCATCTGCGTGACCGTTTCAACGTGCCTTTGACTGACGAAGAAGCCAAAGCGTGCACATTCTATCGTCCATCTGAAGACAGCCAGGAATACAAATACATGATGGAACGCCGTGCAGCACTGGGCGGCTTTATTCCATCACGCAAGCCGGTCAACGAGCCGCTCGAAGTGCCACAGCTTGACGCATTCAAAGCCCTGCTCGAAAGCAGCGGCGAGCGCGAAATGTCGACAACGATGGCCTTCGTTCGCTTGCTGAACACACTGGTCAAAGACAAACAGATCGGCAAACGCATCGTTCCTATCGTTCCGGACGAAAGCCGTACCTTCGGTATGGAAGGCATGTTCCGTCAACTCGGGATCTGGTCGCACGTCGGCCAGTTGTACGAGCCACAAGACGCCGACCAGCTGATGTTCTACAAGGAATCGCAAACCGGCCAGATTCTGCAGGAAGGCATTAACGAAGCCGGCGCGATGTCTGACTGGATCGCAGCGGCCACGTCATACGCCAACCACGGCCACACGATGATTCCGTTCTACATCTACTACTCGATGTTCGGCTTCCAGCGTATCGGCGATCTGGCCTGGGCAGCGGGCGATTTGCGCGCGCGCGGCTTCCTCGTTGGCGGCACAGCCGGTCGCACAACGCTGAACGGCGAAGGTCTGCAGCATCAGGACGGTCACGGCCACCTGTTTGCCGAATTCATCCCGAACTGCGTGTCGTATGATCCAACGTTCGCGTACGAACTGGCCGTCATCGTACAGGACGGTATGCGCCGGATGTATCAGGATCAGGAAAACATCTATTACTACCTGTCAGTGATGAACGAGAACTACACGCACCCGGCCATGCCAGCCGGTGCTGAAGCGGGCATTCTGAAAGGCTTGTACAAGTTCAAGGACGGCGCCAAAGATGCCAAACTGAAAGTGCAATTAATGGGCTCAGGCACGATCTTCCGCGAAGTGATTGCCGCAGCTGATTTGCTGAAAGCCGATTTCGGCATCGAGGCCGACATCTGGTCAGCACCAAGCTTTAACGAATTGCGCCGCGATGGTATGGCCGCAACCCGCCACAACTACCTGAACCCGACAGGCGAGCAGCGCGTACCTTATGTGACTGAATGCCTGAAAGACGCGCAAGGCCCGGTGATTGCCGCAACCGACTACAAACGCACCTACGCGGATCAAATCCGTGAATACGTGCCAGGTCGTTTTGTCGTACTCGGTTGCGACGGTTTCGGTCGTTCGGCCAGCCGCTCGGAATTGCGCAGCTTCTTCGAAGTCGATCGCTACCACGTTGCTGTCGCTGCGCTCAAAGCGCTGGCCGATGAAGGCAAACTGCCGGCAGCCAAGGTCGCTGAAGCGATTGCGAAATACGGCATCCGTACTGACCGTCCGGCGCCTTGGACTGTATAAAGACTCAGTGAGAAACAGCCCCTGGGGTATATCACCCCAGGGCAGGCTGAACAATTAACGGCAGGGTATACCCCTCCCTCACAGGATATAACCATGAGCAACGTTATTGAATTGAAAATTCCCGACATCGGCGGCCACGCTGGCGTTGAAGTGATTGAAGTATTTGTCAAAGTGGGCGATGTGATCGAGAAAGAGCAATCGCTGATTACACTGGAAACCGACAAAGCGACGATGGAAGTGCCATCGACCGAAGCCGGTATCGTTAAAGAAATGCGCATCAAAGTCGGCGACAAAGCCTCGGAAGGCGATGTGGTCTTGATGCTGGAAGTTGGCGCAGCCGCCGCTGCACCTGCACCAGCCGCTGCGGCTCCGGTTGCGGCAGCTCCTGCAGCCGCGAGCGCAGCACCTGCTGCTGCCGCCACATCTTCAACTTCTTCAATTGTTGAAGTGCATGTACCGGACATCGGTAACTTTGACGCGGTTGAAGTCATCGAAGTCAACGTGAAAGTCGGCGACACTGTTTCGCTCGACGACGGCCTGATCACACTCGAATCAGACAAAGCCAGCATGGAAGTGCCATCAACCGCCGCAGGTGTGGTTGAAAGCATCGCCGTTAAAGTCGGCGATAAAGTCGCGCAAGGCGCGCTGGTATTGACCGTACGTTCTAGCGCTGCAGCTCCTGCACCAGTAGCGGCTCCAGTTGCTGCTCCTGCCCCTGCAGCAGCGCCAGTTGCTGCTCCAGCCGCAGCTGCACCGGTTGCCGCACCGGCAGCAGTCGCTTCTGCGCCAGCTAAATTTGACGAAGCAAACTTTAACAAAGCTCACGCATCACCATCAGTGCGTAAATTCGCGCGCGAGTTGGGCGTTGATTTGAGCAAAGTGGCTGGTAAAGGCCCGAAAGGCCGTATCTTGCACGAAGACGTCCAGTCATTCGTTAAATCGGTAATGACCAGCGCCGTGGCGTCTTCCTTCGCAGCCGGTTCGGCACCTACAGCAGCTTCATTGGGCGGCGGTCTGGACTTGTTGCCATGGCCGAAAGTCGATTTTGCCAAGTTTGGCCCGATCGAAACCAAACCACTGAGCCGCATCAAAAAAATCTCTGGCGCGAATCTGCACCGCAACTGGGTCGTGATCCCGCACGTGACGTTCAACGACGAATGCGATATCACCGAGCTGGAAGAATTCCGTAAAACGGTCGGTAAAGAGTGGGAAAAATCAGGCCTGAAGATCAGCCCGTTGGCCTTCATTATCAAGGCGGCTGCTGAAGCGCTGAAAGCCTTCCCGGAAATGAACTCATCGCTCGACGGCGACAATTTAGTCCTGAAACAGTACTACCACATTGGTTTTGCGGCGGATACGCCAAACGGTCTGGTTGTCCCTGTCATCAAAGACGTTGATCAGAAGGGTCTGAAGCAGATTTGCAAAGAGTTGACCGAATTGTCGCTGGCAGCACGCGACGGTAAGCTCAAGCCAACCGATATGCAAGGCGCGACATTCACAATTTCATCACTGGGCGGCATCGGCGGCACTGGCTTCACGCCAATCGTCAACGCGCCTGAAGTGGCGATTCTTGGCGTGTGCAAATCGCAAATCAAACCAGTCTGGAACGGCAAGGAATTTACCCCACGCCTGATGTGCCCATTGTCGCTGTCATTCGATCACCGCGTGATCGATGGCGCACAAGCGGGTCGCTTCACCGTGCATCTGGGCAAACTGCTGACCGACATCCGTCGTCTGGTTCTCTAATTCTGCGAGGCGTGAGAGCTTGGGTATTGACCTGCAGGGCAATACCCATAATCGCTCCCACCTCATACCCTTGACCTCACAGGAATAAATCATGAGCAATACGATTGAATTGAAAGTACCCGATATTGGTGGCCATAGCGATGTGGCGATTATCGAGTTGTTTGTTAAAGTCGGCGACACCGTTGCCGTCGAAGAAAGCCTGATTACACTGGAAACCGATAAAGCGACGATGGAAGTGCCAGCCACTCACGCCGGCGTGATCAAAGAGCTGAAAGTCGCAATTGGCGACAAAGTATCCGAAGGCAGCGTGATCGCGATTGTTGAAGTTGCTGCCAGCGCAGCAGCTCCAGCGGCCGCGGCACCAACTCCGGCTGCAACACCAGTTGCTGCGCCTGCCGCTCCAGTAGCAGCCCCCGTTGCTGGCCAATACGCTGGCGCGGTGGACATGGAAGTGGACATGATGGTCTTGGGCGCTGGCCCTGGCGGCTATTCTGCTGCGTTCCGCTCGGCTGATTTGGGTCTGAAAACCGTACTGGTTGAGCGTTATGGCTCACTCGGCGGTGTGTGTTTGAACGTCGGTTGTATTCCATCGAAAGCCTTGCTGCACAATGCAGCGGTGATCGATGAAGTGGCTCACTTGGCATCGAACGGTATCAAGTTTGGCAAGCCGGAAGTCGATATCGACGGCCTACGTGGCTACAAAGAAAAAGTCATTAACAAGCTCACTGGCGGTCTGGCTGGCATGGCCAAGATGCGTAAAGTCGAGCATGTGCGTGGTATCGGTACTTTCCTCGATGCCAACCACATCGAAGTGCAACTGACTTCGGGCTCAGGCAAAGATCTGACTGGCGAGAAAAAAGTCATTAAGTTTGCCAAAGCGATTATCGCTGCGGGCTCGCAAGCGGTGAAACTGCCATTCATCCCGAACGATCCACGTATCGTTGATTCAACCGGCGCGCTGGAGCTCAAATCTGTACCCAAACGCATGCTGATTATCGGCGGCGGCATTATCGGCCTGGAAATGGGTACGGTGTATTCAACGCTGGGCGCGCGTCTGGACGTGGTTGAATTGTCAGACGGCCTGATGCAAGGCGCGGATCGCGATCTGGTGAAAGTATGGCAAGACTGGAATAAACATCGTTTTGACAACATCATGTTGCAGTCGAAAACGACCAGCATAGTCCCGAAAGAAGACGGCATCTGGGTGACGTTTGAAGGCCCGAAAGCGCCAGCCGAAGCACAATGCTACGACTTGGTTCTGTACTCAACCGGCCGCTCGCCAAACGGCAAGAAAATCGGTGCGGAAAACGCCGGTGTGATCGTTGACGAGCGTGGCTTTATCGCCGTAGACAAGCAAATGCGCACCAATGTGCCGAACATCTTCGCGATTGGCGATCTGGTCGGCCAGCCAATGTTGGCGCACAAAGCCGTGCACGAAGCGCACGTGGCTGCCGAGAACGCCGCCGATCACAAAGCCTATTTTGACGCTCGCGTGATTCCGGGCGTAGCCTACACCGACCCTGAAGTGGCTTGGGTAGGTTTAACCGAAGATCAGGCCAAGAAAGAAGGCATCAAGATCACCAAGGGCGTCTTCCCATGGGCCGCTTCAGGCCGTGCGATTGCCAACGGTCGTGATGAAGGCTTCACCAAGCTGATTTTCGACGCGGAAAACGGCCAGATCCTCGGCGGCGCGATTGTTGGCCCGCACGCGGGCGATATGATCGGTGAAGTGTGTCTGGGTATTGAAATGGGCGCAGACGCAGTCGATATCGGCAAAACCATTCACCCGCACCCAACAATGGGCGAGTCGATTGGCATGGCGGCCGAAGTGGCCAAAGGCGTATGTACCGATCTGCCACCGCAACGCAAGAAATAATCGCTCAATGAGCGCAAAAAAAGCCACGACCTGAGTCGTGGCTTTTTTTATTTAGAGCAGAGCAAATGATTAATGAAGTGGTTTATGGATTTGCAGCACTGCGCAAGGCTTTTAGCCGCTCTTGTGTTGCCGGATGCGTTGCCAGCAGCTCGGGAACATCGAGCGCATCTTTCACCGAAGCGCTTAGTTTTTGCAGCGCGTCGGCCAGTAAAGCGGGCGATTGCCCCGTTTCACGCAAACGTTCGGCGGCAAAAATGTCCGCATCGTGCTCAAACTGGCGTGAGTAACCCAACTGCACCAGCATCGCACCTGTCGCCGCCAGATTGCCCATCGCGCCAGGCGCATCACCCAGAATCACCGATGCCACCAGCACAATACCGGTACTCTGATAGATATTGCGCAGGCCATGCTGCAGTTGAACGTGCCCCATTTCATGCAGCAATACCGCCATCAACTCATCGTCATTGAGCAGGCTGGCCAGCCCATCGGTCACGACGATCATTCCACCGGGCAAGGCAAATGCATTGGCGCCAATTTCGGGCATGGCGTAAAAATGCAGCTGGTAAACAAACCCCGACCCGGCGGTATAGGCCTGAAAACGTTGGCGCAGACGCTGTTGCCGCTCTGGCGCAATCTGGCTGGCTTCAAGTTCAATCCCCAGCTTGGGCAGAGTTTGCAGCGTGGATTGCCCCAGCATCACTTCAAGCTGGACTGGAGTCAGCCTGGCGGCCAGCTGCGCCATCAGCGGCATGCCCTGCAAGTAAAACGCAATCGCTGCCAGCACAATAGCGAATAGTGCTGCAACAGCGTAGCGCCAGCGGCTCTCCAGCAGCGCCAGCCGATTGCGCTCTTGCCCGAGCAGCGCGGCCAATGCACTCTGCTCGCCGCATTCCAGCGTCGCACCATCGGGAAAGACCACGCGGCTGGGCAAGGAACCCAGCGCAGCTTCGAGTTCGCAATCGGCAATGGCCACTTCGCGTGTCCAGCCCTCGCCCACAATCAACAGACAATCATCAATGCGCTGCAACTGAACACGATGCAGCGCGCTGCTGTGCCCGTCCAGATAACTGGCAACGAGCATCATAGCGCCAGATCGACGTCAAACAGATCAGACGCCTCAGCACCAATGGCCGAGCCCGACTGCTGCTGCGCAGCGGCGAATTGGCTCAAATCATGCGGCGCTTCGATCTGCATGCCTTCGGTGCGCATACGCGCCTGAGCCACTTTCAGCCATGGCAAAGCCAGCCCCAGCGTGACTACGACCAGCGGTAAACGCCATGCCATCATCCGGCCATACGCCCAGGGATTGACCGAGCTGGTAAAACGCACATCGTCCAGCACCGTATTGCTCCAGCCGTGGTTGGCCTGCGCCACACTGACAGCGGCACCAACCGAATTAAAGCCGATCAGCATGATAATGTAGGCCAGTGCAGGCAAAGCAAAACGCGCGGCCATCTCTGCGGGCGCTTGCTTTGCCAGTGTACTCATATCCAGTGCGGTACCACCTAACATAGCCACACCTACGGTCAGCCCAAAGAGCACGACCAGCGCGATCATCAGACCCAAACCGGCCAGCGCAGCACGGTAGTAAGCGCCGACTGCCGAGGCCGTGCCGCTAAAACGTTGCTTACCAAACGATGCGTGATCAAGCACAAAACGGTATTGCTGATGCTGCACAAAAGGCAGCGCCAGACCCAGAGTCGGAATCAGCAACAACGGCAAAAGCAGATAATTTTTAACCGCGCCCCAGACTGAGCCATGAAAATCAAACGCTACATTGCGATAACGCGTCTGGCGTAGATTAAAGCGGATACTGCGCACAATCATCCATGGCAGCGCAAGCAGTAGCAGCACGGCGGCCACCACCGACAAAACCGGGCTCACATTCGAGCTGATGGCGTAAACAAAGAAAAACGCAAATGCAATCAGACGGCCAATCAGAATTTGCATTGGCTTGGCGGTGTAATCAAAACGTGAGCCGGCCAGCTCGGTATTGCCATAAAAATATTTCAAGCGGCGCACCTTGGCCCAGGCCGAATAAATACCCAGCGTCAGAATGCTCAGCAGCAGATTGACAATCCAGATCCGGAAATATTCGCCACCACGGCCATGAAACTGCAGCGCCCAGCGAGCGGGATTATTGTTATTCATCCTAACCCTCCATCCTTTCAGAAAAAGGGATCAATCTTATTTCCCAGGAAGAATCATGACAACATAAACAACAAACAAGTCAGTTTTAAGTCATTTAAACATTGGGCCAGCATGAGCAAGCACCCCTTGGTGGTAATGCATAGACTTTGCAGCCGGTTAACTAGATTCAAGTGTTGCACTTATGCTGCATACCTTCGAGCCCATCAAAGTCATTAAGATGGGTATATCAATACAGATCAATTTTATTAAAGCACCAATAGATATACCTATACCCTGTATGAAATAATCTAAATCAAACTGATCAGTGGCTGCGGCAAGAAATAGTGCGGTGCAATAAATTAGAGGAATGGTCGTTTCAAGCATATTTACCAACGTCAACAGACCATAGGCACTTGGCACAGCACACATTGAGGTCGGGATCATGCTCAATACAGATTCAACAACTGGCAATCCGCAACAAGCGCAACAGCGGCTTAGCCATGAAATTACCAATGAACTGGAGCAATGCTTGGAATTGTGCCAGCAACTGAGAATCGATTTTTATGACTGTCTGGCGCATGCCAGAATTGAATTCGAGCGCCACCAACGCGAACAGGTCTAGAATCTGTTGCTGTCTGGCTCGCTGTTTTTAATGTAACGGCAGGATAGCCTGATCGACAGGCAATAAAAAAGACACCCGAAGGTGTCTTTTTTATTTTGATTTGGCGTCCCCACGGGGAATCGAACCCCGGCCGCCGCCGTGAAAGGGCAGTGTTCTAACCGCTAAACTATAGGGACTTAAACTTTTATTACTTACTTAATCTGCTGGCGTCCCCACGGGGATTCGAACCCCGGTCGCCGCCGTGAAAGGGCAGTGTCCTAGGCCTCTAGACGATGGGGACTTCTACTGCTTAATTTGTCGATCAAATCGGCAAATTATCCAATCTGGTGGAGGTAAACGGGATCGAACCGATGACCTCTTGCATGCCATGCAAGCGCTCTCCCAACTGAGCTATACCCCCAAAGAGACGCGAATAATAGAGACCTTATCGCACCCCGTCAAGCCTTTACTGCAAATATTTTAGATCGGCGCCCACCAGTATGGGTCGCTCAGGATATCCTGTTCAAGCGCAGTGCTATTCGGGAAGTTTTTCAGCAAGACGCGCTTGGCATCGTCACGATAATCGGTCATTCCCAGCTTATTGTATGCGTGGTACATCAGCGCCAGCGCGCCTTCGACCTGCTTGGTATTGCTGTAATTATCAATCAGCGCCTTGCCACGATTGGCTGCGGCCAGATAAGCGCCGCGCTTGTAGTAATAGCGGCCGACATGCAACTCGTAATTGGCCATCGCCCCCAACAGATAGCCCATACGCAACTGGGCATCCCTGCTGTATTTGCTATCCGGAAAACGTACGATCAACTCGCGAAAAGCCATGAAAGATTCTTTGGCGGCACGTGGATCGCGCTCGGACATATCCTGCTTGGACAAGGCCGACAGAAAGCCTTGCGACTCATTGAAATTGACCAAACCTTTCAGATACATCGCGTAGTCCAGGCTCGGGTGCGCCGGATTTTGCTTCATAAAGCGCTCAATCGAAGCCAGCGCCAGCGCGGGCTCCTGATCTTTATAATGGTTGTAGGCGATTTCCAGCTGAGCTTGCTGCGCATATTTCCCGTAGGGGTAGCGAGCCTCCAACCGTTCAAAATACTGGGTTGATTTGGTGTAGTCCCTGCTGCCCTGCTGGCTTTTGGCTTCAGAAAACAGCTTATCCGCAGACCAGTCTTTCGTTTCATCATTAGTCGTACCGGTATTGGCACAACCGACCATTAAGCTAAACAGCAAGGCAGAAACGAGGATTCGAGGTAGAATCTTATACATGATGCAATCCGATATTGAACTCGACGATTATAACGACTTCTCAGACACGCGTGTCTTGACTGTTCCTGCCGATTTGGCGGGGACGCGTCTTGATGCCGCGCTGGCGAAGATTTTGCCTGATTTTTCACGCTCACGCTTGGCTACTTGGATTAAAGACGGTCAAGTGACCGTTGATGGCGCACTTGCCACGACCAAGACCAAGCTTTGGGGTGGCGAAACGCTAACAGTTAATGTTCAGGCTGACCCGAACGAAATTGCCTTCGTGGCCGAAGACCTGCCGCTGGACGTCATTTATGAAGATGACACGCTACTGGTGATTAACAAACCAGCAGGGTTGGTCGTTCACCCCGGGAATGGCAACTGGGAAGGAACACTGCTCAACGCGCTGCTGTTTCATTACCCGGAAGTCCGCCAGGTACCACGCGCCGGCATTGTCCACCGACTCGACAAAGACACCAGTGGCCTGATGGTTGTTGCTCGCACGCTGCAAGCGCAAAACAACCTGGTACAGCAACTGCAGGCGCGCACCGTCAAACGCCATTACCTGGCTGTCGCACGCGGCAATATCAAACGCGATGGCACAGTGGACGAGCCCATTGGCCGTCACCCGCGCGAACGGATCAAAATGGCCGTAGTGCACAATGGCAAAGAATCGATCACGCATTATCTGGTGCTCGAAAAATTCACCGATTACACGTTGATCGAATGCCGGCTGGAAACCGGCCGTACGCATCAGATTCGTGTTCATATGGCGCACATCAAACATCCACTCGCCGCAGATCAGGTCTATGGCACACCACCGCGCCTGGATACGTCACCGGAAGTCAAAATGGCGCTCGAAGAACTCAATCGTCAGGCATTGCATGCGCGCAAGCTGTCGCTCGTTCATCCGACCACCGGCAAAACGATGGAATGGAAAGCGCCGATCCCGCACGATCTGGAGCAGTTAATCTTTACGCTACGCGCCGATATGGAGCTGGCGAAAGACCAGTACGACGAAGACGACGATGAAGACGACGATCACGATTGCGAACTGATTTATGTCCGTGAATAAAATCAACACTGCAACTGCACTCACGCCCACCGCCAACGCGCTGGGCGTTTTTGCACCCGACTGGCCAGCACCTGCCAACGTCAAAGCACTACAAACCACCCGCAATGGTTTTACCGATGATGGTATTGCAAATCGGAGCGGGCTTAGTTTGCCGCCATTTGATCGCTTTAACCTCGGCAGCCACGTCAACGATAATCCAGAACACGTCGCAGCCAATCGCGCCCTGCTCACGCAAGTGCTGCCTCAAGCGCCTGCGTGGCTCAATCAGGTGCATGGTATTACCATCGTTGACGCCGCCAAAATCAGCGCGCCGGTCGACGCCGACGCTAGCTTCACGCGCACACACGGCGTGGTGAGCGTCGTAATGACCGCCGACTGCCTGCCGCTGCTGTTTTGCGATCAAGCAGGAACGGTCGTCGCCGCTGCGCACGCGGGTTGGCGCGGCTTGTGCAATGGCGTGATTGAGGCGACAGTCGCCAAAATGGCATGTCCGGTCAGCGAAATTCTCGTCTGGCTCGGCCCCGCGATTGGTCCGAAGACATTTGAAGTCGGTGATGAAGTCCGCGCCGCTTTTATGGCAATTGATGCGCAAGCCGAACAAGCTTTTGTCGCGCAAGACGGAGGTAAATGGCTGGCGGATATATACCTATTGGCGCGCCAGCGCTTACACACCCTGGGTATTACGACTATTTACGGCGGCGACCAATGTACGGTGACGCAAGCCGAGACTTATTTCAGCTATCGGCGCGATGGTCAGACGGGTCGGCTGGCGAGTTTGATTTGGCTGGAATAATTGCCGAGCATCAAACTGAGAATCGTTTGCAAGCAGACTTAGCGTAACGTTTATGTTACAGTGTTGCATCTGCAGGATTTTTTCTTTATGTCGACACTAAGCTGGATCATCACCATGAGCTTGCTGGGCAGCTTGCTCAGCGTCCTCGCCGCTGGCGCGATGGCGTATTTTGCCAAGCCGCACTGGATACCCAAACTGGTTTCGTTTGCCGTCGGCGCATTGCTCGCCGCCGTGTTTCTGGAAATCCTGCCGCATGCTTTCGAAAGCCATCAAGGTCACGAAGGTCATCAGCACGCGACGCAAGCGGTCGAAGTTTTACTGCACGACGCCAATCCGGCCAGCGCAGCCGCCCATGCCACAACAGGCACTCATGAAGCTGAAACCGCCGCCGAACATGAATCTCACGCCAGCCCTGAAGCGATTTCACTGACGATTCTGATCGGGATTTTTATTTTCTTTGTAATGGAAAAACTGGTGATCTGGCGGCATTGCCATCACGAGTCATGCGAAGAGCTCGAAGGCCACGAGCACGCGCATGACGATCACAGCGGCCACAATCACGGCCATTCGCACGGTCACGATCATGGTCGAGCCGGCTTGATGATTATGGTCGGCGATACCTTCCATAATTTTCTCGATGGCGCGGTGATTGCCGCAGCATTTATGGCCGACACCTCAGTCGGCATCGCGACGGCGCTGGCAATTATTGCGCATGAAATTCCGCAGGAAGTCGGTGACTTTATCGTGCTGCTGCATTCGGGTTATAGCAAGGCCAAAGCGCTGCTATTTAATTTGTTCTCATCGCTGGCAGCACTGGCCGGTGGCCTGCTCGCCTATTATTCGCTGAGCATCGTCGAAGCGGCGCAGCCCTACTTGCTCGCACTCGGCGCTGCGAGTCTGATTTATGTCGCGATTGCCGACCTGATTCCAACGCTGCACAAACGCCCACACATCAAAGACACACTGCATCAAGTCTTATTAATGGTCGCCGGTGCGCTACCTATTGCCATTTTGCATAATGTCTTGCCACATTGATACATAACTAGGGTATCGACATGAAGTCTAGTCATTGACTAGCCTTCATTCACATACCCATTAGATTCACAAACCCATTAGATTCACAAACCAATGCGGAGTGGGCTTGCTCACAACTCAATCTTGAGCAGGCTGATTATTCTGCACCGCAGCCTTCTCGGCCAGCTCAGTGGCTTTAGCCGCTTTGCTGCGCTGGATACTGCGTTTCAAGGCCAGTGCACCCCAGGTGGGTAATACCGCCAAGAACAGGAAATAAAAGAGCCCGACAGTGATACTCCCCGCCCCGAGCGACATCATGACGATGACGAATAAATAGCCGATTAAAATAATATACATACACATCTCAAAAAAACGGACAGCTGCCGTGCCAGTTTACACCAGCTCGTAAAATCCCGATTTGCGATTCCCAAGATTTTCCACCGCGTTAATGATACAGTGTTGCATTTGAGTGTTTTCGACCAATATGTGCCGGATCAGGAAATTGTGCCGATTGATTTGAAATCTGGCCGCTTCAACCCCATATCTGTATTTCATGCCCAGCAGGATTTGTCTTAGCAATGCCTAATATCACCACCGAATTGCAAAAAGTCGCCAGCGCGCGCCTACCCACGACTCAGGGTGAATTTACCAGTCATGCCTTTCTCAACCCGCAAACCGGCGTTGAACATCTGGTGCTGACCTTCGGTGATATTACGGGCGAGGACGTGCTGGTTCGTCTGCATTCGGAATGTCTGACGGGCGATGCTCTGGGGTCTTTACGTTGCGATTGTGGCGATCAGTTAAAGCATGCTTTGCAGCGGATTCAAGCTGAAGGACGCGGCGCCTTACTGTATTTGCGTGGGCATGAAGGTCGCGGCATCGGACTTTGCAATAAGATTCTGGCCTATCAGTTGCAAGATCAAGGCATGGATACCGTTGAAGCCAATCTGGCGCAAGGCCTGCCCAGCGATAACCGCGACTATGCAGACGCGGCGTGGATGCTGAAAAATCTGGGCGTGCGCTCGGTACGACTGATGAGCAATAATCCGCTTAAAATCGACGCCTTGAACAAATTAGGCATTCCGGTGAACGAGCGTTTGCCGCACGAAGTGACCGCCAATCCGGAAAATCACAAATACCTCACGACCAAAAAAGAACGCATGGGACATTTGCTTGGCTCGCATAGCAAGAAGAAGAGCTAGGCTCTGAAGCAACGGCGCAGCGCGTGAGTCTCGATTGACTACTGTGCAACCGTTATGGCGAGCCAAACGCTTTCATGAATTTCCCGATCATGCGCGGTGTCTCGCTCAGCAACTGATCGATCTGCGGCACCATCATCGGTAACGAATAGTACAGCGCAGCAAAACCAATACCGAGCGTAATCGGAAAACCAATCGCAAACACATTGAGCTGTGGTGCCGCACGGGTCATCACGCCGATCGACAGATTGGTAATCAGCAACACCGCCAGCACAGGCAAGGACAACATCACGGCGACGCGGAAAATCATGCTGCCATACAGCGCAATCAGCTCAAAACCTTTTGCATTCAGCTGTATCTGCCCCACCGGCAACTGCACCATGCTTTCGAGCAACACGCGCAACATCATCAGATGACCATTGAGCGACAAAAACAGCAGAATCATCATCAGACTCATTAACTGAGCCATCACCAGCGTATTACCGGAATTATGCGGATCATAAAACGAAGCAAAACCCAGACCCATTTGCAAACCGGCTAGATGTCCGGCCATTTCCACGGCAGTAAACACCAGTCGCATGACAAAGCCGATGGCAAAACCCAAAATCAGTTCGCGCGCGGCAATCAGCATGCCATCCGGAGAAACCACCGGCACGCTGGGCATCGGCGGCAAAGCGGGAACAATCAGTAAAGTCAGCAGAATGCCCAAACCAACGCGAACCGGAGACGGAATCCGCCGACTGGAGAAAAATGGGTCGGCGAGTAACATGCCCATGATGCGTAAAAATGGCCACCAGAACGTCGCCAGCCAGATTTCAATCTGCGCCTGAGTAACAACCCACATCAGCCGATCACTTGGGGAATGCTTTGATACAAACGGATGATGTAATCGGAGAGCAACTCAATCATCCACGGGCCAGCCAGCACCAGCACCAGAAAAGCGATCAACAGTTTGGGAATAAACGATAGCGTCGCCTCGTTGATCTGAGTCGCAGCCTGAAAAATGCTGATAATCAGACCGGAAACCAGCGTAGCCAGCAGCACCGGGCCGCAGAGCAAAACCATCACTTCCATCGCCCGCTGCAGCAGGGTAATTACCGTTTCCGGACTCATCTAGGCCCCCATGTAAAAGCTTTGCACCAAGGATCCCATCAGCAAAGTCCAGCCATCGACCAGCACAAACAGCATCAGTTTGAATGGCAATGAGATCATGACCGGCGAAACCATCATCATCCCCATCCCCATCAGAATACTGGCAACGACCAGGTCGATAATCAGGAAAGGAATAATCACCATAAAACCGATTTGGAACGCGGTTTTAAGCTCGCTCGTCACAAAAGCGGGAACCAGCGTTCGCAAGCTAACATCTTCCGGTCCTTGCGGCGCTTGCGCGCCTGAAACTTCAATAAAGAAAGCCAGATCTTTTTGTCGCGTCTGCTTGAGCATGAAGTCTTTCAATGGCATTGCGCCTTTGTCGATTGCCTCATTGAATGTCATTTTTTCTTCGGAGAACGGCTTGTAGGCTGTGGTATACACTTTGTCAAAAACCGGCGACATCACAAACATCGTCAGAAAAAGTGACAAGCCGACAATGACCTGATTGGGCGGGCTTTGCATCGTACCGAGCGCCTGACGCAGCAAGGAGAGTACGATCACAATACGGGTAAACGCCGTCATCATCAGCAACAGCGCGGGAATAAACCCGAGCGCCGTCATAAACAGCAAGGTCTGGATCGGCAGCGAATAAGCCGTCCCAGCCGCAGTTTGCGTCGACGACATAAAGGGTATACCAACAGGATCCGCGGCCAACAAAGTTCCTGGCAATATACCCACTAGCAGTATTAAAGGCCATCGACTCATCTTAGGTGGCATCTGCATTTTTATTTTCCGAATTATCTTTGCGTTTTTCGAGCGCCGCCTGCAACCATTGTGCAAAGGCCGGCAGTGCCGGAGCAGCGACATCGACGCCTTCCGGCTTGTCGAGTTTGTGCAGCACATTCACCTGCTCGCCCGTCACCCCCAGCACCAGCCATTGCCCTTCAATTTCGACGATGACCACACGCTCGCGCTGCCCAACCATCACCCCGGACACCACGCGTAAATGCCCGCTGCCCGCGCCCGGCACCAGCGAAAATCGCCGCATCAGCCACGCGGCAGCAACGATCAAGCCCAGTACCAGCGCCAGCGCCAGCAAGACTTGCAGGAGCGAACCCACCCCGGACGATGCGGATGGATTTGCCGCAGCCCAAACAGACAGCGGCAGCCCCAAAAGGCTGCCGCAGAAATAACGACTCAATTTCATTCGATTCGACGGGAAATAAAGGCGTCAACTTCGTGATGCACCGTCATTCCCGCTCCTGGTCAATGATCAATTTATAGGCCGATTTATTTATGTAAACGGCGAATCCGTTCGGCAGGTGTAATGATATCGGTCAGGCGGATACCGAATTTTTCATTCACGACCACCACCTCCCCTTGCGCAATCAGGCAGCCGTTAACGAGTACGTCCATCGGCTCCCCCGCAAGTCCGTCCAGCTCGACGACCGAACCTTGTGCCAATTGCAGCAAGTTGCGGATCGCAATTTTGGTACGCCCAAGTTCAACAGTCAGCGCCACCGGAATATCGAGAATCATGTCGATATTTTTCGGGGCTCCGGCAGGCGTACCCGCCCCATCAAAACTCTGAAAAATATCAGCAGGCTGCGCCTCGACGCTGGCCGCAGATTCTTCGGTTACCTGTTCGGCCAGAGCGGCGGCCCAATCGTCCATGATGTCATCCGCACTTTCTTCTGCCGGATTGTTTTCATCAGCCATGCTTAATCCTCTTCATGTTCCTGCCCGTTCAATGACTCGGCAGCACGCAGCAATTTCTCTACCTTTAAGGCGTATTGCTTGTTTACAACGCCATACTTGGCTTCAAGTACCGGCACATTATCCACTGCAGCACCGATAACTTCGGGAATCTCCAGCGGAATCACATCGCCGGTTTTCAAATTCAGAATTTCACCGAGTGTAATATGCGAAGTTCCCAAGGTTGCCACCAGCTCGACTTCGGCAAGCTGAACCTGTTTACGCATCAGATTGGTCCAGCGATTATCGGCTTCCATCCGATCCGCCTGCATGCTGCTGTAGAGCAGGTCACGAATCGGCTCGAGCATCGAATACGGGAAGCAGACGTGAAAATCGCCGCCACCAGCGCCCAGCTCGATTTTGAACGTATAGGCAACGACGACTTCGGTCGGGGTCGCAATATTAGCAAACTGCGTATTCATTTCCGAGCGCAAATAGGCAAACTCGCACTCAAAAACCGGTTTCCACGCTTTTTCATATTCTTCAAAAACGACATCGAGCAAACGCTGGATAATCCGCTGCTCGGTTGGCGTAAAATCTCGCCCCTCAACCCGTACATGATAACGACCATCCGAACCGAACAGATTATCAACGACCAGAAAAACAAAATCCGGATCAAAAATAAACAAGCCCGTTCCGCGCAAGGGCTTCATATGAATCATGTTCAAATTGGTCGGAACCACCAGATTGCGGATAAATTCGCTGTATTTCTGTACCCGGACGGGCCCCACGCTGATTTCGGCGTTGCGTCGCATGAAATTGAACAATGCAATTCGCAAATTACGTGCAAACCGCTCGTTGATAATCTCCAGCGTCGGCATCCGGCCGCGCACGATCCGTTCCTGCCGGCCGATTTCGTATTCACGGATGGCACGCGGGTCAGATTCGGCCTCGAGCTCGTCCTGCTCGCCTGTCACGCCACGCAGTAGCGCATCGACCTCTTCTTGGGAAAGGATATCGTCAGCCATATCGCCGCTTTTATTCCAACAGTACTACTGTGTTAATCGGATATTTTAACGATTACTGAATCTGATAAAAATATTTCGTGAAATTCACACTCAACACACCTTCATCTTTCGCTTCAGCTTCCAGTATCTTGTTTAGTTGCTCACGAATTTCGCGCGCCAATGTTTCCTGACCTTCTGTCGTTTTGACTTCATCAATCGTTTTGGAGCGCAGTAGTCGATTTACGGCATCCAGCACTCTAGGCTGTACCTGCTTCAATTTGGCTTTTTCTTCTTCATCAGCCAATTCGACCATGATTTCTACTTGTAACACAGCCTCTGGCTCACCCGACAAGTTGACAGTAAACGCCTGATCCTGCAATTTATCGAAAACATTAACGCCTGCTTCAGCTTTTTCCTTTTTCTTCTTTTCCTTGGCTTTTTTCTCTGCTTCGGCCTGAGCGTGCGCGTCGGTCACCACCTCATCCACACCACCATCTGCCGGTGTTTTCAAAATGAAATAAGCCAGGCCGCCAGCCAGTGCCAGCATAATGACAACCAAGACCCCGATAATGGCAAACAACAGGATATTTTTCTTGGGCTGAGGTGCCTCGGTACTGGGTGCAGCTTTGGGTTCTGCCATATCAAACAACCTTTTTCGTCTGTTTTCTGAAAGATGGAGTTAGGGCAAGAAACCTCCTCCCCGAAGATTTCTTACCAATACAGCGAAGATACTATAAACGGCACTCTACGCAAGCGTTTTCAAACCTTCATTGTAATATCAAACAAACAAACTCACTCGAGTACTACCCGCAGGCAGCCGCAAATCACTCAAGTTGACGACCCGTTCCGCCCCCCCCTTGCCAGCCACACCATTCATTTCCACGCCATAGCGCGAAGCAGATGACGATGAGTTAAAACGGTTATCCTGCTGTTGCTGAGATGCCTGCTGTTGCTGTTGCTGTTGCTGTTGCTGCAATGAATCGGATGCGACCTGAACGTTATGCAGAACAATCCCCTGATCGGCCAGCAAAGCAGTCAGCTTGGGGGTTGCGGCAGCCAACGCCTCACGCACGGCAGCATGTTGCGAAGTAAAAATCACACTGGCTTGTTCGCCCCCCAGATTGAGACGAACTTCCATCGGCCCCAGATTCGGCGGATTCAATTGCATTTCAATTTGCTGTTCCTGTTTGCCCAGCATCATGCTGACCCGTTGCGCCACGGCATCACCCCAACGCGAATCGTGTACTTGCGTATCAATATAGTGGCTTGGTACTGCCGCCGCAGCCGCTTTAACTGATTGAAGCTGATTCAAACTGGTCGCTGTATTGATTGCGCCTGGTGCATCTCCCGTCGGAGCAGCAGGAGCCAATTTGCTATTTAAAGTGTCGACAAAGGAATCCGCCCTTTTGCCGTGAACAGCCTTAAGCCCCTGCGGCAAGCTTTCTAATGGATCCAGTCCTTCAACGGCAATGTTTGCCGTTGATTTTTTGCTGGCATCAAGTTGCGCAGCCAGCAAGTGTTGTTTTGATTGATCCGATCCATCATCTTTGCCCAATAAATCATCAGCGCCAATTTGCGCCTGCTCCAGATTGGACGACTTGGCATCTCCGGCCAGCGCAGCCAGCAGATTGGCTCCGCCATTTTTTTCTTCCAGCAGATCTCCAGTCTGGAGCTCCGTTTTTTGCTCAACCGCGACAGGCTGAGCCACTTGCGCGACCTGCATCATCGCCAGCAAAGCGGCAAGGTCGGCTTCACCCGTTGCAGTTTGCTCGGCAACTTCTTCCCCTGCGGCAGAATTTGCAGCCTTCTCTGCCGGCTGAGCCGGTTTAGATTGCGTTGCTGCAGATTCCTGAGAGCCTGAAGGCTCACGAACGACTGAAGTTTCTTCCGCGTCTGCGGTATTTTCTTTGACTTCGGAGCGGGGTTTATTCTCAGCCTGCTTATTGGCAGGGGCTTTTTCTGCCGGTTTGGGCTGCTGAGCCTTACTGAGTTCATTTTTAAACTGAGCGCCAAACTCAACTCCACCTGCAGATGCCGTATCGCGTGTCGATTTGACATCAGTCGCCTGCAAGGAAAGACCGAGAAGGTTAACGCTATTGCTGGAGTTATTTGCCATGATCTGAGCACCACAAAAATGAGTCAGTCTCGTTAAAGCAAACTTGATGCCAACTATTCACGTATTCGCCCATGTTACACTTTGTCCATGGCAGAAGACTCGGATATGGAACGTACCGAACCGGCCTCGCCCCGGCGGCTTGAAGAAGCCCGCAAAAAGGGGCAGGTGCCGCGTTCGCACGAACTCACTTCATTCTCGACCCTGATGGTCGGACTGGTTGCGGTGATTGTTACCGGACCAGAGCTTTATGCTGCCATGAAAAAAATCATGGTTACCGCCTTTAGCTTTACCCGTGCGCAAATTTGGCAACCCCAGCTAATGACCGAACAGCTGTTTGAATTATCCCGCATCGCGGTCATTGCCATTCTGCCGGTTTTTGGCGCCTGCGCCATCATATCGATTCTGACCCCGATCATGATTGGCGGCTGGTTATTCAGCATGGAAGCACTTGGTCCCAATTTTGGCCGCATGAACCCCATGAGCGGCATCGGCCGGATGTTTTCCCCCCGTACCGTCATTGAAACCGTCAAAACCATTCTGAAATCCGGGCTGATTGGCGGCGTCGCCGCTTGGGTCATGTGGCAAGAACGCGACGAATTTTTAATCTTGCTCTCCATGCCGCTTGAAGCCAGTTTTGCCATGACCTGGCAAATGACCCGGCACACCCTGTTGCTGGTCGTCAGCGCAATGGCCGTCATTGCCATGATCGATGTACCCTACCAGCTATGGGATTACTACAAAGGCCTGCGCATGACCAAGGAAGAAGTGCGGCAGGAATACAAGGAGTCCGAAGGTGATCCGCACGTCAAAGGCCGGATTCGCCAGTTGCAACGCGAGGCTGCGCGCAAACGGATGATGTCCGAAATTCCGAAAGCCAACGTCGTCGTCACCAACCCGACGCACTATGCGGTGGCGATTCGTTACGATCAGGCGATGCGCGCACCCACCGTCGTCGCCAAAGGCTCTTTCCTGCTGGCCGAGCGGATTATCGAGATCGCCAAAGACAACAAGGTCACCGTCATTCGTACCCCGCCTTTTGCCCGGGCGCTTTATCATCACGCCGAGTTAGGCGAAGAAATCCCGACTGCGCTGTATACTGCTACAGCCGAAGTGTTAGCTTATATTTACCAGCTTGAGGTCTATCGCAAGGAAGGTGGCTTTGAGCCCACACTCAACACCGACCTGCCTGTGCCGCCCGAACTGGACCCCGAATCAAAGCAATAGGGGTATATTCATGAAAGCAACAGCAGTAATATTCAACAACGCAATACACCCGTCAGGTATTTTGAATGTGGCGCAATAAACTGGTTCTGCTCGCAATGCCGGCACTCGTGCTGATGGTTCTTGGCATGATGATCCTGCCTTTGCCGCCGCTGCTGCTCGATTTTTTCTTCACTTTCAATATCGCCCTGTCGGTGATTGTATTGATGGTGAGTCTCTACACCCAGAAACCGCTGGAATTTTCCAGCTTCCCTACCGTCTTGCTGATGACCACCTTGTTGCGGCTCTCGCTCAACGTCGCATCAACCAAACTGGTGCTCACCGAAGGCCACGCGGGCGGCGATGCCGCCGGTAAAGTCATCGAATCCTTCGGTCACGTCCTGATTGGCGATAATGTCGCAGTCGGGATTGTCGCGTTTATTATTCTGACCATCATTAACTTTGTCGTCATCACCAAGGGTGCCGGCCGGATCGCTGAAGTATCGGCTCGCTTTACCCTCGATGCGATGCCCGGCAAACAGATGGCGATTGACGCCGACCTGAACGCCGGACTAATTGGTGAAGAAGAAGCCCGCACACGCCGTGCGCAAATTTCCGACGAAGCCAATTTTTTCGGTTCAATGGATGGTGCGAGCAAATTCGTTCGCGGCGACGCCGTCGCCGGTATTCTGGTCATGGTCATTAATTTGATTGGCGGCCTCTTGGTCGGCATGCTGCAACATGACCTGCCATTCGCCGAGGCAGCGAGAACCTACACCCTGCTAACAATCGGCGATGGTCTGGTCGCTCAGGTGCCAGCGCTAATTATTTCGGTCGCAGCAGGTATCGTTGTCTCTCGCGTCGGCACCAATCAGGATTTGTCGACCCAAATTCTGGGGCAGCTCTTCTCCCGCCCACAGGTCATGTATGTAACGGCCGGCGTACTCGCCGTACTCGGCATCATTCCCGGCATGCCCCATTTTGCTTTTTTGCTGATGGCACTGATCGCGGCAGGACTGGCGTGGCTGTCCGAGCAGAATATTCTCAAAGCAACACTCGGTGGCGCGGCACCCAGAGCGGCATCGGGCGGAGCAGCCCCCGTACCGGGCGCAGCACCGTCAGCCAAACCCGCCGAAGCGCCTTTGCAGGAAGTCAGCTGGGCCGATGTACAGGCAGTCGACCCGGTCGGACTGGAGGTGGGTTATCGACTGATTCCGCTGGTTGACCGCAATCAGGACGGTGAATTGCTGCGCCGGATTCGCGGCATTCGCAAAAAAATTGCTCAGGAGCTCGGCTTTCTGGTTCCCGCAGTCCACATCCGCGACAATCTGGAATTACGCCCGAATCAATACCGAATTCAGCTCAAGGGCGTCGACGTCGGCGTCGGCGAAGCTTTTGTAGGTCAGTGGCTCGCCATCAATCCTGGCAATGTCTCGGGAAATCTGCCCGGCACCGTCACGACCGACCCGACATTCGGCCTGCCCGCCACCTGGGTCGATAGCAATCTGCGCGATCAGGCTCAGGCCATGGGTTACACCGTTGTCGATGCGTCGACCGTTGTCGGTACGCATATTTCCAACATCCTGCAATCGCACGCCGCAGAATTACTCGGACGTGAAGAAGTTCAGGCGCTACTGGATCACTTTGCCAAGGAATCACCCAAACTGGTTGAAGAACTGGTACCGAAAGTCGTTGCAATCGGCACATTGCAAAAAGTACTGCAAAGTTTGCTCGATGAAGGGCTACACATTCGTGATCTGCGCACGATTCTGGAAACGCTGGGCGAAAACGTGATTCGCACCCAAGACATTGACGACCTGACTTCGGCTGTGCGGGTGGCTTTGGGACGCGCCATCGTGCATCAGTTTTTCCCAGGAGAAAACGAGCTGCAAGTCGTTGCTCTCGAACCGCAACTGGAAAACATCCTGATGTCGGCAGCCAGCGGTAAATCACAAGGCGGACTGGAACCCGGTTTGGCCGAGCGTCTGCTGCAACAAGCGGCTCAGCTCTCCGAGCAACTTGAAATGCAGGGAGTCAATCCAGTGATTATCACTCCGGCACAATTGCGCCCAATGCTGTCGCGCTTCTTGAAGCGCTCCATCCCCAATTTGCGCGTCATTGCCCACACCGAAATTCCCGATGCAAAAACACTTCGCATCATCGGTGTACTTGGCGCAAACGGTTGATTCGGCAATAATTGCCGCCCCGAACCACCAACAGCGTCGGTGGTGTAGCATTTATTGCAACAACCTGCAATTTTTTAAGCCTCAAATGTGCAGATGGTTTGTGTAGTTTGCCTGCAACAGCGATAATCAAATCACTATGGTCGTCAAAAAATATTTCGGTGCAACCACCCGCGAAGCCCTCCGCCAAGTTCGAGATGAACTGGGTCCGGATGCGCTTATCCTGTCGAATCGTCAAGTCGCAGGTGGCGGAATTGAAATTATGGCTGTTGCGGATGCCGATGTGGCCGCACTGACTCAGGTTCAAACCAGTGCAGCGTCAGTCAAATCGACCAGCCGGCCTCCAGCTGCACGCCCAAACAAACCTTTGACTGGCGATAGCCCAACCCCCAATCTCGCCAAGGCCTTGGCTCGTTCATACTCACTTGACGACGACGAAGTCACCCTCAGCCAGAGTGCGCCACCACAAGCTACCCCGGCAGTCGTACGCAGCAACCGTCAACCTCGCGCAATCGAGACGCGTTACGATTACGAAAAGGATCACGAGAGTCCGCCAGCTCCGGTACGCAGCACGACTGCAGAACGCGCAGACAGCAAAGCAGCTCCGCGAGTTGGTAAATCAAACCGCCGCGCCCGCAACCCGGAAATCGATAACGACGAATTCCCCGTTTTCAGTTTTGACGACGAAGAAGCGCCACCTAAAAAACCGGCGCCCCAACCTGCTGTCGAGAATGAAGCCGTTCAGGACATCGTGCGTGAAATCCGCATGTTGCGCGGAATCGTCGAAAGCCAGATGGCCGGGATCGCCTGGAGCGAACTTTCCAAACAAGCGCCGGAAAAAATCGAACTGCTTCGCCAATTATTAGGCGCAGGTTTCTGCGCGGCACTGTCGCGTCAGCTCATCGACAAAATGCCCAATGGCATGAATGCCGAAACCGGCATGAAATGGGTCAAGGCGGCATTGGCGCATAACCTGCCGACGTCGGCCAACCACGATGACCTGCTGATGCGGGGTGGCGTCTACGCGCTGATTGGCCCGACCGGCGTTGGCAAAACGACCACCGTCGCCAAGCTCGCCGCACGCGCAGCACTGGCCTACGGACCTCAATCAGTCGCGTTATTGACGACCGACAGCTACCGGATTGGCGCGCACGATCAGTTGCGCATTTATGGCCGGATTCTCGGCGTGCCGGTTTACGACGTGAAAGATGAAACCGATTTGCAGCTCACGCTGGGCGAACTGAGTGATCGTCGGCTGATCCTGATCGACACGGTCGGTATGGGTCAGCGTGACCAGCGCATCGGCGAACAGTTAGCCATGCTTGGCAACGATAATGTTGGCACTATTTTATTACTGGCAGCGAACGCACAAGCCGGCACCCTCGACGACGTCGCGCGCCGTTATCGCAATCACCATCTGCTCGGCTGTATTCTGACCAAACTGGATGAAACCGTCTCGATCGGCGGCAGTCTGGACGTGGCGATCCGGCACAAATTGCCGCTGCAATTTGTCACCAACGGTCAGCGTGTACCAGAAGACCTGCATCGCGCCAATCTGGCGTATCTGATCGATCGAGCTTTCAAATCGCCACAAGACTACGGCGTATTCCAGCTCGACAGCGATGAATATCCGCTGTACATGAGCACCCAGGACACGCCCAATGATTTCAGCCTGAGTCTGGGCGGCGCGCGTGCCTAAACGCTGGCAAGACCAGGCCGCCGGCCTGCGTCAAATGGTCACTCCGAGCCGCTGTCGCAGTATCAGCCTGTGCGGTGGCCGAGGCGACTCAGGCACTACCACCCTGACGATCAATTTAGCAACGGCATTGGCTGCATGTCAGCGTCAGGTACTCATTCTGGATGAGTCGATCGACGAGCAAAACATCAGCTCCCGTCTGCAGCTCAAACCCAGTTTTACACTGGATCATGTACTGCGCCACGAGGCACGGCTGACCGACTGTCTAATCGATTCAGCCAACGGTTTCCAACTGCTATCCGTCGCCTGTGGCCCTGAACTGATCGCCGAGTTGAACGTCGCCGATCAGCGCTGGTTGGCAGACCAGTTTGAAACGTTGACTGAAAACATCGACTACCTGCTGCTCGACACCCGCCAGACCGGCAGCAACGGGCTCCCCAATCTGAGTCTGGCCGCCGATGACGTCATCATCGTCTTGTCCAATCACGCAGAATCATTGACCGACGCCTATGCCATCATCAAACAATTAGCGCAAGAGTACGCGCGGCGTAACTTCCGGGTCTTGGTCAATCGCGTCGAAACACTGAACGAAGCACTCGCCTTGTTTGAACGGCTTAACAGCGTTTGCGAACAATTTCTGGGCGAGAGCCTGCAGCTCAAATTGCTCGGTTACGTTCCCGAAGATCAGAAACTCAACCGCGCAACTCATCTTGGGACGACAGTCATCGACGCCTTCCCAGATACCCAAGCCAGTATTGCCCTAGAACAAATAGCTGACAGTATCTTGAACTGGATACCCCCAAAGCTTGGACATCAATCTGCACACAATTTCGTGCACCGCCTTGTTGAATCCTCCCGACTTTTGCAAGAGCGCACATTACATGACTAGGGTGAGCCTGAAGCAAATCGATGATGGTTATGCATTGATTGGCTCGCTCTGCCTCTCTACCGTTTCTCCCGTCTGGCAACAAAGTCGCACGATTGACTGGCAAAATCAGATCGTAGACCTTAGCGCCATCGAGCATTGCGACGGCGCCGGCGCAGCGCTGCTGTTCGAACTGACGCAATCGGGGGCTAAGCTACAAAATATCCCGGAACAATGCCAGCGCTTGCTCTCTGCGCTTGAACCGCAACGCGCCTTGCACCACAAGCGCAATAAGCCGCGCATCACCCTGATCGCCCAGCTGGGGCAAACATCACGTGCGACGCTGCAAGATTTTCAGGAACAAATCAGCTTTATCGGCAGCGCCGCACGCTCGTTCGTTGATGCCATCAGGCTGCCGCAACGGATACGCTGGAGCGAATTTTTGCATCAATGCGAATTGACCGGCGCCAATGCACTCCCCATCATCAGCCTGATTTCACTCTTGCTTGGCATTATTCTGGCCTTTCAATCGGCGATCCCGATGCGGCAATTTGGCGCAGAACTCTATGTCGCCAACCTGCTCGGCCTTTCGCTGATCCGTGAACTGGGGCCATTGATGACCGCCATTGTGCTGGCCGGGCGCAGCGGCGCCGCGTTTGCCGCAGAAATCGGCACTATGAAAGTCAACGAGGAAATCAATGCACTCGTCACTTTCGGCTATCAACCGATGCACTTTCTGGTTTTTCCCCGGCTGATGGCGGGCGTCTGCATGTTGCCACTACTGGCCATCTGGGCCGAAATCATCGGCATGCTGGGCGGAGCGCTGGTAATGCGTGGTTTTGGCATTCCCATCTCAACCTTCTGGTCGCAAGTCAGCTCACAAGTCGATATCGGCGATTTTTTTAGTGGCATGCTCAAAGCCGCAGCATTTGGGCTGGTCGTCGCTTCGGTTGGCTGCTTTCGTGGCCTGCACACGGGAACCGGGGCCAGCGCAGTCGGCGCGTCGACCACACGCGCCGTGGTCAATATCCTGATATTGCTGGTGATTACCGACGGCATTTTTGCCGTCGTTTACTATCATCTGGGCTGGTAACATGAGCAGCGCTATCGAAGTCAGTCATCTCTACTGCGGCTGGGGCAAGCGGACAATCTTGCAGGACATCAATTTCAGCATTCGGCACGGCGAAGTGGTGACGATACTGGGCGGTTCAGGCTGCGGCAAATCGACCCTGCTCAAGCATCTGATCGGGCTCTACCCGCCTCAGTCCGGCAGCATACGGATAGCGGGTAATGAGCTGGTCATGGCTACCAGCAAGGATCGCGAGGCAATACTCCGCAAAATGGGAGTCATGTTTCAGTCAGGCGCGCTCTTTGGCTCGATGAGTATCCTGAATAATATCCGCCTGTTGCTCAGCAGTTTTAGCGATCTTGACGAAGCCGCGATTGACACCTTGGCACGGCTAAAATTGCGTCTGGTCGGGCTGGAAGAATTTGCCGATTATTTCCCCAGCGAATTGTCAGGCGGCATGCACAAACGCGCAGCAATTGCGAGAGCGATGGCGCTTGATCCACAAATTCTGTTTCTGGATGAGCCGTCGGCAGGGCTCGATCCGGTCACCTCAGCCGAACTGGATCAACTGATACGCCGACTGGCTGAAATACAGGGTGTGACCATCGTTGTCGTCACGCATGAGCTGGCGAGTATTGCAGCGATTGCCGATCGGGCAATTATGCTCGATAAAAGTATCAAAGGGATTCTGGCCATTGATACGCCCGCCGCGCTCGCGCAATCAACAGACGAGCGCATTGCCAGTTTTTTTAATGCACAGCGCCCCGCCCGCGCTACCCTCTAAAGCCAGGTATGGAACATCAATCAAACTTTCGTCTCGGATTATTTATCCTGTTTGCCCTAAGTCTCGGCGCTATCTTGCTGGTTGGACTGGGTAGCGGCCGTTGGTGGCAATCGAAACTCACACTGGAAACCTATTTCAACGAATCGGTTAAAGGGCTCGATATCGGCTCGAAAGTGCGTTATCGCGGCGTCGCCGTTGGCGAAGTCAGCGCGATTAGCTTTACCTACACCCGTTACGAAGACGAACTTCCCAATAGCCAACGCCAGCAATACGTCCTCGTTGAGGCGCATCTCGACGATACCTTGTTTGGAAAAAACGCACAGGGAGAAACACAGCAAGCCGCACTGAATCGCGAAATTGCCAAAGGCTTGCGCGTCAAGCTCGCACCACAGGGATTAACCGGAACCAGCTACCTGGAAATCGACTATGAACCTGCGCCGTTCAATCAGCCCTTACCCTTTAGCTGGCAGCCGGAGCACCTGTATATTCCTTCTACCAATAGCACGGTTAATCAGCTCATCGGCAACGCGCAGGAACTGCTGGCCAAATTGCAGCGCGTCGATTTTGAAAAAACCATAAGCCTGCTAAATCAGACACTGATGACCGCCAATCAGAAACTGGACGAAATTCCCGCCAAAACCATAGGTCAGGAAGCCAGCCAGCTTTTACGCACGATCAATCGGATGCCGCTCACGCAAATCGCCAGTGAAGGTAGCCTGCTGCTCGTTGAAGTTCGTGAAAGCAATCAGGCTTTGAAAGCCTTGCTGGAGCAAACCGAACTGAAAAGTGCCAGCGCGGATCTGGCCAGTGCAGCACATTCAGCCAAAGTATTGCTTGGCGATCCTGCGCTGGCCAGCGCAGTGCACCGGCTCGACGCCATCACTTTGCGACTCGACCAGCTCAGTGCACAAGGTGATATTCAGCAAATCATCGACAACCTCAGCAACGCAAGCAGCAATCTGAAATCGCTGAGTGAAAAAGCCAATCAACGACCAAGCAGCCTGCTATTTAGCACGCAACCCAAACCCTACATCCCGCCGCAGCCATGAAAAAAACTCTATTCACTCTATTTAGCCTGTTATTTCTTGCCGCCTGCAGCAGCACGCCCCCCGAACGACAGGATTTTCTGATCGAGGCCACTCGCAGCGGAGCCAGTCTGCCTGCCCGATTTAGTGAACTACAGGTTAACGAGTTGCGCAGCCATCCGCCCTACCGTGATCTGTCCATGGTCTATCGCGAAAGCGCGCAGCGATTTGTTGCCGATCCTTATCATGGCTTTCTGTCGACGCCCAGCAGCCAGATTACCCAGCAAACCCGGCAATGGCTCGCCAGTAGCGGTCTGTTTAGTCGCGTCTATCCAACAGGCAGCAACCTGATCGCGCCGTGGCAACTCGAAGGGGAATTGCTGGCGATGTATATTGATGTCAGCATGCCACATGCCCCGAAAACCGTGATCAAAGCGCAATATTTGCTCAGTCACAACGGCAAATCGGCCAGTTTCCTGCTTAGCGCCGAACACGCACTCCCGAACGCCAAGGCAGAAACTGCGGCGCAGGGCTATCAGGAAACTTTGAGAATGTTGTTAATCCAATTAGAGCAACATCTGATTTCGTCAAATGTCCATTAGTCAGCTAAACTAAAGAACAATTTGTTACCGTCAAACTCTATGTCAACCCACCGCGCCCTTTCCCTGTACCGCAGTACACAGAGCACCAGTGAAGAAGACCGCGTAAAACAACACGCAGCGCTGGTACGCAAAATTGCTTATCACATGATGAGCAGACTGCCGGCCAGTGTTGAAGTCGATGACCTGATTCAGGTAGGCCTGATGGGGTTAATGGAGGCTGCGCGTAATTTTGACGAAGAAGCAGGCGTGCAATTCGAAACCTTTGCCAGCCAGCGGATTCGTGGCGCGATGCTCGATGAATTGCGCAATGCGGACTGGTTGCCGAGGCAAGCCCGCAAAAACATGCGTGAAATCGAACGCGCGATTGTCCTGCTTGAACAGCAACTGGGGCGAGCACCACTCGAGAGTGAAGTTGCTAAAGCACTGAATGTCGCCATTGAAGACTATCAAATCATGCTCGGTGATGCTCGGGGACATCAGTTGCTGCATTATGAAGACCTGGATTTGGATGGCGACAACGATCAGCTGGATATCTACGCCGCCGATCATGATGCCAACCCGGTCGATATTCTGAGCGATGAATCATTCCGCGGCCATCTTATCGAAGCAATCGCGCTATTGCCGGAGCGCGAAAAACTGCTGATGGCGCTGTACTACGACGAAGAACTCAACCTCAAAGAAATCGGCGCCGTACTCGGCGTTTCCGAGTCCCGCGTCTGTCAGTTACACTCTCAGGCTGTCGCCCGCTTGCGCGCCAAACTCACCGATTGGCTGGCTTAAATGGATAAAATCAGTGTTCTCGGCGTTATTTTGGGTCTGACTGCCATCGTTCTCGGGCAATGGCTTGAAGGTGGACATGTCGGCTCTCTATTGCAATTTACCGCGTTTTTGATCGTCATCGGCGGCACAATGGGTGCCGTCATGATTCAGACCGAAATGCGTCACTTTATTGCCGGCATCAAAATGTTGCGCTGGGTTTTCTTTCCGCCAGCAATGGACTTTCGCAAAGTACTCAATACGCTGATCAACTGGGGCAATCTGGCGCGCCGCAACGGACTGCTTGGGCTGGAAAACGCAATGAACAGCGAAAAAGATCCCTTTGTACGCCGCGGCCTCACGATGGTCGTCGACGGCGCCGAACCGGAAACCGTACGCCGCTCACTCGAGCTCGATATCGACGCCTATGAAGATCAGGCTCGTGCGGCAGTCAAAATCTGGGAGTCGGCCGGCGGCTACTCGCCGACTTTCGGTATTCTCGGCGCGGTACTCGGGCTGATCCACGTGATGGAAAACCTCACCGACCCGGCCAAGCTGGGTGCCGGGATTGCGGTCGCCTTTGTTGCGACAATTTATGGCGTAGGCGCAGCCAATTTATTTCTGCTGCCCGTTGCCAACAAGCTCAAGCACTACATCATGCTCGAAGTACGCCGCCGCGAAATGCTCGCCGAAGGTTTGTTTGCCATTGCCAACGGTGAAAACCCGCGTCAGCTGGAAAACAAATTGTCGGGATTTTTGCATCATTAATTAGCAGCCCCAATTTCCCGACACAAGCCGCAACCAGCCGCTATATTCAACACATCAGCCATCCTGATGCCGGGAAGAACTCCCATGTTGTATTTATTCCGCCTGCTGCTGCGCTTCCTGGCCTGGCTTGATCTGCTGGCCTTTACACTCATCATGGTATTGCTCACCAGCCTACCATCAGCAACGATCAGGAGCATATACCCCCCATTGTTTCACAGCTGGTGTCGCTGCTTTGTACGCGCACTTGGGGTAGAACTCAGGCTGCATCAACATTTCCATGGGGATTTTCCCCGGCACTTTATCCTGATCGCCAATCATCCATCGGCTTTTGAAGACATTGGCATTCCCGCGCTGTTCCGGGTGCGCAACCTGGCCAAGCACGAAGTTAAAGACTGGTTCCTCCTCGGAAAAATTGCCCGCGCCGCCGGGACTTTATTTGTCGAACGTGAAAGCAAAGCGTCTCGCCAAGCTGCGCAGCAGGCGCTGATTGATGCGGTCAATGCCGGCGACAATATCGCACTGTATCCCGAAGGTGGCTGCAAAGGTCGTCGGATCGCCCCGCGTTTTCTGCATGGCGCATTTATTACTTCGCTCGCAACGGGCGTACCGATTTTGCCAGTCTTTCTTCATTACGAGGCGCAAGCGCAATTTGAATGGCAGACGGGAGAACACTTGCTGCAAAAAATCTGGCGCATGGCCAACAGCCCCAATCCAGTCGTGCATTACCATGTTTTTGATCCGATTGATCCACAAGATTTTGCCGACAAAGAAAGCTTCAATCTGGCGGTTTATTCCCAATATCTGCTTTGGCAACAGCGTTTTTTAGATTAAACCGAGCGCATTGAGCGCGCATACGAAGCTTGCCTTATAATCGTGCAAGCTATTTCACCGATGCCGTGCACCATGCCCCTGTTTCGCAAGAAAAACATCCCCAATGCCTCCACCCGTACCGCGCTACCTGCGCCGGTAGCCAGCTTGTTGCGCGAATCCTGGTGGCTGCTGCTGGTGGTATTGCTCGGCTATTTATTACTGGTATTGACCAGCTACCATCAAGGCGATCCGGGCTGGTCGCACAGTGCGACCGAAACCATCATTCATAACCGGGGCGGCAGCGTCGGCGCCTGGCTGGCCGATGTCCTGCTGTATACCTTTGGCTTATCGGCGTGGTGGTGGACGGTCTTTTTTGTGACTGCAATCATCTGGGGGTATCGCCGCATTGACCGCCTTGCCGAATCGTCCCGACCGCTGGTTTTGCTGACCTGTTTTGGTTTTGCGCTCATTTTGTTATCGAGCTGCAGCCTTGAAGCATTGCGCCTGCACAGCATCAGCGCGCCACTACCGCACAAACCGGGCGGCATACTCGGCCTGTCGCTGGGCGGCTGGTTGCTGAAGCAGTTTGGCTTCAGTGGCGCGACTCTATTATTGTTTAGCACGTTCGGCTTGGGCATTTCCTTGCTAACCGGACTGTCCTGGCTTGGATTAATGGAAAAAATCGGCGCGGGATTGGAATGGATTTACCTGAAAACACTGGACACCATTCAGGCCGCACAAGATCGCCGGATTGGCCGAGAAATCAAGCGCGAACGCGAACAGAAAGTACTCGAAGCCAAAAAGAAACAAGATGAAAAAACGCCACTCGTGATTGCCCCATTGCAAAGCGAAGTACCGCTCGCCAAAAAACTCGAGCGCGAAAAGAAAGAGCAGGAAAAACAGCAGGAGCAACAAGCCAAACAGGCAGCACAGCCTATGCTGTTTGACGACGATGAACTGCCTCCCGTGCCGGTTTCGATCAATAAAAAACCGACGCCGATTCAATTTGGCGATGGCACGCTACCTGCGCTTTCCTTGCTGGAAGCTGCGCCACCAACCCAGGAGACCATCAGCAAGGAAACACTGGAATTCACTTCGCAACTGATCGAGCGCAAACTGGCAGACTTCAATGTCGAAGTCAAAGTTGTCGCGGCGTATCCGGGCCCGGTGATTACCCGCTATGAAATCGAACCTGCCGTTGGTGTAAAAGGCTCGCAGATTGTGAATCTGATGAAAGATCTGGCACGTGCGCTGGGACTCGTATCAATCCGCGTCGTCGAAACGATTCCGGGCAAAACCTATATGGGTCTTGAGCTGCCAAACCCGACACGCCAGATGATCCGTCTGTCGGAAATCATGTCGAGCGATGCCTATCACAATATGGCCAGTAAACTCACGCTGGTTCTCGGTAAAGACATTACCGGCAAACCGGTGGTCACCGATCTGGCCAAAGCGCCGCATATGCTCGTTGCCGGAACCACCGGCTCGGGCAAATCGGTCGGTGTCAACGCGATGATTTTGTCGCTGGTTTACAAAGCGACGCCTGACGAAGTGCGCTTCATCATGATCGACCCGAAAATGCTCGAGCTGTCGATTTATGACGAAATCCCGCACCTGCTCGCGCCGGTCGTTACCGACATGAAACTGGCTGCGAACGCGCTGAACTGGTGTGTCGCAGAAATGGAAAAACGCTACCGACTGCTCAGTGCGCTGGGTGTACGCAATCTGGCCGGTTACAACCAGAAAATCAAAGACGCCGAAAAAACCGGCAAAAAACTGACCAATCCGTTTACGCTGACACCGGATAATCCCGAGCCGCTGGAACACTTGCCGTTTATCGTTGTCGTTGTCGATGAATTTGCCGACCTGATGATGGTTGCCGGTAAAAAAATCGAGGAATTGATCGCACGTCTGGCACAAAAAGCGCGCGCGGCGGGGATTCATTTGATTCTGGCAACACAACGTCCGTCGGTCGACGTGATTACCGGCTTGATCAAGGCCAATATCCCGACGCGGCTGGCGTTTCAGGTCTCCAGCAAGGTAGACAGCCGGACGATCCTCGATCAGATGGGGGCCGAAGCGCTGCTAGGTCAGGGTGATATGCTGTTTTTACCACCGGGCAGCGGCTATCCATTGCGCGTGCATGGCGCTTTTGTTGCCGATGATGAAGTCCACCGCGTCGTCGACTCGCTCAAAGCCATGGGCGAGCCCGATTATATCGAAGGCATTCTGAATGGCGGTTTTGATGCCGAAAGCGCCGGCAATGCGTCAGCGGGTGAAAGCGGCTGCACCGAAGACCGCGACCCTTTATACGACGAAGCCGTCGCGTTCGTCATGAAAAGTCGTCGCGCCTCGATTTCGTCCGTGCAAAGACAGCTGCGTATCGGTTATAATCGCGCCGCGCGTCTGATTGAACAAATGGAAAGCGCCGGTCTGGTGAGCTCGATGGAAAGTAACGGCAACCGGACTGTGCTGGCGCCAGCCAGCGAATAAACAGAATATGGCTTGCCGTATTCTGTATGCCCTCCACAGACAGGCGGCTACACCTCTCGGGATGGGCGATAAACGCAGTCGTTGCAGGGTGTGATGCAATACCGCTTTGCAACAGAGACGAGCACTATTCCGATTAACCCCGCATTTTGCACTTTGACTTGAACTCAAAGTGCGATCTGTGATATAAACGTGGACTTTTCCAGTTCCGACGTTAGGACAAGAATCATGGCACGAGTATGCAAAGTCACCGGCAAAGGCCCGATGACCGGGAATAACGTTTCCCACGCCAATAACAAAACAAAACGCCGCTTCCTCCCGAATCTGCAATCACGCCGTTTCTGGGTTGAGAGCGAAAACCGCTTCATCCGTTTGCGTGTTTCTAACGCTGCGTTGCGCCTGATCGACAAGAAAGGCATCGACGTAGTATTGGCTGACTTGCGCGCCCGCGGCGAACTATAATTCCGAGGTATTTAGAATATGCGCGATAAGATCAAGCTCGAATCTTCTGCAGGTACTGGTCACTTCTACACGACGACCAAAAACAAACGTACCATGCCAGAAAAGATGGAAATCAAGAAGTTCGATCCCGTAGCTCGCAAGCACGTGATCTACAAGGAAACCAAACTGAAGTAATTCAGTGCTGGTGACCATACTCGAAACCCCGCTTCGGCGGGGTTTTTGTTTGCCCAAGGGGTATTGCCCTGTAACAAATACCCCACCTGGCCTAGCGGCACATACCCTACTTACTACTCCAGACCCCAGATTGTTTTCAGCGTCGCGCACAACTTGTGCATCATCGGGTCAGACACCCTATCGCCCGAGTAGATAAACTGCAGTGGCGCCCGCGTGACCACTTCGCCACTGCGCCACAACACAATCGAGCCATCCGACGCAAAGCGTTGCGCCGTGCGCTCGGCCAGAATACCGATCCCGACGCCGGATTTGATAAGCTCAAGCAAGGTTGCTTCTTCATCAAACTCACCGACGACTTTGGGTGCAATATTATGACTGCGCCACAATTCGAGAGAAATATCAGCCAAACTGGTCAGTTGCGACAAGCCCAGCCACGGCGCGCCCCCCAGTTGCGACCAATCGGCATTTTGATATTGCCCAGCCATACTCACTGGCATCGCAATACAAAAACCGATTTCCCCCAAGGGCAAATTCATCACATTCTGGTAGGGATTGCGACCCAGATAAAAACCGCCATCGAGCGTTTTTTTGCGGACTTCGTTCAGAATGCTCACCGAAATACCGTGCGTCGTTTGCACGGTAATCAGGGGATACGTTTCACGCAATAAGGAAAGCCATGCGCCCAGCCTGAGCCGCGCCGGAACGCCAATCGTACCAATGCGAACCTTGCCAGTTGGCTCCCCTTGCAAAGACTTGGCCTTATGCAGCAAATCACGCGCCTGCGCCAGAATCTGCTCGGCGTCAGGCATCAGCAATTTGCCGGCTTCCGTCAACTGCACGCCACCCGGATAGCGCTCGAACAGCGCCAGACCGAATTGCTCCTCAAGTGCTTTAATTTGCGCCGTCACCGCCGGCTGGGATAAATGCAGTAATTCGGCAGCCTGGGTCAAATGCCCCTGCTGAGCCACTGTCACAAAAGTGCGTAATTGATAAAGTTCCATGAAGCGAATTATCCCTTAAAGTCACGCCATCGTGGTGTAAAGCTTGCGCCAGAATGTAGTTAAATCCATTTGATTACAAACAAAAAAGTAAGCCTCGTGCAACACAACATAACTTTCAGTGATTCCGAGCATCAAAAAAAGCAATTAGCCTACATCACTGAATGAGGCTTACATTAGCCTTGGGAATGGCTAAGGGATAGCCTTTTACACTACTCAGGAGGCAGCGTATGCAAGATTCAATGATTGAACGCGTGCAGAATAATCCAAAATTTCACCAACTCGTAGCGACCCGCTCCAGATTTTCCTGGATGCTGACCATTGCGATGCTGGTGATTTACTACGGTTTTATCCTGCTGGTTGCTTTTTCACCTGCAACACTCGGAACCCCGATCAGCAACGGCGTCACAACCTGGGGCATCCCGGTTGGCATTTTTGTAATCCTTTCGGCTTTTGCACTCACCGGCATTTATGTTCGCCGCGCCAATACCGAATTTGACCAACTGACCCGTGAACTGGTTGAGGACGCCAAACAATGAAATCCTTTTTGCAAAAATTAGCTTTTAGCGGTGTTTTTGCTCTGGCCAGCATGCCGGGCTGGGCAGCAGGTGCGATTGAGGGCGCGGTTGAAAAACGCAGCCTCAATATTCACGCGATTGTGATGTTTCTGGCATTTGTCGCTTTTACGCTCGGCATCACTTACTGGGCAGCGCGCCGCACACGTTCGGCCAAAGATTTTTATGCTGCTGGCGGCGGGATTACCGGCTTTCAGAATGGCCTGGCGATTGCCGGCGACTATATGTCGGCAGCTTCGTTTCTCGGTATTTCGGCGATGGTATTTACTACCGGCTACGATGGCCTGATTTATTCGATCGGCTTTCTGGTCGGCTGGCCCGTCATTACATTCATGATCGCCGAACGCCTGCGTAACCTCGGCAAATATACTTTTGCCGACGTGGCGTCCTATCGTCTCGCGCAAACGCCGGTTCGCGTATTTGCCGCAACCGGCACGCTGGTCGTCGTCGCGCTGTATCTGATCGCGCAAATGGTCGGCGCCGGTAAACTGATCCAGCTGTTGTTCGGCCTGGATTACAACTACGCGATCATTCTGGTCGGTATTCTGATGATTCTGTATGTGACTTTCGGCGGCATGCTGGCAACGACCTGGGTGCAAATTATCAAGGCCATTTTGTTGCTCTCTGGTGCATCATTCATGGCCTTTATGGTAATGAAACACGCCAACTTCAGTTTTGAAACGCTGTTCCAGCAAGCGGTTGACGTTAAACACGCTGGCGCGCAGGCTCTGGCAGCCAAAGCTGCGGTTGCATCCGAAGCAGCCACTGCTGCAGTGGCGGCCAATGCGCCTGATGCTTCGGCTGCAGTGGCTTCAGCCGCCACACTGGCAGAATCGGCCGCCAAGGCAGCCAAAGCCAATATCATGGCGCCGGGCGGGCTGGTTTCAAATCCGATCGACGCGATTTCACTCGGTCTGGCACTGATGTTTGGTACTGCGGGTCTGCCACATATTCTGATGCGTTTCTTTACTGTTGCGGATGCCAAGGAAGCACGTAAATCGGTTTTTGTTGCCACCGGCTTTATCGGTTACTTCTATATTCTGACCTTTATCATCGGCTTTGGCGCCATCGTCTTGCTGTCAGGCGATGCAGGGCAGCAATTTAAAGATGCAGCAGGCGCGCTGATTGGTGGCTCGAATATGGCAGCAGTCCATTTGTCAGCAGCAGTTGGCGGTGATTTATTCCTCGGCTTTATTTCTGCCGTTGCCTTCGCAACCATTCTGGCCGTCGTAGCCGGTCTGACTTTATCTGGCGCATCAGCCGTTTCGCACGATCTGTACGCCTCGGTCATCAAGAAAGGCAAGGCGAACGAGGCTGACGAAATCCGCGTATCGAAAATGACCACCGTCGCGCTGGGTATCGTGGCGATGTTGCTTGGCATCATGTTCGAAAAACAGAATATCGCCTTTATGGTCGGTCTGGCTTTCTCGATTGCGGCTTCAGCCAACTTCCCGGTCTTGCTGCTGTCGATGTTCTGGAAAAATCTGACGACGCGTGGCGCGGTAATTGGCGGTGCAATCGGCCTGATTTCAGCTGTAGTATTGATTATTCTGGGACCTGCGGTCTGGGAAACCACACTGGGTAATGCCAAAGGCAGCGCGCCATTTGCCTACAGCAACCCGGCACTGTTCTCGATGACGCTGGCGTTCTTCTTTACCTGGTTGATTTCGGTACTCGACAAGAGCGCACAGGCAGAGTCTGAACGCGCGAAATTCGACGCCCAGTTCGTTCGCTCCATGACGGGTATTGGCGCAGAAGGCGCTTCAGATCATTGATTCATAAGCATACCCAAACAGGGTATAAGACCTACGCCCCTTCGTTGATCATGAAGGGGCGTTTTTGCTTCTAAAACCGTACAAAAGTTTTCCAGCAAGGCACCGAAGCCGCAGGCAGTACAAGTAGTACGACAAGGCGAGGTAACGATGCTGGAAAACTTTTGCTTGTCTACTTAGACTCAGAAAAACGGGGGTCATTGATGTCCAGCCCATTCGACTTTTCTTTTCCGCCTTTCGATGCACTCAGCCCGCTCGAACGCATCGACATCGCCCGGCAAATCGATATCGAATATTACGCCGCAGGCAGCACCATCATCCCGGCCAATAGCAGCATCGAGGCGCTGTATGTGGTCATGAAGGGACTGGTCGTCGGCGGCGCAGAGCAGGACGTTTACTTTACTGAGCATGAACTATTTGACGGCAAAGCCTTGCTCGAAGGTCAATGCGCTTATGCTTTTAGCGCATTTGAGGACACGCTGCTGTGGCGAATTGCGCGTGAATCCGTCTTGCGCTTAAGCCAGCACAACCCGACCTTTGCAGCCTACTTTTATCAGGATGTCGCGCGCCGGATGGCCGAATTATCGCCCAGCCCGCACCAGCTCAGTCAGGCAACGCTGATGCTGACGCGCGTGCGCGATGCCTGCATCAGCCCGGTTCATTATGTTGCGCATGACGCCAGCGTACTCGAAGCGGCGCAGTGCCTGCAGCAGTTCGGGGTCAGCTCGGTGCTGATTCAGACCGGGCAAGGTTGCGGCATTTTTACGCAAAGCGATTTGTGCCAGATGGTCAGCAAAGGCCTGATCCCCGCACAAGAAAAAGTCGCCGCGCACGCCAGCTTCAAACTGATCAGCGTAGCTCCCGATGCGACGCTACATCAGGCGATGATACTGATGATACGCCACGGCATTCACCGTGTACTGGTCGCCCACGATGGAGAAATCAGCGGCGTACTCGAACAACTCGACCTGCTCACCAGCCTGGCGGGCAATCCGCACAGCATTGGGTTGCAAATTGATCGCTCGCGCAATTTGGCCGAGTTGAAACTGGCGTCGGATCAGTTTTTGCCTGTCATCCAGATGCTGCATCACAGCGGAATGAAAGTGACGCTGATTGCCGAACTGATTAGCGAGTTGCGACAAAAACTGCTCGCGAAACTGTTTGCCCTACTGGCTCCCGCCGAGATGCTGAACCATGTCTGTCTGCTGGTACTCGGATCGGAAGGGCGCGGCGAACAAATCCTGCGTACCGATCAGGACAATGCACTCATCATCGAAGACGGCTACAGCCACCCGGAACTCGAAACTGTCTGCCAGCAATTTAATGCGGCACTACAAACACTGGGCTACCCGCCCTGTCCCGGCGGCATCATGGTCAGTAATCCACAATGGCGTCAAAGTGTCAGCGGCTTTAAGCAAGAAATCAACGACTGGACTTACACGCCAAGCGCAGAAAACATCATCAAACTGGCAATCTGGATCGATGGCTGTGCCGTCACCGGCAATACCACCCTACTGTATAAGCTGCAAAGCCACTTGCAAAAATGGCTAGATAGCAATACCCCATTTATGGCACATTTTGCACTGCCGCTGGAACAATTCCCCACTCCGCTGGGATTATTCTCACGGCTGGTGACTGGAGAGGAAAAACTGCTCGATTTGAAAAAAGGCGGCCTGTTTCCCATTACGCACGGACTGCGCAGCTTGGCGCTCGAAAAAGGCATTGCCGCGACCAATAGTTACGAGAGACTGGCTGCCTTCGTCACCCGATCCGGCGACACCGTACTGACCAGCGCACTGGCGCAGGATTTATCGGAAACACTGCGGTTTTTACAAGGTTTGCAGCTGAAATACGGCCTACAGGCCATCTCGGCAGGCAAATCGACTTTTAATCAGATCGATCCCGCCCAGCTCACCGCACTTGAGCGGGATTTGATAAAAGACGCCTTCAGCGTGGTCAAGCAGTTCCGCACCTTGCTGCGCCATCATTTCAAGCTGGGGCTATTATGAGCTTGCGCCTCAATCCGCTGCGCTGGCTAAATGGCCGATACTGGCGCAAACGTTACTTGCTCAGCCGGCTCAAGCTGCCGCACTTTGCCGGATTGTTTGCCGACGAACCCGAACAGGAATGGGTCAGCCTTGATTGCGAAACCACCAGTCTTGACCCCAAAAGCGCCGAAATCATCAGCATTGCCGCAATCCGCATTCGCGGTGCACGCATTGAGCTGTCGCAACAGCTATCGCTACTGATCAAACCCAGCGGAACGCTAGACCCGAAAAGCATTCCGATTCATGGCTTGCGGCATCAGGATGTTGCGCAAGGGCTGCCTATCGCAGACGCTCTGACGCAATTGCTGAACTTTATCGGCTCACGACCTCTGGTCGGTTATTACCTCGAATTCGATCTGGCCGTCATTAACCGTCAACTCAAACCCTGGCTCGGCATTCCCTTACCCAATCGCAGCATTGAAGTTTCCGGTCTGTATTACGATCGCATGGTCAGCGCCTACCGACCCGACGTTGACCTGCGGCTGGATCGTATCTTGCACACGCTGCAACTCCCCCTGCTGGATCGGCACAATCCGTTAAATGATGCATTAATGGCGGCAATGATATTCAAAAAACTAAGTAATAACCCTAATTAACAAATACTTAGCCAAGCATCAGCCAGATTGATTTGCCACATCAAAAAAGACAATTGGATTTGGCATCTACAGGCGCTTACAGTCCACGATAGATTTTTGGCAAATTCCGCCGCACATCGCGTGATCCGGAGTCGCCATTTTAAAACCCGTTTGGACCCGCAGGAGTTAATGAGTATGAGTGGTATCGATTCTGTTTTGAAAGAAACCCGTCAGTTCCCGCCATCGGATGATTTCCGCGTTAACGCGACTGTTTCCGGCATGGAAGGCTACAACGCGCTGTGCGAAAAAGCGAACAACGACTACGAAGGCTTCTGGGGCGATCTGGCCAAGTCCATGCTCGACTGGAAAAAACCCTTCACCAAGATTCTGAACAGCGATAACGCACCGTTCTACAAATGGTTTGAAGATGGCGTGATGAATGTATCGTACAACTGTATCGACCGTCACCTCGAAACCAAAGCGAACAAAGTGGCGATCATTTTCGAAGCCGACGACGGCTCGGTGACTCGCGTAACTTACCGCGAGCTTTACACCCGCGTTTGCCAGTTCGCCAACGGTCTGAAATCACTCGGCGTTGTCAAAGGCGACCGCGTGGTGATCTACATGCCACACACCATTGAAGCCGTGGTTGCGATGCAGGCTTGTGCGCGTATTGGCGCGATCCACTCAGTCGTTTTCGGTGGTTTCTCGGCTGGCGCACTGCGTGACCGCATTCAGGATGCACAAGCTAAAGTCGTGATCACTGCGAATGAAACCGTTCGCGGCGGCAAAGCAACACCATTGAAATCAATCACCGACGAAGCGCTGGGCTTGGGCGGTTGCGAGTCAGTACAGAAAGTCGTTGTATTCCAGCGCACCAGCACTGCGCCGGAACACTGGAACGAAGAGCGCAATATCTGGTGGCACAAACTGGTCAAAGATCAGGCCGAAACTTGCGAACCAGAATGGGTTGATGCCGAGCATCCGCTGTTCATTCTTTACACTTCAGGTTCAACCGGTAAACCGAAAGGCATTCAGCATTCATCAGCCGGCTACCTGCTCGGTACACAAGTGACGATGAAATGGGTGTTCGACTACAAGGAAACCGACGTTTACTGGTGCACGGCCGACGTGGGCTGGATTACCGGCCACTCTTACATCGCCTACGGCCCGCTGGGCATTGGCGCGACACAAATCGTTTTTGAAGGTGTACCAACTTACCCGGACGCTTCGCGCTTCTGGCAAATGATCGAGAAACACGGCGTAACGACGTTCTACACCGCGCCAACCGCGATCCGCTCGCTGATCAAACTTGGTGGCGATCTGCCGAAGAAATACGATCTGTCTTCACTGCGCCTGTTGGGCACCGTCGGTGAGCCGATCAATCCGGAAGCATGGATGTGGTATTACGAAGTCGTTGGCGGCTCTCGTTGCCCAATCGTCGATACCTGGTGGCAGACTGAAACAGGCTGCAATATGATCGCCCCACTGCCAGGTGCAGTTGCGACCAAACCGGGCTCTTGCACCTTGCCTATCCCGGGCATTATGGCCGACATCGTTGACGAATCTGGCGCGCAAGTTGATCTGGGCAAAGGCGGTTTCCTCGTGGTGAGCAAACCATGGCCATCAATGGTCCGCAATATCTGGGGCGATGCAGATCGCTTCAAGAAAACCTATTTCCCGGAAGACTACAACGGCAAGCTTTATCTGGCTGGCGACTCGGCTCACCGCGACGAGAACGGCTACATCTGGATCATGGGTCGTATCGATGACGTGCTGAATGTATCTGGTCACCGCCTTGGCACGATGGAAATCGAGTCGGCACTGGTTGCCAATCCGCTGGTTGCCGAAGCTGCTGTTGTCGGCAAACCGCACGACATCAAAGGCGAATCAGTCGTTGCCTACGTGGTACTGAAAGGCGCTCGCCCAGAAGGCGAAGAAGCTAAACGTATCGCCAAAGAGCTGCGTGAATGGGTCGCTCATGAAATCGGTAAGATCGCCCAACCGGATGAAATCCGCTTCGGCGACAACCTGCCAAAAACCCGCTCAGGCAAGATCATGCGTCGTCTGTTGCGTGACATCGCCAAGGGTCTGGAAATCACCGCCGATACTTCAACACTGGAAAACCCGGCGATTCTGGAGCAATTGCGTCAGAGCGCAATCTAAGCGATTCGCAATCAAGACCGCGTAACAATTACGCTTGTACTGTTAAACCACAGTATCTTTACCCGCCATCCTCAGGATGGCGGGTATTTTTTTGCCTCGCCAAAATACTGGGCGTGAGCTGCATCGTTTATAGTACAAACGTTCAACGCGCTTGAACCCAAACCCAGTTCCACCGACAATAGGCGATTGCCTTTTCGCCGTGCAGCCGCCCATGTTTGTTGACTACCCTAACTCGCCATATCAACTCTTCCAGCCCTTCCCGCCCGCCGGTGATCAGCCGACGGCGATCAATCAATTGATCGAAGGCTTGGAAGATGGTTTGCGCTTCCAGACTTTACTGGGTGTAACAGGCTCAGGCAAGACGTTCACAATGGCCAATGTGATTGCGCGGACTGGGCGGCCGGCGATTATTTTGGCGCCGAATAAAACGCTGGCGGCGCAGCTGTATGCCGAGATGCGCGAGTTTTTCCCGAAAAACGCGGTCGAGTATTTCGTCAGCTATTACGATTACTACCAGCCCGAAGCCTATGTGCCGAGCCGCGATTTGTTTATCGAAAAAGACTCGGCGATTAATGAGCATATCGAGCAGATGCGTCTCTCCGCGACCAAGGCGATGCTGGAGCGCAAAGACTGCATTATCGTTGCGACCGTATCGGCGATTTACGGTATTGGCGACCCAAGTTCCTACCACGCGATGATTTTGCATTTGGTCGAGGGCGAACAGATCGGCCAGCGCGACATTATCAAACGCCTGACGACGATGCAGTACGATCGCAATGAGCTGGATTTTTCGCGTGGACATTTTCGCGTGCGCGGCGATGTAATTGATATTTTCCCCGCCGAATCGGCCGAGCTGGCGGTGCGCGTGTCAATGTTCGACGACGAGATCGAGCGCATCAGCCTGTTTGACCCGCTCACTGGGCATGTGAAGCAGCGCGTGGGCAGGTATACGATTTTCCCCAGCAGCCACTATGTCACGCCGCGCGATACCGTCATGCGCGCGATTGAAACGATTAAAGACGAGCTGCGTGATCGGCTGGCGTTTTACTACAAAGAGCAAAAACTGGTTGAAGCGCAACGCTTAGAGCAGCGCACGCGGTTTGACCTAGAAATGCTCACCGAGATGGGCTTTTGCAAAGGCATCGAGAACTACTCCCGGCATTTTTCCGGTAAACCCGCTGGCTCGCCGCCGCCGACGCTGCTCGACTATCTACCCAAAGATGGCTTGATGATTCTGGACGAAAGCCATGTGATGATTGGTCAGGTTGGCGCGATGTATAAGGGCGACCGCTCGCGCAAGGAAAACCTCGTCGATTACGGCTTCCGGCTGCCTTCAGCGATGGACAATCGGCCGCTGAAGTTTGAAGAATTCGAACGCCTGATGCCGCAAACGATTTTCGTCTCGGCCACGCCCGCAGATTACGAGTCTACACATCAAGGCCAGGTGGTTGAACAAGTCGTCCGCCCGACAGGGCTGGTCGACCCGATTATCGAAGTGCGTCCGGTGGGCACGCAGGTCGATGATTTGCTGTCGGAAATCAAAAAGCGCACCGAAGTAGGCGAGCGCGTGCTGGTCACGACGTTGACCAAGAAAATGTCCGAGCAGCTCACCGATTATCTCGCCGAGCATGGCATCAAGGTGCGCTATTTGCATTCGGATATCGACACCGTCGAGCGCGTCGAAATCCTGCGCGATTTGCGTCTGGGCGTTTTTGATGTACTGATCGGGATTAACTTATTGCGCGAAGGGCTGGATATTCCGGAGGTGTCGCTGGTCGCCATCTTGGATGCCGATAAGGAAGGCTTTTTGCGCAGCGAGCGCAGTCTGATTCAAACCATCGGCCGCGCCGCGCGTAATCTGAACGGCAAGGCGATTTTATACGCCGACCGCATCACCAATTCGATGGAAAAAGCCATCGGCGAAACGCAGCGGCGCCGCGAAAAACAAATTGCGTTTAACGTCGCCAACAACATCACGCCACGCGGCGTCGTCAAACGCATCAAGGATATTATCGACGGCGTGTATAACGCCGAAGAAGCCACCGCAGCGCGCCTGGAAGAGAAAAAGCAGCGCATTGTGGCCGAGATGGATCAGAAACAATTGGCGAAAGAGCTCAAGCGCATCGAGAAAGAAATGATGAACGCCGCGCAAAATCTGGAGTTTGAAAAAGCTGCGCAATTACGTGATGAGCTGAAACAATTGCGTGATCGGGCGTTTGGCCATGAATAGGTATATTAATGGGGTCATTATCCAATAAGACATCCAAGAATATACCACCACCAGGTATAAATAAGCAGGTCATGCTTACGCCCAATCTGAACAAAAAACAGCCACCGCATACGGTGGCTGTTTTAATTACTCATTCAACTCAGATTCATTTTTTTGGCTTGTTGAGCAATTCTTCGATCTGCTCTGTGGGTACGGCACCCGAGACGATTTGTCCATTCGCAAAAATCAGCGCTGGCGTACCGTTAATTCCCAGTGATTCACCCAATTGCATATTGCGGGTCACCGGGTTGCTGCAGTCGGTATTGGCCTCTGGCGGTAATTTGGCATCAAAGAACCATCCTTTCCATGCTGCGGCCTGATCTTTGCTGCACCAGATCAGCATTGATTTACGAACTGCATCAGGGTGCAGGCTAGGCAGAGGCATCAAAAAATTATAAATCGTCACATTGTCGATACCGACCAGGCTTTGCTGTTCGAGGCGTTTGCAGAACGGGCAATCAGGGTCGGTAAACACGGCCATTTTGCGCGAACCATTGCCACGCACGATTTTGACTGCATCAGCCAATGGCAATTTGGAAAAGTCGGTTGTCATCATCGCGGCGATGCGTTTTTCGGTAATGCTTTCTTTTTTGGCCACGTCAACCAGCTCACCAACAAAAGCATAATCGCCTTTGGCATCGGTGTAGATGATCTGGCGTTTGCCCATCACCACCTCATAAATCCCTTTGACTGGCGTGGTATTTACCGCATCAACGGGGCGACCCAGCTTCTTTTCTATCGTCGCTTTGAGTTCTTTGGGCGGCGTATCTGCCTGCGCAGAACAGGCGACGATGGCCAGCAGGCCGGCAGCGATCATGATGCGGGTAAAAAAGGTTTTCATATTGTTCCTTAAGAATCCATAGCGTGGCGGATCAATTGACGCTTTAGCCACGGTAATTGGTCGGTGAGCGTTAACCCAAAATTGCGCAAGGTTTTGAGCGTGGGATTGTGATTATTAAACAGCGCCTGCAAGCCATCGCATACTTGTTGCATCAGAATAACCGATTCGCAACGCGCACGTTCATAGCGACGCAGCACCAAGGCATCACCAATTCTTCCGGGATGAACATTGCCTAGCACTTTGGCCAATTCGGCTACATCACCAAAGCCCAGATTTACACCCTGTCCGGCTAGCGGGTGTACGGTATGCGCAGCATCGCCGACCAGCGCAATGCGCGAGCGGGTGATGTGTGGAACCTGTGTGAGCTTGAGCGGGAATGCAGCGGCCGCTGTTATGCTATCCAGTTTACCTAGTTGTGATTGTCCGGCAAGGGTGACGCAACTGGCCAGTTCGTCAAACGACAAGGCCAAAAGTTCATTTTTGCGACTTTCATCACAGGCCCAGACCATTGAGATGCGCTGACCGGGCAATGGCAACCATGCCAGAATACCATCCGGCATAAACCATTGCCTCGCCACACCGTAATGTGGTTTTTCACAAGCAAAATTGGCAACGACGCCAAATTGTTGATAAGACTTGGCATTCGAATCCATTCCCAATTGCTGGCGAACCCAGGAATTGGCACCATCAGCACCAATGACCAACTTGGCAGACAGACTCTGGCCATTATCCAGCGTCAGAATCGCCTCTTCAGGTTTAATCTGCAATTGCTGCGCGGAGACCAAAGTCATGACGCGCACATTACTGCATTCGGCCAGCGCCAGCCAGAGAGCGCGTTGCAATTCGCGGTTTTCGACGATAAAAGCCAGTTCGTCAACACCGGCTTCGAGCGCAGCAAACTCAAGGCGACTATTGGCCGCATCGCCATAAATTTTCATGGCAGAAATCGGGGCAAGCCGTTCGGAGCGAACACCTTGCCAGGCTCCGATTTCGCTAAGCAGAGTGCGGCTGGCACGGCTGATCGCATAGACGCGCTGATCCCAGCTATCAGCGGGCCAGTCGAGCATCGGCTCGCGGCCTTCGAGCAGGATAATGTCCAGCGTGGTGTTTTTCAGCGCCAGCGCCAAGGCTGCGCCGACCAGACCGCCGCCAACAATGATTAAATCTGCGTCATGGGTTTTCATGTTGCTAGTTTAACATCGTTAATTTGACTGGGGTCAATCAGAAAAGAATGGCGCACAAAGGAGAGGCTCACAAAACCAGCCGGGTCTTGTTGCGCCCGCCATTTTTGGCCATGTATAAGGCTTGATCGGCGCGAGAAAGCCATTTTTCCGGCAAGGGATCAGCCAGATCGGACATTGCAATACCCAGGCTGATCGTGATTTGAAACTCACCATGGTCGTGCGGTACTTTCGTTGCCGCAACCTGTTCGCGCAGTCGCTCGGCAAACGCCCAAGCGCCGCTCTGGTCAACGTGAGGCAAAATCACGATAAATTCCTCACCCCCATAGCGCCCTGCGATGTCGATATCGCGCTTGGTATCCAGGATACCGCCAGCCAAACTGCGAATCGCGGCATCACCAGCCGAATGACCATATTGATCGTTGACCTGCTTGAAATGGTCAATATCAAGAATAATCAATGCTGCACTATCTTCGAGCCGCAGAGCCCGATTCCACTCGGTATGCAGATACTCCTCGGCGGCACGTCGGTTATACAGGCCTGAAAGTACGTCAACATGTGCCAGGGTCTCTAAACGCAGATTGGCTTGATGCAGCTCGGCGAGCAATTGCCGACTTGCACGATCCCAATAAGTAAATAACTGATAACCAAAAAAAGTAATAAAAACGGTCACCAAGGCCAGCACCCAGTAAAACACACGCATGGTCTGCTGCATCACGCCGATAGCATGGTGCAGCATCGCCATACTGGCCGCCGCCTGCCCAAGCTGATTGGCGGCCAATTGAATGGTGATATAGCCATAAAACAGTACCCCGAAACTCACCGCAGCCAGCAGCACCACCACTGAACGGCGGGTCTCAAACCTTGGCTCGGCTAAAAATTGCGGATATTTGGCTTGCCAGCGTTCGATGCTAGGCCATAACCAAGCCATCACCGGACCGACAATCAGCACACTTTGAAAAAAGCCCCCCAGCCACCAGCCCTGCCAGATAGGCAACAAGCCGGTACTGTCGATGCGGTTGACATAACACCAGAGCAAAGCACCACTCGAGCTAAAAATGCTGGCCACAAAACTTAATTGCACATAAAACATCAAGGCATTGAGACTACGCAGATCGCGGCGAACCGGAATTGCTTGATAACCAACAGCAATAATGGCCAATCCAAGCGGATTAGCGCAGGCAAACAGCGCCGCCCAAGGTAAAGGCATTTGTGCGTATAGCGCCAGCGTCAGCGTTGCCAGATAAGCGGGAATGGCACCCCACCACCAGCCGCAAGTTAGCGTCAGCCAAAGGCAGATCAGCAGCGGAGGATAGATCGTGATGTAGACGATGACACCGCCAAAATACAGCGGCAAACCAGACCATTGCCAAATGACTACCGCCAGCCCCAAAGCTATACAGAGCAGCACCAGACCGAGCCAGCCCCCAAAAAGGCCAATCTGCTCACTACGGCTGCCGTAGCGCCAGATTTTTAACGGCGATAAAGTGCAGTAACTTTGCAAAAAAGCATCTTTGCCTATGGGTATGGGATTTATCGCCAATTCATTCTATCCGTACTCTGAAATGAAACACCGTACATTCAGCAATTGCCTGCCAGCGCTCATTACAACGATGAGGGAAAAACGCCAACCCAATCATAGTCATTTGCAGGCAGGCTTGCCTAGATCGATTTAAAAGTGCGAATAGGGCAAGACCAAGCCCCGAAAGAAATAAGCCGGGCATCGTCGAGATGCGGAGAGATGAACATAAAAAACGAATCTTGATACCCGCAATGGTATACGTCTGAAGGCGTTACAAAACAATAAGCGCAGAGAGATACCCTGCATTAAGTTCATACAGACAAATGAGAATCATGCCTCTTTCAGACAACAAAAGCGGAAAAAAGCACAAGTAATTGTTTGATGAATTTGCAGGAAAAGTAGGGAGAAAAAAGAAATGCAACAATATTGAAATACTACCGACACCAACTAAGTTGGCGTCCCCACGGGGAATCGAACCCCGGCCGCCGCCGTGAAAGGGCAGTGTTCTAACCGCTAAACTATAGGGACATGCTTGAAACAACTTGAAAACAACTAAGATTTAAATTGGTGCGCCCGGAGCGATTCGAACGCCCGACCCTTTGGTTCGTAGCCAAATACTCTATCCAACTGAGCTACGGGCGCACTGATTTAAAACTTTGCTGATGATTTGGCGTCCCCACGGGGAATCGAACCCCGGCCGCCGCCGTGAAAGGGCAGTGTTCTAACCGCTAAACTATAGGGACATCTAAAACATCAATACTACATTGTGGTGTTGGTGCGCCCGGAGCGATTCGAACGCCCGACCCTTTGGTTCGTAGCCAAATACTCTATCCAACTGAGCTACGGGCGCACTACACAACAATTTAAATCCTCTGGCGGAGACGGAGGGATTCGAACCCTCGATACAGTTGCCCGTATGTCGCCTTAGCAGGGCGGTGCCTTCAGCCACTCGGCCACGTCTCCGTTCAGAGAAGCGAGATAATACCGACACCACCCAAACCCGTCAACCAGTTTCCACAACATTTTCCGATAAGTTGCAGAAATTACTCAACAAATTAATCGTTTTGCTCAAGACCAAAAGCTTTGTGCAATACGCGAACAGCCAATTCCAGATACTTTTCGTCCAGCACAACCGAAATTTTGATTTCGGAAGTCGAGATCATCTGGATATTGATACCCTCTTCAGCCAGCGTGCGGAACATCGTTGATGCCACGCCCACGTGCGAACGCATCCCAACGCCGACGATGGATACTTTACAAATCTTGTCGTCACCCGATACCGATTTGCCGCCGATCTGGCTTTGCACGCCTTCGAGCACCTTGATGGCACGCGCCATTTCGCCTTTTGGCACGGTGAACGAGAAATCCGTTGTGCCGTCCTGACCGACGTTTTGGATAATCATATCCACATCGATATTGGCATCAGCCACTGGCCCCAGGATCTGGTAAGCGATACCTGGCTTGTCAGGAACACCGATCACATTGATGCGGGCTTCGTCGCGATTAAAGGCGATGCCGGAGATGACTGGTTTTTCCACGGTAGAGTCTTCCTCAAAAGTAATCAACGTACCCTCGCCCTCTTCCTGGAACGAGGACAATACGCGCAATTTCACATTGTATTTGCCTGCAAATTCAACCGAACGAATCTGCAAGATTTTCGAGCCCAGGCTGGCCATTTCCAGCATTTCTTCAAACGTAATCGTTTTGAGCTTTTTCGCTTCCGGCACGACGCGCGGATCGGTCGTATAAACGCCATCAACATCGGTATAAATCTGGCATTCGTCGGCTTTCAGTGCTGCGGCCAAAGCCACGCCCGAAGTATCCGAACCACCACGACCCAAAGTCGTGATATTGCCGTTGGCGTCCACGCCCTGGAAGCCCGCTACGATCACTACGCGACCGGCGTTCAGATCGGCACGCATATTGGCATCGTCAATATGCTGAATCCGCGCTTTGGTATGCGAGCTGTCGGTCAGGATTTTGACCTGCGAGCCGGTGTACGACACGGCATCCAGACCCATGTCTTTGAGCGCCATTGCCAGCAAGCCAATCGTGACTTGTTCACCAGTCGAAACAATTACATCTAGTTCACGTGGATCCGGGTTGGCTTGCATTTCTTTAGCCAAAGCGATCAGGCGATTGGTTTCGCCAGACATTGCGGACAGAACCACCACCAAGTCATGCTCTTGAGCTTTAAACTTGGCGATGCGGCGCGCTACGTTTTTGATTCGGTCAGGCGACCCAACCGATGTACCGCCATATTTTTGGACGATTAATGCCATGATTAACCTGCAGGCTGGAAAATTAATAAAAACCGGATAATTGTAATGGAATCTGCGTCAATTGGGGTAAATTGACGAACAGTTCACCATCAAACAGAACGGATTGGTACTCGCGCCGTAACGGCACACATCAATTCATAAGCAATAGTTCCGGCAGCATGCGCCACCGTGTCAATCGGCAAAGCCGCCCCCCAGAGCTCGACCCCACTTCCGATTCCGGCCTGTGGCAGCTCACTCAGATCAACACACAGCATATCCATCGAAACCCGGCCAAGCAAACGGGTCATTTTGCCTTCAACCAGCACCGGAGTGCCGGTCGGCGCATGACGCGGATAACCGTCGGCATAGCCACAGGCAACAATACCAACCCGCATCCGGCCATCGGCAATAAAGCTTGCGCCATAACCAACCGCATCTCCTGCGACGAGCTCCTGAACAGCTATCACCTCTGAACGCAAAGTCATTGCAGCTTGCAAGCCCAATTGCCGTGCACTCAGGTGGTTAAATGGCGAAGAACCATAAAGTGCAATCCCGGGACGAACCCAATCGGCATGAACTTCGGGATATGCCAGTGTTGCCGCCGAATTGGCCAGCGAGCGCGGACAATCCAGCCCGGCAGTATGTAATCGAAAACGCTCCCATTGTTTGGCTACACCTTTTGCCGGCTCATCGGCAGTCGCAAAGTGCGTCATCAACGTCACGCTGGCCACATTCGGTAGCTTGCGCAATTGCGCGAATAGCGAAGCGGCATCCTGAACCGCAAAACCGAGCCGGTTCATTCCGGTATTGAGCTTTAAAAACACGTCAACAGGCGCCAGCAAAGGCGTTTCCTGCAACCAGCACAAATGACGCGGCTCGTGAATTGCCAGCATCAAACGATGCTCGGCACACGCTTGGAGTTCGGCAGGGCTGAACGCCCCTTCCAACAGCAAAATCGGCTGAGTTACGCCGTGCTGCCGCATTTGCACTGCCGCATCGAACTCCAGAATGGCAAAAGCATCGGCATCGTGCAGCGCCTCGACCACCCGGGCTACGCCGTGACCATAGGCATTGGCCTTGATCACCGCAAATGCCTTGGCTCCGGGAGCACGCTGCTTGATGGTTTGGTAGTTATGACGTAGCGCGGCGCTGTGGACAACAGCTTCGATAGGACGAGACATCTTTGGCTTAACTCGAAGTTGCAGAAGGGACTAGTGTAGGTCAGCGGAAAAAATAAGACCTTTAGGGATTGCGCTTATTTTTAAGATACCAAGCACCCACAATCACCGCGACGATAGCCACCAGCACCAGAATGGCCGTCTGGCCGCGCGCAAGCCACATCAACAACCATTCACGATTCGTTGCGCCGTAATAACCCAGATAAACCCAGACTGGCACACTAATCAGCGCAGCCATTCCATCCAGAATCAGAAACCGCAAATATGAAATCCGGCAAGACATCCCGGCAGTTAGGTAAATTGGCGCACGCAAGCCCGGCAGAAAACGTGCGACAAACAGCACGCGATTCCCATAGCGTTCGAATTTATCCTGTACCGCCTGGTAGCGATCCGGCGTCATCATTCGTTTGAAATAACGGTGCTCAAGCAGATTGGTTCCACAATAGCGGCCAAGGAGAAACATAAAGCTATCACCGATCAACACACCCGCCATCCCGACGGCAAACATCGTATGAACATGTGCATAGCCCAAGCCCGAAATAACCCCGCCAGCGACCAGTGAAATATCTTCGGGAATGGGAACACCGAGCCCACAAGCCAACAGCACCGTGAAGACGGCCAGGTAGCCATAATCAGTAAAGATACTGATAAGCGACTGGAGAACATCCATTGCATAACCATCACAATAAAGGCCAATGTGCGTGATCATAGCACGGCGTCGCACAATTAATTTGTTGCTAATGGATTACAATTGACGGTTTGTTTGTCATCCATCAAGCATGCCAAATCGATTGGCTCCTTTTTCAAGCAACATCGGCATGCAATATCAATCTCTCGCCACACCATAGATCACTGCAGCGCTGTTAGTATTGAACCTGCCAGCCATTTTCAACTCATACCAGCAAAATCACACTGAGACACCATGATGAGCGCATTGATTCACCCACAACTCGGAACACTGGCCTTGCTGGTGCTCGCACTGACCGCCTGTGACAAAGCCACAGAAAAACCGGGCAAAAGTGACCGTCCGACCGTCATCATCAGCACTCTGGTCAAACAGGGTGAACTACCAAGAGAAATCGCCAGCAACGGCCATGTAGAAGCAGCTCAGACCATAGAAATCCGGCCACAAATCAATGCGCAGATTGCCCAAATTCATTTCCGCGAAGGCGACGAAGTCAAAGCGGGGCAATTATTATTCACACTGGACTCTCGCCACGACCAAGCGCAGGCCTTGCGCAGCCAAGCGGTCTCATCCCAAATGCAAGCTCAACTGATGGAAGCTGAACGCAATCTTCAGCGCTCACTCGAACTCGAGCAAGCCAAATTTATTTCCCCTTCAGCCGTAGACACCGCACGCGCCAAGGCCGAAAGCCTGCGTGCACAACTTGCTGCCGCCAAGGCCGATCAGTCGGCGGCCAATGCACAACTGAGCTTCTCACGCATTGTCGCGCCTTTTGCAGGCCGTACCGGCAAAATCAATGTGCGAACGGGCAGTCTGGCTCAGGCCAGTGGTAGCGATCCGCTGGTCACGCTGACCCAGCTCGACCCGGTACGGATCAGCTTTAGCGTGCCAGAGCGTGAACTTCCCGCTTTGCTCGCCGCGCAAAACAAACTGATCGTCCGCGCCACACTGCCCGACGGCAGCACACGTGATGGTCAACTGGTCTTTCTCGATAGCACCGTCGATAAAAGCAGCGGAACGCTCTTGGCCAAGGCCGAATTTGCCAATCGCGACCATCTGCTCTGGCCAGGACTGAGTACCCGGGTTCAGTTACAGCTCGGTTCTGAACGCGGCCTGGTATTGCCACTTCAGGCAATCCAGACCGGGCCTGAGCAACGCTTTGTTTATTTGATCGACAAGGAAGGTAAAGCCCGACCACAGGCCGTCACGGTGCTGAGAAGCCACGATGGACAAGCGCTAATCGACGGGCTGCAGGCCGGTAGCAAAGTCATTCGCGAAGGTGGGCAAAATGTTCGTCCCGGCGGCTCAGTGATCGAAGCCAGTCGCCCGGCCAAATCGTCCAGCCAAGGTGGAGGGCGCAAATAATGGGGCACGGTATTTCATGGTGGGCGATCCATCGGCCGGTCGCAACACTGCTGCTCTGGCTCTCCGTCATGGTCACCGGAGCCATCGCCTGGCTGAACCTGCCCATCTCCGCACTACCGACTTATGACACGCCGACGATTAATGTATCGGCCAACCTGAGCGGCGCATCACCAGAAACCATGGCCAATTCGGTCGCAACGCCACTGGAAAAACAATTTTCGACAATTCCCGGCCTCGCCATGATGAGCTCGAGCAGCCGCTTAGGTAGCACATCAATCACGCTGGAGTTTGCACCCGGACGGGATATTGAATCGGCAGCACTCGACGTTCAGGCTGCACTGTACCGCGCCACCCGCTCATTGCCGAGCGACATGAAAAGCCCGCCCAGCTATCGCAAAGTCAATCCATCGGACGCGCCGATTTTGATGTTGGCGATCAATTCACCGTCAATGTCGCTCTCGCAACTGAACGACTTCTCGGACAACCTGATCGCCCCCGCACTCTCGACCATCAACGGCGTTGCCCAAGTACAAATTTACGGGCAAAAAAAATATGCCGTGCGCATCGCAGTCGATCCGGACAAACTGGCAACGCGCAATATTTCACTCCCTGAGTTATCGAATGCACTAAAAACGGCCAATGCCAACTCGCCAGTCGGACAACTCGAAGGCGAGCGGCAGACGCTGATGCTGCAAGCCAATGAACAACTTAAAAACGCCGCCGAATTTGCCCAGCTGATCATCACCAGCAGCGCCGATGGCGTAGTGCGGCTCAAGGACGTCGCGACCGTCGAAGACAGCGTCGAAAACATTAAATCGGGCAGCTGGGTCAATAGCGAGCGTTCGATCATTCTGGCCGTGCAGCGCCAACCCGGAGCCAACACCGTTGCGACCGTTGACGCGATCAAAGCCATGCTGCCCAAATTGAAATCGCAGATGCCCGCCTCGGTTGAAGTTCGCGAATTGAATGACCGATCAACGTCGATTCGCGAATCGATACACGACGTCAATCTGACCTTGCTGTTGACGCTGGGACTGGTTGTATTGTCGGTGCTGGTTTTTCTGCGCCGTGCTGCCGCCACACTGATACCCTCGGTATCGCTCCCTATCTCTTTACTGGCAACGTTTGCATTGATGTACTGGCTGGGGTATAGCCTGAACAATATCTCGCTAATGGGTTTAACTGTCGCGCTCGGTCTGGTTGTCGATGACGCGATTGTCGTTCTGGAAAATATTGTCCGTCATATCGAAGAAGGGATGCGTCCCTGGGATGCCGCAATCAAAGGTGCAGGCGAAGTCGGCTTTACTGTCGTGTCGATTTCGATTTCGCTGGTCGCGGTGTTTATTCCGATTTTCTTTATGCCCGGCACGATGGGCTTGCTGTTTCACGAATTTGCCGTCGTGGTGACGCTGGCCATCATGGTATCGATGCTGGTCTCGCTGACGCTGATCCCGCTGTTTGCAGCGCGGTTTTTAAAACCGGAAAACCGTTCGCACCATCACCGCGAACCAGCCTGGAGCCGTTATTTTGAAACCGGCTTTAACCGGCTGCTGGCCGCTTATCAAAACAGTCTTGGCTGGGTACTCGGCCATCGCCGCTGGATGCTGCTGATCACGCTGGCAACCTTTGCCGTGACAGCCTGGCTATATCTGCTGATTCCGAAAGGCTTCTTTCCGCAGGAGGACATCGGCCAGATTCAGGCCAGTGTCGATGCTGCGCCGGACATCAGCTACCCCGCCCTGCTCAAACTGCAACGCCAAGTGGCCTCGGCCGTTTCCCGTAATCCGAATGTCGCGACGGTCGCTTCAAGCCTGGGCAGTTCAGGCAGCAGTGGCCGTTTGTTTATCACGCTCAAACCACGTCAAGAGCGCGACAATATGCAAAAAACGCTGGAGAGCTTGCGTAAATCAACTGGAAAAATTGCCGGAGTCAGCGTGTTTTACCGCCCGACACAGAATCTGAATATTGGTGGGCGCAGTGGCAAAAGCAGCTATCAATACACACTGCAGGCCGTCAATGCCAATGATCTGGAAGACTGGAGTAATCAATTACTCGCCGCACTGGCGGCCAGGCCGATTTTCCGCGATGTGAATTCGGATGCCGAACAAAAAACACTGCAAGCCAAACTCAATATCAATCGGGACCGCGCTGCTGAACTCGGTGTCGATATGCAGTCGCTGCGCGACACGCTGTATGCCGCCTACGGCGAGCGTGAAGTGGCGAGCATTTATGCGCCGCAGGACAGTTATTCGGTGCTGATGCAGCTCGGCGAAGCGGATCGCAGCGACGAGAGTAAACTGGATAAATTGGCGGTGCGCAGCAAAAGCGCCACGGCGCTGATTCCGCTGAGCAGCTTTACTACGGTCGAGCGCACCGCGGTCACGACGACGATCAACCATCAGGGGCAGCTCCCGGCGATTACCTTGTCTTTCAATCTGGCAGAAGGTGCATCACTGTCGGATGCGGCGCGCGAAATTAATGCTGCCGAACAGGAAATCGGTCTGCCCGCTTATATTTTTGGTGGTTTTGCCGGCGATGCTGCGCTGTACAAACAGACGCAAACCAGCCAGCTCTGGCTGATTCTGGCCGCTGTGGCCGTTATTTATGTCGTGCTCGGCGTGCTGTACGAGAGCTGGATTCATCCGCTGACGATTCTGGCCGGGATTCCTTCGGCCGCCATCGGCGCCTTACTGGCCTTGCAAATCACTGGACTGGAGCTGACTTTTATTGCAATGATCGGCATTTTGCTGCTGGTCGGGATTGTCAAAAAGAATGCCATCATGATGATCGATTTTGCGCTCGAAGCCGAGCGCGGAAACCAGCTGAGCGCGGAAGCGGCAATCCGTGACGCCAGTGCCAAGCGTTTCCGTCCGATCATGATGACGACGCTGGCGGCATTAATGGGTGCCATGCCACTGGCCTTGGGTCTGGGCGCTGGTGCAGAACTGCGACAACCACTTGGCATCGCCATCGTCGGCGGATTGTTATTCTCGCAACTGATTACGCTCTATATCACACCGGTGCTGTATATCAGCCTGGCCAAGTTGGAGAAGAAATTTAAATAGGGGTATGCTGCCACACAGCACACCCCATTTAACTTCCACAAACATACCCAACACAAACCTGATTTCGTCCGGCGTCTTTGGCTGCATACAATCCCTGATCTGCGCGCTGCAGCAGGGTTTCTGGCTGCGTCACATCACTTTGCCACTGGGCGACGCCGGCGCTAATTGTGACAATATTTAACCCTGGCGCTTTAGGGTTGGGAATTGCCAGCTCGGTGACGCTACGGGCAATCCGCTCGGCAATCAGCCTCGCTTCCTGCAAATGGGTGTCAGGCAGCAAACAGCAAAACTCTTCGCCCCCATAGCGCGCCATCAGATCATTCGAATTGCGCAATTCGGACATGATCACACCGGCAATCCGCTGCAAACAGACGTCCCCGGCAACATGCCCCTGAGTGTCGTTATATCGCTTGAAATAATCGACATCGATCAGAATCAGCGAAAAAACATTGGGCGTGTGCTGGGCGCGCTCAAATTCGGCCTGCAAGCGCTGAAACAGATAGCGTCGGTTTGCCAGCCCGGTCAGTCCGTCGGTTTGCGCCAATAGCCGCAATTGATCCTGCGCTTGCTTGAACGCCAGATGGTTGCGCACTCGCGCGCGCACGACCGTCGGGTTGAAGGGTTTGACAATATAATCGACCGCTCCAGCATCCAAGCCGCGCGATTCTTCGTCTGGCATACCCAGCGCAGTAATAAAAATGACCGGAATTTCAGCCGTATCGGGCTGACTTTGCAGCTCACGACAAACGGCGTAGCCATCCATATCGGGCATCATGATATCGAGCAAAATCAAATCGGGTTTATGCTGCGCAATTTGCTGCAAGGCCGCCGCGCCGCTCAGCGCAAAATGCACGTCATACTGATCGGTCAGCAGCTCACCCAGCGCTTCGATATTGGTCATCTGATCATCAATAATCAGAATATAGGCATCAAGACTCATGTCCTTGCTCCGGAAGTATCGCTTTGAGCGCCAGTTGCGCGGCAGGATAATCAAGTCTTTCCAATGCTTCATTCACCAATTGCAATGAATGTGCAACGGGGGTGTCGCCGATCTGGGTCAGCAATTCCTGCAGTTTCTGCCTGGCTCGCAAGCTATTGGATTCCAGTGCCTCCTGCAGACGCAGTGCTTGCGGCCAGTAATTTTCCGGCAGTGGCAAGCAAGGTAGTGCAACTTGAACAGCTGCACTCATTTGCACCAGAGGCCAGACTTCTTTCATTGCCGTTGCCCAGCTTTGCGCCAGCCATGTGCCATCCGGGCACACCCCGCCATTGCGACTGAAATGATTCAAATTCTGTTCCAGCGCTCCGGCCTGCTCGTATAAAGCGACCAAACCCAAAGTACCCGCGACACCACGCAAGGCATGAACTTTGCTGATCAATTGCTCGATATCGCGCGCGAGTAATAAATCATCAAATTCGTCGAAAAACGCTTTTTGTTCCTGGAAGAATTGCCATAACCAGCGCTTGTAGCGTGCCAAATTGCCATTGAGCCGCTCCAGAGCTTCATGGATGGCCACCCCCGCCTGCTCAAGTCGCTGCAATAGCAGGATTTCGTCATCGTTAAACGAACTTTCAGCAATGCTGGGCGTAAACAGTGGTTCTAGCGTATATCCGCGCTGCTGCTGGTATTCACATGCGGCGACCAAAACCTGCCTGAGCCGGATCGGGTCAATCGGCTTGAGCAAATAATCATTCATCCCCGCTGCCAGACCGGCTTCCCGCTCTGCGTCAGCGGCATTGGCCGTCAAGGCCACAATATAAATTGCCGGATCGCGTACTTCATATTCCTGATAGCACCCCTGACGGATCAGCTGGGTTGCGGTATTACCATCCATCACCGGCATCCGGCTATCCATCAGCACCAGATCAAAATGTTCACGTGCCAGCGCCTCAATCGCCTGCAAACCATTATTGGCTACCTGTAAAGACAGCCCCATTTCTTCCAGCAAAGCCCCCACAATCAGTTGATTGGTCACAATATCCTCGGCATAGAGAATTTTGAGCTTGTGCGGCAGCGGCATCAGTGCAAGGGGCTCGGCTTCGGGAGCTGCCACCAGCTCAACCGGCTCCAGAGGGATATCAACCCGAAAGCAAGTCCCCTCACCGAGCTGACTAGTCACCGCAATCGAGCCTTGCATCAGTTGAATCAGGGCGTGGCAAATCGACAATCCCAACCCGGTTCCACCATATTTACGCGTGGTCGAAGTATCAGCCTGCTCGAATTTATTAAACAGCCGCACCAGGCTTTGCTCATCCAGACCTATTCCGGTATCGGCGACCAGAAACTTGATCTGTTCCCCGTCGCGATAGGCACTTAGCCGCACCGAGCCTTGCTCGGTAAATTTGATCGCATTGCTGACCAGATTAAACAGAATTTGCCGCAAACGCGTCGGATCGCCCAAACAACCCGAGCGTGGCAAGTGATCAATATCCAGCACAAAAGTCAGCCCTTTTTCCTCCGCTTTCGGCGCAAACAACGCGGCCACCTGAGCAATCAACTTGTGCAGATCAAACGGAATTTGTTCGATGACTATTTTCCCGGCTTCGATTTTCGAGGCATCGAGCAAGTCATTGATGATATTCATCAGCATTTCAGCGTTTTCCAAGCCGATGCTGATTTGCTCGCGCGTATTCGGGCGCAGCTCTTTCTGGCCTTTGGCTAGACGTAACATGCCAATGACGCCAGTAAGCGGAGTACGTATTTCATGGCTGACCAAAGCCAGAAAAGCACTTTTAGCTTGATTGACTGCAATCAGTGCATTCTTTTCTGACAAAAATTCGGCTTGACGCAAAATATGCTCGTTTTCCAGGTTTTTCTTCTGCTGTTCGGCGCGTAATAACTTCAAACGAATTTCAGTCCGGCTAATTCGGCGCAGCGTGCCGCTTTGCAGTTGCGCCATGGTTCGCTCGCTCGCGAGCCTGACCGCCAGCGCGTAATGCCGTTCATAGACCTGCAGCGCTTCTTCATATTGCGCCAAGGCTTCCAGCGCAGCAGATTGCACCTTGCAGGCGCGCAATTCATGATGCACCGAGTGGGTCTGGATTGCGTAATCTTGTGCCTGTTGCGCATACTGCACAGCCTCCCGATATTTGCCCTGGGCAAAGTAAAGTTCGGCGATTCCGAGATGAGCCATGGCAAGCGGCCAAACATGATGATTGGTTTTTGCCACTGCAACGCCCTGACTGAATGCTTTGAACGCATCCACCAGATTACCCAGACCAAAATTGGAAAAACCGATGTGCATCAGCACTTCGCTGAGATTGCCACTATCCGCTTCTTGCCGGTAAAAGTCCTGTGCGATAGCCAAATGCTCAAGCGCCCGCTGGAACTCACCCAACTCGTTGTAATCACTGCCCAACCATAAATGAATGGTCATCAGTAAAGCAGGGTCGTTCAGCTCTTGCGCATATTCAAGCGAGAGCAAATGATGCCGCAGGGAGTCTTCATAAAAACCGTAATATAGATAAACGCCACCGACACCGATGTAGGCTTTGATGTAATGAATGATTGAATGATGCTCCAGCGCCAACTCCAGACAATGACTCCAGTGCTCCAAGGCCGCACTCAATTCGCCGATGGCATAGCACGACTTTCCCAGGCATTCATACACATCAAGCAGCAGCGAATGTTTCGGCGTTGTCGCCCGTAATGTTTTCTCCAATAGCAATAAAAGCGCCTTGGCTTCAGCAAAACGCCCCAGTTTCTCCAGCGCCTCACCTTTTAAATACAAGGCTTGTGCCTGATAATCCGGGTTGTTTTGTGCCAGTCGTTCCAGCTCGGTCGCCAACACCAGTGCCTGGTCATAATTTCGCAAGCGGTATTGTGCCTGCCGGGCCAGACATTCAGAAAACTCATCCTGCATCATGTCCGCCTCGCTGAATAATCCTGTCAATTTGCTCCACAATACCCTGATTAACTTGCAAGATTCTAGCCTTCGCCTTGAGCGATATAGCCTGAAACTTCGGCCACGGTGGCGCTTCAATGGCCTGAATAATACGGAGCGCAAAATCGAACAGCGCCGAAGCATCTCCCCCGGGAAAAATGTAATAGCACCCGTTGCCAACCTTGACCCAACAGTCTTTCGCTGAGCAGTATTCGCTCACAATCAGCACTGCACGCTGCTCAAGCATTGGATGATTTTCCGTAGCAACACTAATTTCGATAATTCGCCCTACCCCCAATGTTTCTTCGCAGCTTTTTTTAAATTGAAGCAATTGTTTAATGCTCATTTGCGTTATCGATGCATTCACCATGCGCTCAAATTGGCGAAAATCATGACGCAAAGTGGGGTAAATTTTAGCCAGTCTGGTTTTCAATTTTTCCCGGGCTTCATACAAAGAGCGTTTTTCAACTTCAGTTTCCTGCAAATGCTGACACTCCTTCAATGCAGTCAATGCAGCATCGAACATTTTCAATGACTTTGCACTACTATATCGAGCCCAGCTCCATTGCCGCCGCAACTCATCATCACGATATTTTTCCAAATAAGGAGCCGCAGCATCGAGTACACGGATAGCTAACATCTGCTGGTTTTGATCAATCAAAAATTCGGAATATGCAATTGATACAGAAATATAAATCCATGACAGATCAAATTTCTTTGCCAAACATATTGCTGATTCAAAGCATATATCAGCATCTTCAACTTTTCCCTGCCGCCATAAACAAATGGCCTTATTTCTACATAACTCAGCCACCCAGGTCAGATCAGCATGTAAAATCACATCACGTTCCGATCTGGCAATGATGGCCATTCCGGAAGAATATTGCTGACCCGAAAGCAATAAATTGGAAAGAAATATGCCGCTTTTAGCGAGCAATCTTTTATTATCGATGGCCTCAGCCAAAGAAAATCCGCTCATCAAAATGGCATGACATTCTTCAGGTAAATCCAGTCTTTGATATAAGGTCCCCAAATTCAGATAAATCTCGATCACCAAATCAAGATTGGACTGCTCTGACGCCAGTGCCAGTGATTTAAGCCAAAGCGTTAATGCTTTTGGCAAATCATTGAGTTTGTAAAGTTGCAAGCCCAACCAGAGCAACCCGAGCGAATAATGCTCTGCGTCCTTCTTTCTCCGACACCAGGTCACTCCGCGCTCAAGTATTTTTTGAGCCTGATCCGGCTCACCGTAAACCATCAGCGAACGACCATGCAAAAGATAGGCATAGCCCAGTTGCCGATGCTGATGCGCAAGACACAAATCCAATAGTGCAGTACAGGCTCGTAGTTGAGCCGGATCGGACTGCCAGTATGACACTTCAATGACGGCAATCAGCTCGGCAATTCGTGCATCAATGGCTGCTTGTTTGTTCATTTTAGTGATGTAAATGCATGATGACATCGCGGGGCGCCATCCATTTCGTTTTCAACACAGGGACTTCGCAGTCATGCCATTGCCATGGAAAACGATCAATCGTTTGCAGCAAGTCCAATTGCAACATTTCTTTTCGAGCTGCGCCCTCGGTAAAATAAATCAAATACTGTCCATGTAGGGTTCTGAGCCAAATATCGCCATGAAGGCAAAAATCCCTCAACAAACCATCAATTTTATTTTCAACTACGCGGCGATATTTGAGCTTCGTTTCTGCCTCCAGCCAAAGAATTGAACATTCATCAGCGAGTTCTTTGCACTTCTCCAGCAATAATTTCTCGCTTCCGATTGATGCTCTGGAAATAACAGGCTCCAGCAAACGTTCAAATTCATTTCGCGTTCGATCAACGTTCTTCATTACTTTCTGCAAATTTTTGAATCGGTCTTTTTTTCTGGATTCATCTTCGGACACATTCAGCTGCACCCATTTTAATTTTATCTTTTCAAACTGCATCAGGCTTTCCAGTGCCATTTTAAAATCATTGTTTTTCTTATAGGCGTTAAATCGCAACTCAGCACTTAATTGAGCCAGGTACAAATCGTCAAATGACTTTAACAATGGATCGGCCCAATCGAGCATTTCAAGCGCACGCTGCCATTCATTCCATTCCAGCAAAAATTGGGCATAGTGAATTGCGATCAGTGCGCCACCCCATTTAATTTTCATATGCTGCGCAATCGCAAACATGCTGGCAAAATAGAGCTCTGCCTCTTCGGGGTGCTGAGTTTTCTGATAGCAAATGGCCTGCGTTTTTCCTGACTCAATCAGCCAGGTTAAATCGCCAAGCTCCAGCAAGCTGGCTTCGCTTTGATGAATAATGGCCAGCGCTTCCTGATAGCGTTGCTGCTCAAGCAACTGATCGGATAAAAAAATGGCACTTTTGGCGATCAGGCGCGCGCTGCCAATTCCCTTCGCCAGTTTGTAACCCAGGTTCAATACCTCGTCAGCCTGTTCCTGCTGACCAAATACAATGTAGATTCTGCCTATATATAAATAGGCTTCAACTGCCACTTCAATATTGAGCAAATCAATTGCTACATCGGCCGCCAGTGAAAAATCTTCCATGGCCGACAGGTAGTTTTTAAGACTGAAATTGATTTTTCCCCGGATCAGAAAAATTTCGGCGCGATGGTCGTTTAACGCCGAATCATCAGATTGCTTGATGGCTCGGTTAATCAAACGCAATGCTTTGCGGTATTGCCCCAAATGCCAGAGCGACTGGGCATGAACGACGTAGATACGAAGATGAAGGCCGGGCTTGAGATCCAATTCTTTGGAACGCGCAAACAGCGCTGCACTGTTTCGATGCGCTTCATCTGGATCCTGCAAAAAACCCTGCTCAATCTGGTCAAGCAAATCAGGTATATTTTCAGAAAGCGCACTGGCGAAGGAGTTCACGCAGAAATACCGGTCGGGTCAATATTTCTTTATAGTGCGCGAAAGGATCGATCACAAACAGATGACTGTTTGCTCCGGGGGTGCAGGTCTAATTTTGCGAGATCACGGCCACTTCATCCTGATTGTCGGCCAGGATATTCAGTGTGACCCGGCGATTGCGGGCGCGACTCTCGTCGCTGTCATTGGACTCCACTGGGCGAAACTCGGCATAACCGACTGCCGCCATTCTTTGCGGCGCGATTCCGCTTTCCTGAAATAGCCGCACGACACTGGCTGCACGCGCAGACGATAATTCCCAGTTACTCGGAAACAGGCCGCCACGAATCGGCTGATTGTCAGTATGGCCTTCGATCTGGATCAGATTATCCGAGCCTTGTAATTGCGCGGCAATGGTTTGCAGGGCGCTGATCGCGTCGGACTGCAAATCGGCGCGACCGGTCATAAACAGGATCGAGTCGCTGATTTCGACGGCAATCCCGCGTTTGGATTGCGTCACTTTGACCGTTCCCTCATCAATCAGCGAGCCTAGCGATTTGCGCAAATCGCTGGCCATTCCCCGCATTTTTTTTGCCTGCTCCTGATACTTGCCGGCACTAGGCAATACGGTTGGGCCGGGAATCACCACGAGTTTCTGCGGTGCGCCCATGACATGCTGGTTTTCCATGCGCAAAAAATTGGCTGAAGTATTAGGCTGCTTGAAGGCGTCAACCAAGGAGTTGGACAGAACTTTGTATTTGCCTTCATTGACCGATGAAATCGCATACATCACGACAAAAAAAGCAAACAGCAAGGTAATGAAATCGGCGTAGGAGACCAACCAACGCTCGTGATTTTCATGCTCTTCAACTCTTTTTCTGCGCGCCATAAGCAACCTCATCTAATTGGGTATATCAATGCAGAACATACCTACAATGACCTGCACTCATATACCCATACCATCTATTTCAATCGGATGTCCAGCTTTGCACCCAGCGTCGTCGCCGCAGCGACGCCCAGCTGCCGAGCCAAGCGATCGGCATACGAAGGTTGCGGGGTAAAATCAACCACATTGTCGACTTTGACGATATCACGTGCGACGCTGCTAACCGAGCCCAAACCATCGACTAAACCGAGCTTCACGCCGGTTTCTCCCGACCAGACCAGACCTGAGAAAATATCCGGATTGTTGCTCGCCAGCCGTTTGCCGCGCCCCTGCTTCACGACATTAATAAATTGCTGATGAACTTCAGCCAGCATCGTCACGGCTTTCTGTTTCTGCTCTTCGCTTTGTGGCGAAAACGGATCAAGAAAGCCTTTGTTCGCGCCAGCCGTAATCAGGCGGCGTTCGACGCCCAATTTATCCATCGTCCCGGTAAAGCCAAAGCCATCCATCAAGACGCCAATCGAACCGACAATCGACGCCTTGTCGGCAAAAATTTTGTCACCAGCGACGGCGGTGTAATAACAACCCGAAGCACAAACATCCTCAACGACGACATAAAACGGAATTTTCGGATGTTGTTTCTTCAGGCGAACGATTTCATCGTACATCATCCCCGACTGCACCGGGCTGCCGCCGGGACTGTTGGCGCGCAAAATTACCGCCTTGCTATTGCGGTCTTCAAAGGCATTTTTCAAACCATGCAGCACCATTTCGCTACTGGCGTCACCACCGGCCGAAATTTCGCCATTCAAATCGACCACCGCTACATGTGCGCCGCTGCTGGCGCTTTCGGCGTCTTCATCGCCGATCCAGCCCAGCATCAGACCGGCGATCATAAACAGATAAGCAAAGGTCAGAAACTTGAAAAAAATACCCCAGCGCCGGGCGCTGCGTTGCTCTTTAATCGACGCGGTTAAAATTTCTTTTAACGCGTCGCGTTCAAATGATTCATTCATGAATTGGATTCCTCAAGCAGCCAGACTGCGTTGTCTTTTTCAATCACGGTCAGGCGATGCAAACTGCGGCCACTACATGGGCCGCCCAAACATAAACCGTTGGTCGGATCATAATATGCGCCGTGGGTCGAACAAATTAAAAATTGCCGGGATAGATCAAATACATCACCCGGATTGAAATCAAGTTCGATCGGCACATGCGCACATTCATTGTAATAAGCATAAACCTGACCACCATAACGCAAGGCAATCGCGGCGCGCTCTTTGATATTAAATCGAAATGCCAGCCCGCGTTCCTGCAAGTCTTGCGAGTCGCAAATCTTAACCATGCGCAATAATCCAGTCGATCAGCAGCGCAAATTCGTCAAATAGCGCCAAGGCCTGTAAATCCTGAAGCGCATTTTCTTCGTGTGCGCCGTAGGTCAGCCCGACACTGGCCGTTCCGGCATTGAGCGCCAACTGCAAATCATGGGAGGTATCGCCCACCATCAAAGCCCGCTCGGGCTCTACGGCCGAATACCCCAGAATGTATTCCAGCATCGCTGGGTGCGGCTTGGAAAAGGCTTCATCGGCGGTACGCGTTACTTCAAAGAAATGGTTCAATTGCGTCGCCTGCAAAACCCGATCCAGCCCGACTCGCGATTTGCCGGTCGCAACGGC